>DASXYT010000437.1:0-21106 GCA_036502345.1 Pseudonocardiaceae bacterium | reverse complement strand
CTCGGGGTCACCAGCGCCCTCGACGATGGTCGTCTCGTCCTTGGTCACCACGACCTTGCGGGCGCTGCCCAGCAGCGACAGGTCGGCGGTGTCCAGCTTCAGGCCCACGTCCTCGGTGATCAGCTGACCACCGGTGAGGGTCGCGATGTCCTGCAGCATCGCCTTGCGGCGGTCACCGAAGCCGGGGGCCTTGACGGCGACGGACTTGAAGGTGCCACGGATCTTGTTGACGACCAGGGTGGCCAGGGCCTCGCCCTCGACGTCCTCGGAGATGATCAGCAGCGGCTTGCCTGCCTGCATGACCTTCTCCAGCAGCGGCAGCAGGTCCTTGACCGTGGAGATCTTCGAGCCGTACAGCAGGATGTACGGGTCGTCCAGGACGGATTCCTGGCGGTCGGGGTCGGTCACGAAGTAGCCGGACAGGAAGCCCTTGTCGAAGCGCATGCCCTCGGTGAGCTCGAGCTCGAGCCCCAGGGTCTGGCTCTCCTCGACGGTGATGACGCCTTCCTTGCCGACCTTGTCCATGGCCTCGGCGATCAGCTCACCGATGGTCGAGTCGGCCGCGGAGATGGACGCGGTGGCCGCGATCTGCTCCTTGGTCTCGACCTCC
The DNA here is from genome assembly GCA_036502345.1 of Pseudonocardiaceae bacterium. Taxonomy (GTDB): domain Bacteria; phylum Actinomycetota; class Actinomycetes; order Mycobacteriales; family Pseudonocardiaceae; genus DATEPR01. Next base: position 20,496 of record DASXYT010000437.1, on the reverse strand, counting down.
TTGGCGGTCTTCAGGAGCTGCTCGGCAACGGCCTCGACGGCCTTCTCGATGCCCAGCTTCAGGGCCATCGGGTTGGCGCCGGCAGCGACGTTGCGCAGACCCTCGCGAACCAGGGCCTGGGCGAGCACGGTCGCGGTGGTGGTGCCGTCACCCGCGACGTCGTCGGTCTTCTTGGCAACTTCCTTGACGAGCTCGGCCCCGATCTTCTCCCACGGGTCCTCGAGCTCGATCTCCTTGGCGATGGAGACGCCGTCGTTGGTGATCGTCGGCGCACCCCACTTCTTCTCGAGCACGACATTGCGGCCCCTCGGGCCGAGCGTCACCTTGACGGTGTCGGCGAGGGTGTTCATGCCGCGCTCAAGACCACGGCGGGCGTCCTCGTCGAACGCGATCATCTTGGCCATTGCGGTGTGGTCCTCCGATTGGACACCATGACCAGCGCTAACGCGTATCCGCGATGCGCTGTCATGACAGGACACGTAGCTCGGCCAGGCTCGGTGCCCGCGACGGACGACCGGCTCGGAGCTCCCCCCGTTGCCGGCCTCACCGTCCCGACCTCAGGACATGAACGCGGTGCGTCCACGCCTGGCACTCAGGTGGTCCGAGTGCCAACTTGTGTTTAGCACTCTCCGCCCCCGAGTGCAAGAAACGCAGGTCTACGAGACGGACTGACCTGGGATGTTCGGCGGTAGTTCACTCAGACTGCTGGCGCCGCCGTTGCCCCCGGTGAGCGCGATCACCAGCACCACGATGACCACGATCGCCGCGATGCCGACCAGGATCGGCAGCCCCCAGCGGGACAGCACACCACGCTCCGGGGTGAACGCGCTGGCGCCTGCCGGGGTCGGCGGGCGCAGCCGCATCGGCTCACCGCTGGCCGGTGGCATGCCCTGGCCGTACTGGTCGGGCCGGGGCGGGTAGCCGCCGTGCTGCTGGGGTTGCTGCACGGGTTGCTGGCGCATCGGCCCGGACGGTGGGCCCAACTGCGGCTGGGGACCGGACAGCGGCCCGAGCGGCTGCGGACCGGACGGCGGGCCGAGCTGCGGCTGCGGGCCCGACGGTGGGCCCGACGGTGGGCCGAGTTGGGGGCCGGCACCCCGGGCCAGCGGCGGCAGGCCGGGCCGGGCGATCGCCGCCATGGCCGAGCGGGCCGCGGCGATCAGCGACCGGCAGTCCGGGTAGCGGCCGTTCGGTTCCTTCGCCATGCCCTTGCGGATCACGGCGTCCAGGGCAGCGGGCATGGCGACCAGCCCGGTGATCGATGGCACCTCCCTGGTCAGGTGGCCCGCGATCACCTCGGGCACCTGGCCCTGGAACGGCGGCCGACCGGTGAGGCAGGCGAATAAGACGCAGGTCAGGGCGTACTCGTCGGTCCGGCCGTCGACCGGTTCGCCGCGCAGGTGCTCCGGCGCCGCGTAGGTGGGTGACCCGAGGAAGTCGCCGCTGCGGGTGCGGTGGCCGGTGGCACCACGCCGGGTCAGCCCGAAGTCGGCGAGGTAGACGTGCTCGCTGGAGGACTCCCTGGTGGTGACCAGCACGTTGGCCGGCTTCACGTCCAGGTGCACGAGACCTCGGTCGTGCAGCATGTCCAGGGCCTCGGCCACCTGCGCCAACAGCGCCAGCGTGCGGGCCGGGCTGAGCGGGCCGTCCTTGATCAGGTTGGCCAGGTCGGCGCCGTCCACCAGGCGCATCGCGATGTAGAGGAGCCCGTCGATCTCACCGAAGTCGTACAGCGGCACGACGTTCGCGTGGTCGATGGCTGACGTGTTGCGGGCCTCGTCGACGAACCGCTCACGGAACTCGTTGTCCCCGGTGAGGTTCTCCCCCATCACCTTCAGGGCCACCTTGCGGCCCAGTCGGATGTCGGTGGCGCGGTACAGCACGCTCATGCCGCCTCTGCCCAACACGCCGTCGATCCGGTAATGACCGACGCGACGCCCGGTGAGGTCCTCCGACACGCACCGCAGCCTAGCGGTCGGCCGGAGCGTGCCCGGCCAGCCAGGTGGCCATCGCCCGCAGCCCTCTGGTCTGGGTGACCAACTGGCCGGGGCCCGCGAAGTCCAGGACCAGGCCCTCACCAGTGCTTACCGACTGGGTGGCGGTCGGATGCACGGCCCGCAACCGGCACTGCACGGTCTCGGGATAGGCCACCACGTGCCCCGGGTCGATGGTGACCAGCTCACCGGGTGCCAGCGTGACCAGGTCCAGCGCGCCGCAGCAGGCCAGCACGACAGGGCCGGTGCCGTCGGCGTGCGCCAGGAAGCCGACGTCGCCACCGAAGATCGTCCGGTAGCCTGCCCAGCCGGTCTCCAGCCGGACCGTGCTGGCAGCGGCCAGCCACGCGTCCTTGGCCAGGCACCAGCCGGTGACACCGTCCAGGTCCAGCTGGTAGAGGTCGCCGGGCAGGCCGGGGGCCACGTCGATCCAGCCGCCCTCGGCGGGCGCCGTGCAGATGTCCGCGTCCCGCCAGGACTTGGCCAGATGCCGGAACGCCGTGCCGGACGCACGCTCGACGCCGACCCCGTAGCTGGTGGCGACCATGGCATCGGCACAGGTCTGCACACCTTCACCGGGTGCCAGCAGTAACCGGGCCACCCCGAACGTCGGCGTGTGGCGCGTGCGCACCTGCACGTGTTCGTCCCTTCCCCGGCCGGCAGTAGCGATCACCGCAGTGTGGCACGAAGGGGACACCCGGCGGGGTGTGAGGATGTCCGCATGGCAGCCACACGAACACCGGTCACTGTTGAGGAACACCGCGCGCGGGTGGCCGGCCTGATCGGTGCGCTGCCGGTGGTCGAACTGCCCCTCGCCGACTGCCTCGGCCTGGTGCTGGCGGGGGATCTCGTCGCGCCGCTCGCGCTGCCACCGTTCGACAACTCGGCGATGGACGGCTACGCGGTGCGCTCGGCGGAACTGATGGGCGCGAGCGAGGACCGGCCGGTGGTGCTGCCGGTGGCCGAGGACATCCCGGCGGGCCGGACCGACGTGGTGCCGCTGCTGCCCGGCACGGCGCACCGGATCATGACCGGCGCCCCCATGCCGCCCGGTGCCGACACCGTGGTGCCGGTCGAGCAGACCGACGCGGGCACCGACCAGGTCGCCATTCACACCGAGATGAAGACAGGCACCCACCTGCGGCACGCCGGTGAGGACGTGGCGGCCGGCAGTGTCGTGCTGAGCGCCGGAACCCTGCTCGGGCCGATCCAGCTCGGGCTGGCCGCCGCCATGGGCAGTGCGTCGCTGCCGGTGTACCGGCGGCCGAGGGTGCTGGTCCTGTCCACCGGGTCGGAACTGGTCGAGCCGGGCAAGCCGCTGCTGCCCGGCCAGATCTACGAGTCCAACGGGATCATGCTGGCCGCCGCGGTTCGCGCCGCAGGCGGTGAGCCGGACCTGCTGCGGTTCGTGCCGGACGACGTCGTCTCGTTCCACGCCGCGCTGGCCGAACGACTGGCCGGCGCCGACCTGGTGATCACGTCCGGCGGGGTGAGCGCGGGCGCCTACGAGGTGGTCAAGGACGCGCTGACCGGCCAGGGTGTGACCTTCTACAAGGTGGCGATGCAGCCGGGCGGGCCGCAGGGCGCCGGCCGCTACCAGGGTGTGCCGGTCGTCACGCTGCCCGGCAACCCGGTGAGCGCCGCCATCTCGTTCGAGATCTTCGTACGGCCCGCGCTGCTGGCGGCGATGGGGCACCAGGCGGTGGACCGGCGGCGACCGGTGGCCACGCTGTCCACCCCGGTCACCGCGCCGGCCGGCAAGCGGCAGTACCGGCGTGGCCACTACGAGCCCGGGGACGCCAGCGTGGCGCCGGTCGGCGGCCCCGGTTCGCACCTGCTGGGCTCGTTCGCGGTGGCCAACTGCCTGTTCGTGGTGCCGGAGGAGGCCGACGCGCTGCCGGCAGGCGCGCAGGTGGAGATCATCGACCTGGCCTCACTGTCCAGCTGAGGACGATCACTCGCCGTACGCCGTTGATCACCAGTTGTGAGGCGAATTACACTGCTGGCGTAGCGGGTGGTCGGCGATGCGCGCGCCGTCGGGGGGCGCACGGGCGGCGACCACCCGTTGGCCACCTGCCCGGGCCACTCGCACCGGGGCGTACCGTGGCGCCGTTCGCGACCGAGATCCGAATGGACTGACCGCACAAAAATGACCGCCGACGACCAACGTTCCGCCGGCCCCGTCTCCCACCTGCTCGAACTGGTCAGGCAGACAGTGCCGCCGATGCATCCGGCAGGCCGACCGTTCGTACTGGCGGGAGTGCTGGCCACAGTGCTGCTGCGGCGGCTCTGGCGCCCGCTCGGGCTGCCCTTCGGTCTGCTCACCGCCTGGTGCGCCTGGTTCTTCCGGGAGCCGCACCGCGTCACGCCACGCGGGCCCGGCCTCGTGGTGGCGCCCGCCGACGGGACCGTCTCCCAGGTGATGGAGGCCGTACCGCCCGCCGAACTGGGCCTGCCGGCCGAGCCGATGCTGCGGATCAGCGTGTTCCTGTCCGTCTTCGACGTGCACGTCCAGCGGCTGCCGGTGGACGGCGAGATCCGGCGGATCAGCTACCGGCCCGGCAAGTTCCTCTCCGCCGACCTGGACAAGGCCAGTGACGACAACGAGCGCAACAGCATGCTGCTGCGCACCACCGGCGGCCAGGACCTGGTGGTCGTGCAGATCGCCGGGCTGATCGCGCGCCGGATCGTGTGCTCGGTCGCCGAGGGCGACAAGGCCGTCGCGGGCGCCACGTACGGCCTGATCCGGTTCGGCTCCCGGGTGGACACCTACGTGCCGCTGGGCAGCAGGATCGCCATCGAACCAGGTCAGCACACCATCGGCGGCGAGACCCTGCTGGCCGAGTTGGGGGTCACCGGTGCCCGCTAGGACGCCCACCGTCCGGGTACTGCCCAACGCGATCACCGTGCTCGCGCTGTGCTCCGGGCTGTCCGCGGTGCAGTTCGCGATGAGCGGCTTCTACGAGTTGTCCATCGCCGCGGTCGGTCTGGCCGCGGTGTTCGACAGCCTGGACGGCCGGATCGCGCGACTGCTGGACGCCACCAGCAAGATGGGCGCCGAACTGGACTCGCTGTCCGACGCGATCTCCTTCGGTGTGGCACCCGCGCTGGTGATCTTCATCTGGTCGCTGCACGGCTACCGGGCGGGCTGGGTCGTCACGCTGGTGTTCGCGGTGTGCATGATCCTGCGGTTGGCCAGGTTCAACACCCTGCTCGACGACGCGGAACAGCCGCCGTACGCCAAGGAGTTCTTCGTCGGCGTGCCCGCTCCCGCCGGTGGGCTGCTGGTGCTGCTGCCGCTCGCCCTGGACCGGCAGGTCGGCAACGGCTGGTGGTCCTCGCCGGTGGTGGTCACCATCTGGACGGTGGCCGTGGCCGCACTGCTGATCAGCCGCATCCCCACGCTGTCCGCGAAGACCGTCAAGGTGCCGGCCAGGGCGGTCGCGCCCCTGTTGGTGCTGGTCGGGCTGACGGCCGCCGCGATCATCACGTTCCCGTTGGGCACCCTCGTGGTGGCCATGCTGGTGTACCTGCTGCACATCCCGCTGGCGATGCGCCGTTACCACTGGCTGGCCGGGCACCCCGAGGCATGGGCCGTGCCACCGAGGGAACGGCGGGCGATCCGCAGGGCCGGCACGGCACGCAGGCTCGGTCTCCGGCCGCCGCTGCGCAGGGTCGCCGGGGTGGCTCGCCGCGCCGTCGGCCGGCCGCGCCGGGACGAGCCGACCGGACCGCTGATGATGCCGATGGACCCCCCGGTCGGCCCGCTGCTGCCGCCGGCACCGCAGGTGCTGCCCAGGCGCGGCCTGCGGCGCATCGGGTTGCGCAGGGCCGGCATCCGCAGGGTCGGTCAGCCGCCTTCCGGTGGCCGGACCGGCGAGCGCAGATCCGGTTAATCTGGCAGCTGTGTCCGCACCGCAGATCACCCTGACCGCGCGCCTTTCGCCGTCCGCACTGGACACCCGGCGGGGTGTCGTCCGGCTGCACCCCGAGGTGCTCGACGCGCTCGGCCTGCGGGCCTGGGACGCGGTCCGGCTGACCGGGGCCAGGGTCAGCTCCGCGCTCGCCGCGGCCGGCGACCGCGCTGCCGCGCCCGGTGTCGTGCTGGTGGACGACGTGACCATGTCGAACGTGGGGATCACCGAGGGTTCGGAACTCGTCGTCGCGCCCGTCGAGGTGGCTGCCGCGCGCACGGTCACGGTGTCCGGCTCGCGGCTGGCCAGGGCGCTGCTCAGCCCGGAGATGGTGCGGCTGGCGCTGATCGGCAAGGTCATCACCACCGGCGACGCCGTGTCGCTGCTGCCGCAGGACCTGGCTCCCGCGCCCGGCGCCGACGTGACGGCGGCACGACGGATGCTGTCCACCGCGATCGGCATGACGTGGACCACCGAGTTGATCACGGTCAGCGCCACCGAGCCGGCAGGCGTCGTCGCGGTCCGGCCGGCCACGGTGCTCGGCTGGCGGGACGCCACCACACCAGCACCTGAGGCGGACCGGCCGGAACCCGCCGCCGCTGACGAGGCACCCGTCGACCTGCCCGCGCCCGAACCGGTCAGCGTGCCGCCGGTGACCGACCTGGTCGGCGCCGACGAGGCGGTCCGCAGGCTCACCGAGTGGTTCGAACTGGCCTTCCGCAGGCCGGAACTGTTGCAGCGGCTCGGGTCCAGCGGCCGGCTCGGCGCCGTGGTCAGCGGGCCGGAAGGCGTGGGCAAGACGACGCTGGTCCGCGCGGTCACCAACTCGGTGGGCGCCACGCTGGTCGAGTTGGCGGCGCCCGGCGTGAGCGCGCTGGAGGCCAACGCCGCCGCGGCCCGGGTGCGGGCCGCGGTGGACAGCGCGATCTCGGCGACGAAGGCCGGCACGCCCGCCGTGCTGCTGCTGACCGACGTGGACATGCTGCTGCCGGCCAGCAACCCGCAGCCGGTGTCCACCATCGTGCTGGACACCCTGCGGGCCGCCGTGCGCACGCCGCTGCTGGCGCTGGTATGCACGACGTCGCATGCCGGCTCGGTGGACCACCGGCTACGCGATCCGGAACTGGTCGACCGTGAACTGACGCTGCCGGCACCGGACGCCAGGGTGCGCACCGAGCTGCTCCGCATCCTGCTCCGCAGGGTTCCGTCCGAGTCCGATGTGGACCTCGGTGCGGTGGCCGAGCGGACGCCCGGCTTCGTGGTGGCCGATCTCGGTGCGCTGTGCCGGGAGGCTGCCGTGCGGGCGGCGATCCGGCAGCGGGACGCCGACGAGCCCAAGATCGGCCAACAGGACCTGCTCGGCGCGCTGGAGACCGTGCGACCGGTGTCGATGTCCACATCGGACGTCGTGATGACCGGCGGGCTGACGCTGGACGACGTCGGCGACATGGCCGAGGTCAAGCAGTCGCTCACCGAGACCGTGCTGTGGCCGCTGCAGTACCCGGATTCCTTTGACCGCCTTGGCATCGAGCCGCCGCGCGGGGTGCTGCTGTACGGGCCGCCCGGCTGCGGGAAGACGTTCATCGTGCGTGCGCTGGCCGGCTCCGGTCGGCTGAACGTGCTGTCGGTCAAGGGCGCGGAACTGATGGACAAGTGGGTCGGCGAGTCCGAGCGGGCGGTGCGGGAACTGTTCGCGCGGGCCAGGCAGGCTGCGCCGACGCTGGTGTTCCTGGACGAGGTGGACGCGTTGGCGCCGCGCCGGGGCCAGTCCAGCGACTCGGGTGTCGCCGACCGGGTGGTGGCCGCTCTGCTCACCGAGATGGACGGCGTGCAGCCGGTGCGGGACGTCGTGGTGCTCGGCGCCACCAACCGGCCGGAACTGGTCGACCCGGCACTGCTGCGGCCGGGCAGGCTGGAGCGGGTGGTGTACGTGCCGCCACCGGACACCGACGCACGGGCGGCGATCCTGCGGTCCACGGCCCGCAACACGCCACTGGCCGACGACGTGGACCTGGCCGAAGTGGCTGCGGGACTGGACGGCTACTCGGGCGCCGACTGCGCCGCCGTGCTGCGGGAGGCCGCGCTGACCGCGATGCGTGAGTCGCTGGACGCCAGCCAGGTCACGTCGGCGCACCTGGCAGCGGCGCGGGCGGCCGTGCGGCCGTCGCTGGACCCGGTGCAGTTGGCCGAGATCGCCGGCTTCGCCGACAATCGACGGGGTTAGCTTGCGCCGCCCTTGAAGTCCATCGTCACGATCACGATGACGCCGGGGCTGGCGAAGGCGATGCCGGGGAACCGGGGCTGGACGCGCATGCCGAAGTCCTTGCCCAGTTCGTTGGCGACCTGCTGCTCGCCGGGTGCCGGGCTGTAGTAGACGGTGCTGGTCGGGATGTTGCCGGCCGCGTAGTTGCCGACCTGCACGACGTTGAAGCCGTCGTCGCGGAAGTCCTGCGCGGCCTTCGCGGCGAGGTCCTTGATGAAGCTGTTGTTGTAGACCCGGACGCCGATGGTCTGCTTCAGGCTCGGCGTCGTGGTCGGGGCAGGCGGCGGGACGACCGTGGTGGTCTGGCTGGACGGCGCAGTCGTCGTGCTCGTCGGGCGCGGCTTCGTGGTGGTCGTGCGGGTCGGCCTCGGCGTCGGCGTGGTGGTCGGCGGCGGCGCGGGGGTGCCGCTGGTCACCGGCGGGCGGCCCTGCGTCTGCGGGCTGGCTCCGTTGCTGGTCAACGCGAACACGCCGAGCCCGACAGCCACCACTGCGACCCCGACGAGCACGAAACCGGCCAGTCGAACCGGCCGCATACCTTGCATGCTCACCGCGGGTCGAAGCCGAGTCGGCGCGCCGAGCGGCTGCGCATCCGTACCGCGCGCTGGCGGCGAAGACGTTTGATCAGCATGGGATCGACCCGGATCGCTTCCTGCTTGTCCATCAGGTTGTTGAGGAGTTGGTAGTAGCGGGTGGCGGACATGTCGAAGAGCTCGCGGATGGCCCGTTCCTTCGCACCGGCGTACTTCCACCACTGGCGTTCGAACGCCAGGATCTCGTGCTCGCGTGCGGTCAGACCGTCCTCCGGCTCCTCGGCCGGTGTCAGGGCCTCTGCGGCGTCCATCTGGCTCCTCGCCTCGCGGTCGGGGCGACCGGTGGACCAAAATCACACCGGTGTGATTCCCCGGCCGTCATTACACCATGTGACGGTCGCCGCTTGCCGACGATCCACCGGCGCGTCATCCGACTGAGCACCATAGGGTCACCGACATGGCGATTCATCCGATCCGGATCGTCGGCGACACCGTGTTGCGCACGCCGACCCGACCGGTCACCTCGTTCGACGACGACCTGCGTCAATTGGTCGCGGACATGTTCGAGACCAACACGGCGGCCAACGGCGCCGGCCTTGCCGCCAACCAGATCGGCATCGACCTGCGGGTGTTCGTCTACGACTGCGACGACGACGAACACGTCCGGCACCGGGGCGTCGTCGTGAACCCGGTGATCGAGACGTCCGCGGTGCCGGAGACCATGCCCGACCCGGAGGACGACTGGGAGGGCTGCCTGTCGGTGCCCGGCGAGTCGTTCCCGACCGGCCGGGCGCACTGGGCGAAGGTCACCGGGTTCGACGCGGACGGCACGCCCATCGAGGTCGAGGGCACCGGCTACCTGGCCCGCTGCTTCCAGCACGAGACCGACCATCTCAACGGCCTGCTCTACCTGGACCGACTCGTCGGCAGGAACGCGAGGGACGCCAAGCGGATGCTGAAGCAGAATCGCTGGGGCGTGCCAGGACTGTCCTGGGACCCCGCGACGGCCCCTGACCCCTTCGCCTGACACGCGGTCAGCCTAGCGGCGAACCCCGACGGGGAACCGCCATTCAGAGCACGTCGGAAAAGGCGCTGGTATCGAGGTCGAGCCCGAACGGCTCGGGCAGCGAGATCTTCTCGCCGAACGGGATCCGGGTGATGTGCTGGTAGTGCCCGTCGACCGGGTCGGAGAACAGGGACACGGCTGGGCCGTCCTCGTCGAACCGATCGATCAGCAGATACTGCGGCACGCCCGCGTGGGCGTAGCCCCAACGCTTCGTCTTCCGGTCGGTCTCGGCACTGCCTCGCGAGGTGTTCTCGACGATCAGCAGCGCCAGATCGGCCGGCACCGGCTCATTGTCCGGCCGACTGTTCACATCCGACCTGGGCACCACCGCAAGATCGGGAATGAACAACTTGAGCCGCAGTGGGATGGACATCCCCAGGGTCTGATACAGCCCCCAGTCGTCCGGAATGAGGCGGGCCAAAGCTCGGTGCACCAAGTCGGCGATCGAGTTGTGGCCGTTGCCCGGCGGCGGTGTCACGGTGATGCCTTCCCCAACGATCTCTGCTCGCCAGCCTTCTGGCACGTCCATTTCCTGCCATGCGGCCAGTAACGTCGCCCAACCCCCGTACGGCATGGCCGTGCTCGCTTCGGCACTCATCCCGATCACCTCCTGTCCGAACCAAAGGGTACCGGCCCTGACCAGCAACGTCGCTGGTCAGCGGCTCAGCGCCATGGGGCACGCAGCCAGTGCTGTGACGGGGTCACTCATCCAACACCCCTGGCGTGCTCACCAGGCTGATCGATCCCACCGCGTGCGCGGCTGCGCGGCGTCGGTCCAGCCTGCGGATCTCGGCGGTGGCGATCCTGCATGGCCAGGCCACAGATCCGCCGCACGATGGCCGCCAGTTCGGGCGTCTGATCGTCAGAGAGCATTTCCAGGGATCGGGCGGTGGTTCATTCCCGGTCATCCGAGCTGTCGAGGTCGGCCGCCAACTCGACGAGGTCGACGTCAACATCCGGCAGCGTGGCGACATCTGCCCAGACAACGTCATGGGACGCCGGCTCTATCCCGGCATCCCGGAGCTCCGCCTCGACCGTCTCGGCCGACACTCCGCGCAGGGTAGCGATGGTCTGCGCGGAGACCACTCCCTCGGCATAGCCGGTGATCGCGCGGGCGAGCAGACGCTGCGGTGCGCGGCGCTGACGGGATTCAGCCTGCAGCGCGTAGTACTGATCGCTCCAGCCGTAGCGGGCGGCTAGTTGAGGGGTCGTCCGCGTCTTCCACTGTTCCTTCGTGGCCAGATCGATGTATTCCGCGTCGTGCAAGGCGATCGCGGCAAGTCCTGCCGACACCAGGAACCGCTGGACGACGGCCGACAAGGTGGACTCCGTCACCGGGTCGGCACCCAACATCTCGCGCAGCCCGTCCCTGGGCACGAGCAGGTGCCGGGCGAATGCATCAGCCCGCACCTCGGCCGGAGAACGCCGATCCAGCACCGCCGGGTCGGCAGCCACCCAGTCCTCGAACAGCACATGGGCCAGTTCGTGGGCCAACGTGCTGCGTTGCCGCATCGGATGCGGCGTCTGCGCGATGCCGATGAACACCACACCGCTACGCGGATCGCGCATCGCCAAGCCATGCTCGTCCGGTTCGGCGTCCACGACCGCCACGTCGATCCCGGTCGACTGCTCGATGATCGCGACCAGGTCACCCAGCGGATGCCAGCCCAGGTGATGGCGCTGACGGAACTCAGCGGCCGCAGCGGCGCCGTCGGCTTCAGCGTTCACGGTGGTTCAGGCCGGGCTCACGGTGGCGGGAATGGCTTGGTCGTTGAGGTAGTCGTCCAGTTCCAGGTAGTGCAGCAACGTCTGACGCAGGCTCTCCATGCTCGCCCCGTTGGTGGCCCGGGCAGCACATTGCACCCGATCCGCCACGGTCTCCGTTCCGGTCAGTTGGGCCACCGTGTGCCCGGTGGCCCAGGCGATCGCCACGATCTCGGGCATCTTCGCCTCCCGGTCACCCGCGATGATCCGCGACAAGGTGGCTTGCGACACACCTGAACGTGCTGCCAACGCCCGCTGGCTCAGCTCCGCCGCGGCGCGCGCACGCTCTATCAACACACCCACCTTCGACGCCGACATAGCCCCCTCCACCTGCGTGAATCACACAACGTACTACTGATTCAGAAGTATAGGTCAGCTGCGGTCAGGGCGCCAGAAACGCCTGATCAGCGCCAGGGAAGCTCCGGGGTGCCGGCCAGTTGGGTGTAGCTGCCCGCCGCGGCCAGTTCGTCGTAGCGGCCTGCTCGCAGGTAGGCGCTCAGCCACGGGGCTCGCAGCCGGCCGGTGACCTCGCCGGTGAGCAGGAACGGTAGTGACAGGCGCCACGTGAGCACCACCGTGGCCCGGTGCCGATGCGGTGCCAGCAGGACCACCCTGGCCTCGCGCAGGGCGTGTTCGTTGGGCGTGATCGAGCACTCCGGCGCCGTGTACTCCCACTCCCAGCGGGTCTCGTCGGCGATCCGGCACAGCACGCAGCCGATCGGGCCGGTGCCCAGTTCCGCATCGCACGCCGGGCAGTCGATGACGGCCATCGCCCAGTCGACGCACGTCCACGGGTACTCCCCCACGTCGGCCGCCACGACACGCTCGGCGAAGCCGCGTTCGGCTCGGCCGCCGGGTTCGACGTCGGTCTCCTCGAGCAGTGTCTGCCAGTCGGCCAGCCAGAATCCGTCCACGGCGCCGGCACAGTCCTGACACGTCGGGTAGCCCCGGCCGGCCAGTTCGCCGCAGTCGAGGCAGTGCTGCACGGCGACGGGCCGGCGCACCCGTCGCCCACCCGGCGGAAACCGCGGCCGATCCGACACGGGCAAAACGGTACGACGTGATCGGCCCTGGCACCGGACGACAGGCGTGGCTAACCTCGGGATATCACCACACCGAATGACCGCGGGAGCTCGCGCCGGGAGCGGGCTGAGAGGGCGGCTGACGTCACATCCGGTGACGCGGCGCCGCCGACCGCAGAACCTGACCGGGTAATGCCGGCGTAGGAAGGGATGAGATGACAACGCTGCGCTGCACATCCTCGCTCGCCTGGGTGGTCCGATGACGACACAACGGGTGGCGCCACCGACCGCGTTGACCATCGCGGGCTCGGATTCCGGCGGGGGCGCCGGGCTCCAGGCCGATCTGCGCACGTTCTTCGCCTGCGGGGTGCACGGTATGTCCGCGATCACAGCGGTGACCGTGCAGAACACCTTGGGGGTCAGTGACTTCCACGAGATCCCGCCGGAGGTGGTCGCCGCGCAGATCGAGACGGTGGCGGGTGACATCGGCATCGGCGCCGCGAAGACGGGCATGCTGGCCAACCGGGAGATCATCGAGGCGATCGCGGCCGCGTGCGACAAGGTGGGTATCGGCCGGTCGCATCCGACACCGTTCGTCGTGGACCCGGTGGCCGCCTCCATGCACGGCGACCAACTGCTGCACGAGAAGGCCCTCGACGCGCTGCGCTACGACTTGTTCCCCAGGGCCACCCTCGTCACGCCGAACCTGGACGAGGTCCGCCTGCTCACCGGCATCGACGTCCGGCACCGGGGCCAACTGGTCGAGGCGGCCGAGGCGATCCACGCCTTCGGACCGATGTGGACACTCATCAAGAGCGGCCACCTGACCGAGGACGAGGACTGCGTCGATCTGCTCTACGACGGCACGGCGTTCATCGAACTGCCCGGCCCGAGGTTCGCCACGAAGCACACGCACGGCGGCGGCGACACGATGGCCGCGTCGATCACGGCCGCGTTGGCCGGTGGTGCCGCGCTGCCGGAGGCCGTGCGGTTCGGCAAGCGGTTCGTGACCAACTCGGTCCAGGACGCCTACCCGCTGGGTGCCGGGGTGGGCCCGGTGTCGCCGTTCTGGCGGCTGGCCGGGCTGGGCCCGATCTGAGAAAGACCTAGGCTTCCGGCTCGTCGTCGGCGACCAGGTTCTCCAGCGCTGGCAGCGCGGCCAGCAGCAGCTTGACCTGGTCGGCCGGCAGCCGGTCCAGCCTGCGCTGGAGCTCGCGCAGCCGCGTCGAGTACAGGCCGGTCGCGACCCGCTCGCCCTCCTCGGTGGGCGTGACCAGCGACGCGCGGCCGTCGTTCGGGTCGGGTGTGCGCCGCACGTAGCCGCCGTCCACCAGGCTGGCCACGATCCTGGACAGGGTCGGCGGGGCCACGCCCTCCTTGGCCGCGAGGTCACCCAGCCGCATCGACTTGTGGCTGACCAGGGTGAACAGTGCGGACACCGCACCGTGGCCCAACTCGGCCGAGCTGGCACCGATCCGCCGCAGCAGTCTGGACAGCCTGCCGACCGCGAGGTACAGCCGTGCGGTGTCCTCGTGCCCGACCACGTCGGTTTCCACCGTCGTCATCCCCCCATGATGACGGTTGTTCCTCAAGGCCGGCATGGACGGGTCCGGTGTTCCGATTCAGCGAGGACTCAACGCGGCGGACTGGACGCCTGTGCCCAGAACCGCTGCGGCACCCGGCCGGCCAGCCGGGCGGCCCTGCCGGCACGTACTCCGTCCCGCATGGCACCCGCCATCAGCACCGGATCGGTCGCCCTGGTGACGGCTGTGGCCAGGAGCACAGCCGAGCAGCCCAGTTCCATCGCAAGGCACGCGTCGGACGCCGTGCCGATGCCGGCGTCCAGGATCACCGGCACGTTCGCCCGCGCGACGATCAGCTCGATGTTGTGCGGGTTGCGGATGCCCAGCCCGGTGCCGATCGGCGAACCGAGCGGCATCACGGCGGCACAGCCCGCCTCCTCGAGGCGCAGGGCGAGCACCGGGTCGTCGTTGGTGTAGGGCAGCACCGTGAAGCCGTCGTCCACCAACTGCTGCGCAGCGTCCAGCAGTTCGATCGGGTCGGGCAGCAGGGTGCGGTCGTCGGCGACCACCTCCAGTTTCACCCAGTCCGTGGCCAATGCCTCCCTGGCCAGCCGCGCGGTGAGCACGGCCTCGGCGGCGCCGCGGCAGCCTGCCGTGTTCGGCAGTATCGCAATTCCCAAGCGCCGCAACAGGTCCAGCACGCCGGTCCCACCGGCCGCGTCCATCCTGCGCATGGCGACGGTGGTCAGTTCGGTGCCGGACTCGACCAACGCCTGCTCCAGCACGGCGAGATTGGTCGCGCCGCCGGTGCCCATCACCAGCCGGGAACCGAACTCCCGACCGGCGACGACCAACTGGTCGGTGGCAGTCTCGACAGAGGTGGTCATGTCAGCCTCCCTGAACCGCTGTCAGCACTTCGATCTGGTCCCCGTCCCGCACGGCAGTGTCCGACCAGGACACTCGCGGCACGACCTCGCCCGCGCACGCCACCGCGATCCCGGTGGCCGGGGCGCCGAGTCTGCGCAGCACGTCGGCCACTGTCGCGCCGGCCGCCAGTTCCCATTCCTCGCCGTTCACCACAGCGCGCATCACGCATCACTCCCATCCGCCAGCAGGCCCGCCACCTCGGCGAGCGTGCCGGGCAGCAGCAACATGCCGTTGCGGCCGTGTCCGGTGGCCGCCAGCACTCCCGGTTCCAGCCAGCGCACGACCGGCAGGTTGTCCCCGGTGCCCGGCCGGAAGCCGAAACCGGCCTCCAGCAGCGTGTAGTCGGCCACGGCGGGCACCAGCCGTTCCGCGTCGGCCAGCAGATCCCGCACCCCGCCGACCCGAGGCCCTGGCTCGAAGCCTGCCTCGTACTGGGTCGCGCCGACGACGAGGCCACCTCGGTCGCGCGGCACCAGGTACACGTGCCTGCCCTCGATCAGCCCACGCACGGTGCGTACCGGCGGCGGCAGCGACCCTGGCCTGCTGCCCAGCCGCAGGATCTCGCCCTTCACCGGCCGCACGACGCCGGCCAGCGCGGGGTGCACCGTGCCGCTCCACGCCCCGGCCGCGATCACGACGACGTCGGCCGTCAGCACGGGTCCGTGGGCCAGCGTGACCTGGCCGGGCGCCACCGCCGTCACTGTCGCGTTCAGCCGCTCCACGCCGTAGGCCTGGCAGGCGGCGGTCAGGGCGTCGAGCAGCCTGCGGTTGTCCACGGACAGGTCACCGGGCACCGAGAGTCCCGCCCGGATGGACGCGCTCAGGCTCGGCTCCAGCGCCCGCAGTTCCCGGCCGGTCAGCACGTCGACGTCCCGGCCGAGGTGGCCGAGGAACTTCGCCAGCCTGGTCAGTTCGTCGCGGTCGGCACCGTCCACGGCGGCGACCAGCGTGCCCTCGGTGCGCAGGCCCGGATCGGCGCCATCGGCGGTGAGCCGGGCCGCGAAGTCGGGCCATCCGGCCAGCGATTCGGAGCCCAGCGCCAGCAGGTCCTCCTCGCCCGGCCACGCCTCGGTCACCGGGGCGAGCATGCCGCCCGCCACCCAGGACGCGCCACGCAGGGCCAACGGGTCGACGAGCGTGACGCTGGCACCGGACGCGGCCGCCTGCCATGCGATGCCGGAGCCGACCGCTCCGCCGCCCACCACCGTGATTCTCGTCATCGAACTGCGCTCCCTGCGCCGGCATGATCCGGATCAGGTTCGACGGTCGGGGCTGGCAAGCCCCCTCTCAGCCCGGTTCCTCCGGACTCCCGTGCGGACCACTGCCGACCACGTTAGCGCAGCCAGACGCCGGGTAGCGTGGCCGGCGTGCCAGTGACAGACGGGAACGGGATCAGGCAGCGGCTCGCGGACGCACGGCTGTACCTGTGCACCGACGCCCGGCGGGACCGGGGCGACCTGGCCGAGTTCGTGCGCGCGGCACTGTCCGGTGGGGTGGACATCATCCAACTGCGGGACAAGACCGACGGCGAACCGCTGGAGGCCAAGCAGGAACTGGCCGCGCTGGAGGTCATCGCCGAGGCCTGTGCCGACCACGACGCGCTGCTCGCGGTGAACGACAGGGCCGACATCGCGGCGGCCGTCGGCGCCGACGTGCTGCACCTCGGCCAGGACGACCTACCGGTGCCGCTGGCCCGCCGGATCGTCGGCGACCACATGGTGATCGGCAGGTCGACGCATGCGGCAGCGGAGGCCGACGCGGCAGCCGTCGAGCCCGGCGTGGACTACTTCTGCACCGGCCCCTGCTGGCCGACGCCGACCAAACCGGGCCGCCCGGCACCCGGCCTCGACCTGGTGACACACACCGCGGGCCTGGGCACCGAGCGGCCGTGGTTCGCGATCGGCGGGATCGACGCCGGTCGGCTGGACGCTGTGTTGGCGGCTGGCGCCACCCGGATCGTGGTGGTGCGGGCGATCACCGGGGCGGCCGATCCGACAGCGGCCGCGGTCGGGCTGAAGTCAGCCCTGCTGGCCGGTCTGCCCAGGTAGCGACGGGGTCGTCGTCGGCGGCTGAGTCGTTGCCGGCGGACTGGTCGTGGTCGGCGGCTGGGTGGTGGTCGTCGGCGGCCGGGTCGTCGTGGCGGGTGCGTTGGTCGTCGTCGGCGCAGGAGTCGTCGATGACGACGGCGGTGGCGTGGTGCCCGTCGTGGGGTGCTCGGTCGGCTGGCCGAACAGGCTGCCCACGGTGGTGCCGTTGTCGCCGCCGGAGATCGGGCCACCCTTGAGCAGCTCGAACCCGGTCACGGCCCCGATACCCAGCACGAACGCCAGCGTGGTCAGCAGGGCTGCCGAGCGCCAGTTCCGCAGGCCACGAGCGGGTTTGCTGGGTGGACCGACCAGCCGTATCAACTGGGTGGTCCGCGTGGCCACGCCGCGCTGGACGGGTCGCATCGGCTCGGTGACCTGCGCTGCCAGCCTGGCCTGACTCGTGTTCGTGCGCAGGCGGCTGCGGGTGCGGTCCAGGGAGCGCTGGTAGATCGCTCCGGACCCGGTGGTGATCACGCTGGCCAGCCCCGCGCCGACGATGGTGCCCGCCGTGCCGATGAAGGAGCCGAGTACCGCGGCCGTGACCGAGGCCAGTGCCGTCGCGAGAAGTTGGGTCGCCGTGATGGCGGGCTTGTGGTCGGCGTGCCGGACTTCTTCTTTCGTGTGCTGAGTGGTCATGATCCTTCTGTGCGGAGTGACGGCTGCTTCCGGTGTCCCAACCAGAGAGACGTGCCGGCCGTTGCCCGGGTTGGGCGATCGTGAGCAGGGCCACCGGGGCAGGATCGACCATATGGAACTGGTCACGAAGACAGACATCATCGACGCGGCGGACCGGATCAAGGACTCCGTGTTGCGCACGCCGCTGGTGCGCGCGAACGTCCGGGGCCGCGAACTGTGGCTGAAGCCGGAGAACCTGCAGTTCATCGGGGCGTTCAAGGTCCGGGGTGCGGCCAACGTGGTGGCCCAACTGCCGGAGTCGGCCAAGGAGCGCGGTGTGGTCGCGTACTCCAGCGGCAATCACGCGCAGGCCGTCGCCTACGCGGCACGGGCGGCCGGCGTGTCCGCGCTGATCGTGATCGACGACACGGCGCCCGAACTGAAACTGGCGGCCACCAGGGCGTTGGGCGCCGAGGTGCGGACGGTGCCGCTGGCGCAGCGGCAGCGGGTGGCCGAGGAACTGGCGGTGGAACGCGGGGCCACCCTGATCCCGCCGTTCGACCACCCCGGGGTGATCGCCGGCCAGGGCACCATCGGCCTGGAGATCATCGCCGACCTGCCGGACGCCGACGTGGTGCTGGTGCCGATCAGCGGCGGCGGGCTGGCGGCCGGCATCGGGGTGGCCATCAAGGCGCTGCGGCCGGCCACCAAGGTGTTCGGCGTCGAGCCGGAACTGGCCGGCGACGCGGCGGCCAGCCTGGCAGCGGGCCACCTGGTGCACTGGCCGGTGGCCGACCGGGTGCGGACCATCGCGGACGGGCTGCGCGCCGAGCCGTCCGAGTTGACGTTCGCCCACCTGCGCACGGTGCTGGACGGCATCCTCACGGTCAGCGAGGCGGAGATCCGGCAGGCGGTCGGGCTGCTGGCCAGGCACGCCAGGCTGGTGGCCGAGCCCGCCGGTGCCGTGGCCACGGCGGGTGCGCTGTTCCGGGCCGACCAGTTGCCCGGCGGTCGCACGGTCGCGGTGGTGTCCGGCGGCAACATCGAGCCCGCGCTGCTGGCGGAGATCCTTACCGAGTCGATCAGCGGGGACGGCTGACGTGGCCGGCCGGGTGGGCGTAGGTCGGCGGCCCGTCGACGCCGCAGGACAGGCACTCACCCGGCCCGTGGTCGTGGTCGGCCGGCACCGGCGGTGCCAGCACGTCGTTGCGGATGCCCAGCGCGAGCACGGCGCCCGCCAGGGCCAGCACCGCGCAGATCACCAGGGCCAGCCGCCAACTCGCGGTCAGCGCGACCGGGTCGGTGTAGGCGGCACCGGACAGTCCGACGGCTGCCGGCAGCACGGCCACCGCGAGCAGACCGCCGGTCCTGGCCACCGCGTTGTTCACGCCGGACGACACGCCCGCGAACCGGTCCGGCGCCGCGGCGAGCACGGTCGCGGTGACCGGGGCGACCATCGAGGAGAGCCCGAGGCCGAACACCAGGACACCGGGCAGCACGCCGGTCAGGTAGCTGGCGCCGGGGTGCACGTTCCGTAGCAGGAGCATGCCGCCTGCCAGCAGCAGCGGCCCGACGACCAACTGGGTCCGGGGCCCGATCCGCTGCGCGAGCTTGCCGGACCGCGCGGACAGCAGGAGCATCAGGATCGTGATCGGCAACCCGGCCAGGCCGGCCAGGGTGGGCGGGTAGTGCAGCGAGATCTGCAACTGCACCACGAGCAGCAGCAGCACACCGCCCAGTGCCGCGTAGACGACGAACGTCAGCAGGTTGGCCAGGGTGAACGTGCGGTCGGCGAACAGGCCTGGTGGCACGAGTGGATCGGCAGAGCGGCGCTGCCGCAGCACGAACGCGACCAGCCCGAGGACGCCGACCACCCCGGAGACCAGCACGACCGGGTTGGTCAGGCCGACGCTGGGCGCCTCGACCAGCAGGGCGGTCAGCCCCGCGAGGCCGAGCGCGCCGGTGGCCGAGCCGAGCAGGTCGGGCCTGCCGGTGCTGCTGGGGTCCCGTGACTCGGGGACGAACTTCAGCGCGAGGATCACGCACACCACGGCCACCGGCGGGTTGATCAGGAACGCCAGCCGCCAGGACCACACCTGGATCAGCAGGCCGCCGACCAGTGGACCGACGGCGGCGGCAACGCCGGACAGGCCGGACCACGCGCCGATCGCCCGGGACCGGTCCTCACGGGCGAACGAGGACTCCAGGATGGCCAGCGCGCCCGGTGTGAGCAGGGCACCGCCGACCCCCTGCAGGACTCTGGCCGCGATCAGCAGGCTCATCGTCGGGGCGACGCCGCACAGCAGGGACGCGGCGCCGAACCACACGACGCCGATCAGGTACACCCGGCGCCTGCCGTACCGGTCGCCGAGCGCTCCGGCGACCAGCACCAGGCCGGCCAGGGTGAGCAGGTAGCCGTCCACGATCCACTGCAGGTCGGCGACCGACCCGTGCAGTTCGGTGCCGATCCTGGGCAGCGCCACGTTGACGATCGAGCCGTCCAGCATCGCCATGCCGGTGCCGATGATCGTGGTGGTCAGCACGCCCTTGCCCTGCGCGGACCGCCACGGGATCGACGCCGCCGCTCCCGGCGCGGTCACGGCCGGTTCAACGTCGCCACGAACTTGTAACGGTCACCCCGGTAGATGGACCGCACCCATTCCACCGGCTTCCCGTCCGTGTCGAACGAGTGCCTGGACAGCAGCAGCATCGGCAGGCCGACGTCGGCGCCGAGCAGTTCGGCCTCGGCCGGGCTGGCCAGCGCGGTCTCGATGGTCTCCTCGGCGTG
>DASXYT010000436.1:0-39657 GCA_036502345.1 Pseudonocardiaceae bacterium | reverse complement strand
ATGAACGACGCGGGCGACATCGGTGAGCTGGCCACCAAGCTGTATCACCCACTGCGCGGCCTGCTGCGCGCCGAACTGCTCGTCGACCGCGAACGCGCCGGCCTGCTGACCGACTTCCGTTAGGAGACAACACATGTCGCTGGGGTCCAGCCTCAACGCCGGCCTGGAGATGTTCTCCGGCGTCGTCAGCATGAACCACCGGTTCACCGTCTCGATCGACCGCTCGACCTACGATCTCGGCTCCTGGTCCGCCGCATCGGGCCTGTCCGTCCGCTGGGAACTGTGCCAGTACCACTCCGGCGACCAGGGCAACAACTACTGGATCTTTCCGGGCACCACGAAATACGAGAACATCAAACTCAAGCGCGCCGCCTGCTCCGACTCGGCGATCGTGCAGAGCTGGCTGGTGGCCACGTCCAGATCGGCGAAACCGCTCAGTGGCACCGTGCAGTTGATCGACTGGCTCGGGTTTCCGGTGGTCGAGTGGCGGATGAACGAATTCTTCCCCATTTCGTGGAACATCGCCGAATTCGACGCGTCGACGGCGAAACCGGCTCTCGAGACACTGGAACTGGCGCACACGGGATTTTTGCTCGACGACCGGATGTAACCGCTGCGCCAACACGAAGGGGGCCGCACAGATGCCGATGTTTCTGAGTCCACAAATGGTGTCGCCGACACTGATCGGCCAGGCTGCCGGCGCCCTGACCAAGGAGCAGACGAGCCAGGCGGACTACCCGACCTACGCGCTGTCCATGCGGTTCATGGTCGAGGTGGACGAACTGCCCAACGGCCGCGCCAATCTCGGAAACTGGTCGTCGTGCAAGGGCCTGAAGGTCGACTTCAAGGTGACAACGGTAATGCAGGGTGGTGTCTACACGTCGCCGAAACTGCTGCCGGACTGTATCGAGTACGACAAGATCGTCCTGGAGCGGGCGATGCGGCTACCCGATTCGCAGAATGTCCAGGCCTGGCTGATCAGAATGAAGAACCAGTGGATGACGCCAGGTCAGAGCTATCAGCCGCGCACCGCGACGATTCATCTGCGTAATCCGGTCAATCCGGAGTTCGACATCATGAACTGGGTGCTCCAGGACGTGTATCCGGTGTCCTGGTCCGGGCCCGACATGTCGGCGGAACGCAGCGCCGTCGCGACCGAGCGGCTGACACTGCAGCACGGGGGATTCCTGTGAGCACGGTGAAGAAAGCGAACGATCTCGGCGAACTGCCGATGGCCAAACTCACGCAGAAGGACAACAAGCTCAAGGTCGTCGAGTTCCAGTTCAACCCGAACAAGATCACCATCGGGCACAGTCCGCAGACCAAGGCGATCGACCGGACGATGGGCGTTGTCGAGGAGCAGGAGCAGTCGGGCGCGCAGCAGCAGGCGCAGATCGTGGTGGCCAGCGGTGACGTCCTCACCCAACTCGGCGACACCACTATCGGCTTCGACAAGATGATCCTGGACGGCGGCGACGTGCTGGACAAGTGCAAACTGCTGCTGGCGTGGACCTATCCGGTGAAACAGCCGGCGACCGGCACGAACAAGGCCGGTGATCTGATGGTCCCGGAGCTGGAGTTCTCCTGGGGCGCTTTCGATCTCGGTATGCCGTTCAAGCCCATTTGTGTCGTGCTGACGAAAGTGGACGTCGAGTACTCCAGATTCACCCAACAGGGCACGGCGACCAGAGCCATCGCGACGATCAGCTGCAAGGTGAAGGTCTACACGATGCCCGGCCAGAACCCGACGTCCGGCGGCCAGCCGGGCAGGAGTGGCCACCGGATGATCGAGGGGCAGAACATCCAGGGCATCGCGCGGCACCGCTACGGCGATCCCAAGCGCTGGCGGGAGCTTGCCGACGCCAACGGCATCGACGACCCGCTGCGGGTCCGCCCCGGTGACATGCTGTACCTGCCCAGCGCCGCCGAACTGGGGCGGTCGCGGCGATGACCGGGATCACGGTGGCGGTGTCGGCGAAGGTCCTGGTGGGCGCCGGCATCGGCACAGCGCTGTCCGACGCGGCAGCGGGCCGCCTGGTCAGGGTCGTCGTCGACACCAGCCTGCACCTGCCTGGCATGTTCGAGTTGACGTTCGTCGACGACGGCACCGCAACGTTGAGCTCGGCCGGGCTGACCATCGGCGCCACCGTGCAGGTGTGGGGTTCCGGCGCGGGCGACCCGACGGGCACCCGGCTGATCCAGGGCGAGGTGACCAGCCTGGAAGGTCGGTTCGAGCACCTGAACCGGCGGATGGTGGTGCGTGGCTACGACGTGACCCACCGGCTGCAGCGGGTGCGCAGGACGCGGACGTTCGTGAACATGACCGACGCGGACATCGCCGCCCGGATCTTCCGCGAAGCCGGGCTGACCGAGGTCAAGGTCGACACGGTCGGCACGACGCACGACCACATCGGACAGTGCGACCAGACGGACTGGGACTTCCTCGGCCAACGGGCCGCCGAGATCGGTTACGAACTGGTGGTCAGCGAGGGCACGCTGTGCTTCCGCAAGGCGTCCGGCGTGTCGGCGACCACCGGTCAGCCGGTGCAACTGGACTTCAACGTGAACCTGTGGTCGTTCCGGCCGAGGGTGACCGCGGGCAACCTGGCACCCGAGGTGGAGGTGCGGGTGTGGGATCCGTTGCAGAGCAAGGTGCTCACCCACGTCGTCCAGTCGACCACCGGTGGCGCCAGCGTCACCGGCCAGCGGCCGAACACCCTGGGCACCACGTTCACCGGTGGTGCTGGGCCGGCCGGACCACCAGCCGCACCGCCGCCGGCCGTCGGTGACCTCGGCCCGGCGCCGTCCACCACGGCGCACGTCGTGCACGACCGTCCGGTCGCCGTCGGCGCCGCGATCGACGCCGCCGGTGAACAGACGGCGCGGGCCGTCGCCGAGCACGTCGCCAGCACGTTCGCCGAGGCGGAAGGTGAGGTCGACGGCTCACCGAAGGTCCAGGCGGGCGCCGCTGTGGCGATCGGCGGGGTGCCGGACCCGTTCGGGGGTTCGTGGCTGGTGACCGCCGCGCACCACATCTTCGACACCAACGAGACCGGCTACGTGACCAGGTTCGTGGCCAGCGGCCGGCAGGAGCGGTCGCTGCTCGGGCTGGCGTCGGCCGGTGCCACGCGTCCGCAGCGGTCCTCGCTGACCGGCGTGTACTGCGGCGTGGTGACCAACAACAACGACCCGAGCAAGCTGGCCAGGGTCAAGGTGGCACTGCCGTGGCTGTCGCCGGACTACGAGTCGGACTGGGCGTGCGTCGTCCAGTTCGGCGCGGGCAAGGCCAGCGGCGCGCTGTTCCTGCCCGAGGTGGGCGACGAGGTGCTGGTCGGTTTCGAGTTCGCCGACCCACGCCGGCCCTACGTGTTGGGCGGGATCGTCAACAACAACACGACATACAGCCTCGGCGGCGACGCGATCAAGGTCACCGGGATGACCGGTCAGGTGGTGCGCCGGGGTTTCGTGTCGGCGGCCGGCAACCAGTTGATGTTCCACGACGAGATCCCGCCGGGCGACGGTGGCCCTCCGCCGACGGCGTCGGACATGGTGTTCGGCACCGGGGACGGCAGCCTGGCGCTGGCCATCGACCAGACGGCCGGCACTGTCACGCTCTCGTGCAAACCGGCGGCGCCGGCGAGCAGGTCGGCGGCCGGCCAGATCACCATCCAGTGCGGTGATGCCGGTGTGATCAACATCGCGACCGGCGCTGGCGGCAGCGTCACGATCGACGGCGGTGACTCACTCAGCCTGAAGGCGAAGACGTCGGTGTCCATCGAGAGCACCGGCGAGGTCGCCATCAAGGGTTCCAAGATCACACTGAACTGAAAGGCGGGTGCGATGCGTGACGACTTCGTCGGTGCGGGCTGGGCCTTCCCTGTCGGTGTCGACACGACCGGCCGGATCGCGCTGGCCAGAGGTGAGCGGGACATCGAGCAGGCGATCCAGTTGATCCTGCGCACCTATCCCGGTGAACGCCCGATGCGGGCCACGTTCGGCAGCAGGCTGCGCGACTACGTGTTCGACGGCGCGAGTGGCGCCAACGCGGCCGCGATCGGCGACGTGGTGCACTCCGCGCTGCTGCTCTGGGAGCCCAGGATCGTGGTGGACGAGGTGGTCGTCACGCCGGACGCCGACGATCCGTCCATTTTGTACATCGACATCCAGTACCTGGTGAAGGCCACCAACGACCCACGCAATCTGGTGTTCCCGTTCTACACGATTCCTCGGCAGGAGGTCGAACCGGCATGAGCCTGCCGATTCCGAACCTGGACGACCGTCGGTTCCAGGACCTGGTCGACGACGCCAAACGGCTCGTCCGCCAGCGCTGTCCTGAGTGGACCGACCACAATGTGTCCGACCCCGGCGTCACGCTGATCGAGACGTTCGCGTTCATGACCGACCAGTTGCTGTTCCGGCTGAACCGAGTACCCGACCGGCTGTACCTGAAGTTCCTCGAACTGATCGGCCTGAAACTGCTGCCGCCGACGCCGGCCAGGGTGCCGGTGACGTTCTGGCTGTCCGCGCCCGCCACCACACCGCTTACGGTCGCGGCGGGCACCAGGGTCGGCACGCCGAGGACCGAGACCGAGACGTCGGTGGAGTTCGCGACCCTGGCCGAACTCGTCATCGCACCGAGAGCCGTGGCGCACGTCCGGACCGACGTCGCACAGACCGCAGGTGAACCCGACGAGCGGGCGACGGCCGACCGCACCGACCAGTTGGCCATGCACACCGCGTTCGCCGCGTTCGGCACACCGCCGACCGTGCACGACGCCCTGCTGGTCGGACTGGACGATCCCGCGCCGCAGTGCGCTGTGCGCATCGAGTTCGACGGCCGCGTCGAGGGCATCGGCGTGAACCCCCGTCGGCCGCCGCTGGTGTGGGAGGCGTGGACGGGCGACAAGTGGACGGAGTGCGCGCTCGGCCTCGACGAGACCGGCGGCCTGAACCGGTCCGGCGCCGTCGTCGTGCACGTGCCGGCCGGGCACGACGCCAGCGTGGTCGGCGGTGACCGGGCAGGCTGGCTGCGGGCCAGGGTGGTCGAGCCGGAGGAGGGCCAGCGGTCCTACACCGAACCGCCGCTGGTGCACGGCCTGACCGCGTGCACTGTCGGCGGCACCACTGACGCGCTGCACGGGGAGATCGTGCGGGCCGAGGTGCTCGGCGAGTCGGAAGGCGTGCCCGGCCAGGCGTTCACCGTGTCCAGGGCGCCGATCCTGGGCGGCGCTGGTGCTCCGGTCGTGGAGACCGGCTCGCCGGACGGCTGGCAGGAGTGGACCCAGGTGGACCACTTCGCGGCCAGTGCGCCGACCGATCGGCACTTCGTGCTGGACGCCTTCAACGGCATCGTGTCCTTCGGCCCCGCGGTGCGGGAACCCGACGGCGGCCTGCGGCAGTACGGGGACGTGCCGCCGATGGGCGAGCCGGTGCGGATCAAGCGCTACGTCACCGGCGGCGGCCCGGACGGCAACGTGGCCCCGGGCACCATCAGGACGCTGAAGTCGTCCATCCCGTTCGTGGCAGGCGTGGAGAACCTGCGGCCCGCGCAGGGCGGTGTGGGCGGCGAGACCCTGGACCAGGCGAAGGTGCGCGGCCCGCTGCTGCTGCGGGCCCGCAGCCGGGCCGTCACCACGGAGGACTTCGAGGCGCTGGCCAGGCAGGCCGCGCCGGACGTGGCGAGGGTGCGGTGCATTCCCGCTGGTGTCGGCGGTGTGGCCGCGGGCGCGGTGCGGGTGCTGGTGGTGCCGGCCGCGGCCAGCGAACGCGGACGCGTCGCGTTCGAGAACCTGCTGCCGCCGGAAGCCACTCTCGCTGTCATCGCGGCGAAGCTGGAGGAGACCAGGGTGATCGGCACCCGGGTCATGGTCGAGCCGCCGCTGTACCGGGGCGTGACGGTGGTCGGCCGACTGGTGGCCAGGCCGAGAGTTGGCCTGGACCGGGTCCGCGAGGACGCCATGACCGATCTCTACCGGTACCTGAACCCGCTGCCCGGCGGCGGCCCGGACGGCCACGGCTGGCCGTTCGGCAGGCCGGTGCAGGCGGGCGAGTTGTTCGGTCTGCTGCAACAGGTGCACGGCGTGGACCTGGTCGAGGACATCCGGTTGTTCACCGCCGATCCGGTCACCGGGACGCGGGGCAGCGAGACCCAGCGCGTGGACCTGGAGCCGAACAGCCTGGTGTTCTCGTTCGACCACCAGTTGCGGGTGGAGGAGCACTGATGCGCGGAGTCGTCGACCAACTGGCCATGCCCTACCCGCTGCACACGCTGATGCCGTCGGTGTTCCAGGAGGACGAGTTCACCGTGCGGTGGCTGGCCGGGCTCGATGACGTACTGGCACCCGTCGTGTCCACACTGGACTGTCTCGTTGCCTACGTCGACCCGGCCACCGCGCCGGAGGACTTCCTGGACTGGCTGGCCGACTGGTTCGGCATCCCGCTGGACGAGAACCTGCCGCCCGAGCAGCGCAGAGCGGCGATCGCGGCTGCCGTGCCACTGCACCGGACCAGGGGCACACCCGCCGGCTTGGCGGCCAGGTTGGCGCTGGCCTCCGGTTGCCAGGTCGACGTCACCGACAGCGGAGGGGTGGCCTGGTCGCAGACGCCGGACACACCGCTGCCCGGTGCCGACGAGCCGTGGCTGCGCGTCGTGGTCACCGGGCAGCCGGGCAGCGAGCGGGCACTGGACGAGTTGATCACGGCGGACAAGCCGGCGCACGTGCCACACGAGTTGGAGGTGTTCGATGATCATCGTTTGCCGTAAGTGCGGCACGCATACCGGTGGCGGAGAGGCGTTCTGCGGCAACTGCGGCGGCTTCCTGGAGTGGACCGGCGACCAGATCACGCCGAAGGTGTCCGAGGAGTTCGTCGCACAGGTCGAAGAGGAGGCGGCGGCGCCGAAGCAGGGGCTGTTGCAGCGTGCGATGAACGCTGGTCAGAGCATGGTGGCCGGCCCGACGCGCAAGGGCGTGCTGCAGGGGGCCGCGCCCGCGACGGCAGGTGGCCCACCAGGACCACCCAGACCGGGAGGCGCTCCTGGGCCACCCAGGCCACCCGGCGCACCACCACCCCCGCCGCCACGGCCGGGCGGTGGCCCACCGCCACCACCGCCGGGAGGACCGCCGCCGCCCCCCGGCGGACCACCACCGCCTCCCCCCGGCGGTCCGCCACCGCCACCTCGTCCGGCCGGCGGCCCGCCACCGCCACCTGGTGCGCCGCCACCACCACCGTCGGTGGCACCGCCTCCGCCGCCACCACCCGGTGGCACCAAGGTGGGCCCACCACCTCCACCCGGGGAGGACCAGGTCGCCGCGCTCGTCGCGCCGGTGCGCCGCCCTGGTGCGGACACCGACGCCGGACCGGTCGAACGCGCTCCGCAGGCCACCAAGCCGAAGGCGGCGGCGGTCACCATGACGCCGTCCACCCGCAAGCTCAATCCCGGTGACCTGATCTGTGGTGCCTGTGGCGAGGGCAATTTGCCGACCCGCAAGTTCTGCGGGCGCTGCGGGGAGTCGCTGAAGTCCGCCGAGGTGGTGCGGGCTCCGTGGTGGCGCACGCTGTTCCGGCGTCGTGGCCCGAAGGTCGTCGCCGCGGCCAAGCACGGTCGCAAGCGGGCCGGCTTCGGCTTCGGTGACGTGGCGCGCCGCGTCTACCGGACCGGCAGGATCGTCATCGGGATCATCGTGCTCGTCGCGGGCGTCGCCTACGCCGCCTATCCGCCGTTCCGCATGGAGATCAACAACAAGGTGACCGGCGTCAAGCAGCAGGTCACCCAGAAGGTGGAGCAGACGTTCGTGCCGGTGCACGCGGTACGGATCACGGCCAGCGCGCAGGACAAGGGTCATCCGGCGGCCGCGGCGGTGGACGAGGTGCTCAGTACCTATTGGCAGGCGCCCGCGGGCCCAGGGCAGTTCCCGTCGCTGACGCTCACCTTCCAGCATCCCGAGACCCTGGAGCGAGTGATCATCCATTCCGGTGTCAGCACCGACTACACCGGCCACGGCAGGCCGTCGCAACTGGTGTTGATCTACTCCAACCAGGAGTCCGACTCGCTGGACCTGGCCGACACCGTCAAACCGCAGACGCTCACCGCGACCCACGCGCTGCGGGTGACGAGTGTGCGGATCGAGGTGGCGTCCACCTACTCCGGTGGCAAGCCGCCGGATGTGGCGATCAGCGAGATCGAACTGTTCGCGTTGCGCTGATCGGTGCCCGGCCCGCGTTGGGCCGGGGTGACGTCCTCGGTGTGGTCGGCGATCAGCGTGCCGAGGTCCTTGCGGGAGGTGATGCCCAGCTTGGTGAAGATGTTGCCGAGGTGGAACTCGACGGTCTTCACGCTGATGTAGATCTCCTTGGCCACCTGCTGATTGGTCAGGCCTGCGGCGACCAGGTGCGCTACCTGGTGCTCCTTGGCGGACAGCACGGTGAGCGTGCCGCCCGGCTGGGTCGCGGACACCCGTAGGCCCGAGTCGGTGAGGTCGGCGGCGCAGCGGTCCACGAACGGCTGCGCGCCCAGCCGCGAGTAGCTGTCGAACGCCTGTCGCAGGTGGCTGATCGCCGCTCGCCTGGTGCCCCGACCGAGCAGTAGCACGCCGTAGGCGTGGGTGAGGCGGGCGCGGTGCAGCGGTATGTCGTCCTCACCGGGCGGTGCCGAGAGCACGTCCTCGAACAGCATGCGGGCATCGTCGTGCTCACCGAGCCGATCGGCGAGCCACCCACGCAGCCAGCCTGCCGCGGTGCGCAACGCGGGCGTCCGTACGGCCAGATCGGCCAGCAGGCGCAGGGCTTCCTCGGCCTCGGTCAGCCTGCCGGCGCCGATCAGCGCCTCCACCTGGAGCGGCCGCCACCACAACTGGCAGAACTTGGCGTGTCCGTTCGCGGCCGGCAGTTCCAGCACCGGCCGCAGCGCGACCAGCATCGCGGGATAGTCGGCGTGCGCCTGCGCGATGGTGGCCGAGGCGAGTGCCGCGTAGCCGGGTTCGGCGGTCGACCTGGTGGGCTGCCAGCGCCGCGCTGCCTCGGTCAGTTCGGCGGCCTTGGCCAGTTGCCCGGTGGGGGCGTAGACGCAGGCGGCCGTGGCGTAGACGAACGAGCGGGTGGTGGGTGTGCCGCGTTGCTCCGCCTCGGCGACGGCGGTGTCGGCGGCCCGGGTGGCCTGCGTCCAGTCGCCGAGCAGGTGGTGGGCGAAGGCGAGGTCGGCGTGCAGTGCCGGGGCGAGTTCGGCGATGTCGGACTGTCCGTCCTCCAACGCGATGATGGTCCGTACCGCCTCGGTCAACCGGCCCGCCCTGGCCTGCCAGCGGCCGCGCATCGCGGTGGGCAGCACCCCGGCCTGGGCGGTCCTCGGCACCAGTCGGTGCAGTGTGCGCAGCGCGGCTGCCGGACCCTCACCGCGCCTGCCGTCCGCGTCGGCGGCATGGCAGGCCGCCCGTTGTCTGGTCGCCAGGTCGGTGTCCGGCTCAGCCAGCACCCACCCGGCGAGTACGCCCTCCAACTGGCCGTGGTCGTGTTTCGCGCAGCTCAGCGCCAGGCTGAGCCACCCCCGGACCAGCAGGTCACGCGTCGCGGAGTTGTCCTCGGCCGAGCACCGCGCTTCGGCGAGGAGCGCCTCGGCGTTGGCAGGGCTGCCGCGTCGGTGGGCCAGCGCGCCGAGCGCCAGGCTGCGCAGCGGCGACGGGGCGCACTCGGCGATCTGGGGCGCCAACTCGGTCAGCCGGTCCCATCGCCAGCCGCAGGCCAGTGCCGCCGCCGCCAGCAGCAGCCGACGGTCGTGCGTCGTCCGGTCGGTGGTCAGATCGGCCGCGCACAACAGGAACGTGGTCGCCCGGTCCGCATCGGCGGCCACCGCCGGATCGGCGCCCGCGGACTCCAGTTCGTCGGCCAGTTCGTCGTCCGGGCCAGCGCACGCGGCCACCCGGTGGCTCAGCGCCGCCAGCCGGTCCACCCTGGGCGCCACCCGGGCGTGCAACTGCCTGCGCAGTTCGGGATCCAGCGCCCGGTAGACGGCGTCCCTGCGCAGCCGGCCGTCGATCTCCACCGGAGTGCCTGCCACATGCGGCCACCACCGGACATAGCCGTGCACCAGCAGCGGCGTCAGATGGGCGGCTGCCTGGCCGACGTCGGCGACATCGGCGACCACGGACAGCGGCTGGTGCCGGTTCAACACGGCCATCGCGGCCAACAACCGCCTGCCGGCGCCGTCGATGCCGGCCAGGAACCGTGCCGTCCGACCGGCCAGCGGCTCGGGCACCGGGAACATGCCCAGCGCCACGGTCGGCCCGTCGGACCGCAGCCGGTGCAGGATGTCCAGTGCCTGCGCCGGGTTGCCGTCCACGTAGTCGCGCAGCCGGACGGCGACGGCCATCGTGATCGGGACATCGGCTTGCTGGGCGATGTCGTGGATGTCCTCGGCGGTCAGCCCGCCGAGCCGGACCATCGAGGACCACTGCCGGTCGGCGACCAGCCTGCGCAGCCGGTCGCACACGTCGCTGGTGGACCGGCCGGTGCCGCGCACAGCGAACACGACCAGCACCCTGGCCGGGTTCAGCCTGCGCAGCACGTAGCCGATCGCGGCCAGCGACGGCCGGTCCATCCACTGCGCGTCGTCCACGACGACGATCAGCCGCCGGACCGTCTGTGCCGCCTCGACGGCCCGCAACAGATGAAGGCCGACATCGGTGGCGGCGACCGTCCCCGGCACCCGTTCGGACCAGGGGTGTTGCTGTTGGACCGATCGGTTGACGTGGCGGTAGAGCTGAGCGACCAGGCCGTAGCCGAGGTCGGCCTCCTGCTCGTCGCAACAGGTCCACCACACCGTTGCGTCCTTTTCGTGCGAGATGAACTGACGCAACAGCGCAGTGCGGCCGACGCCGGCATCGCCCTCGACCAGCACGGTCGACTGCTGGCCCGCGGCGGCCGCCCTCGCCTGGTGGTCAAGGAACTCCAGTTCCGCTGACCGTCCGACAATCATGGACGCGTCTCGGGGAGCTCGTAGATACACGGTATCGCCCCCACCAGAACAAACGTACGCGGCGAATCAGGAACGGCATTGATCCGTTCGGGTTGGCTCCCTGACCTAAATGAGACCTTCCCGGATCACATAGGCGACCGCGTGTGTTCGGTTCCGGAGCTGATAGCGGATGGTGACCGCGTGCAGGATGTTGGAGACGGTCCGCTTGGAGTAGGCCAGCTTTCGTGCGATGTCGTCGGTGTCGAAGCCCTCAGCGGCCAGCCTGAGCACGTCGGCCTCGCGCTCGGACAGGCCGTTGAACGACAGCCCTCTCGGCGCCAGCACGTGGTGCTGGAGGCGGGAGATCTGTTTGAGCAGCCGAGACAGCACGGTCGATGGCAGGGCAGCTTCCCCGGCGGCAGCCTTGACAACGGTGTGCGCCAACCACGACGCCGTTGCCTCCCATCGCCACACGATCGCGCACACACCGGCCTCGACCACGTCCAGCAGGTCCTGGTCACTGAGTTCGTTGATCACCAGGACGATGCGGTCACAACCGTGGCCGCGCAGCCCGTGCAGTGCGGACAAGCCTGCCTTGTCCACGACGTCGAGCGCCACGATGGCGACTGACGCCTGCTCGTCGCAGATGTCCGGTAACAGTCGGATCTCCGGTTGACACCGCAGCGCGGCGGCCAGGCCTGCCTGTGAGATCGGATCGCGGGTGTACAGCTGGACGGCCACTGGAGCGGTCACGGATGTGCCACCCCCACAATGCGGACGGGAACGGATTGTCTTCGCATAATCGCTATCTCCCCTCGGTCTGCAGCGGCGGATCGACCGTCGAGGTGCGAGGCCTCCCCACGGGCCTTCGACGCATCACCTGCCTCGATGTCAGCGTTCCCCATTCCGCGCCGGACCGCCCTAGGGGCGGACCCCAGGTCATCCCTAGTGCGAATACCCGGTCGGGTGACCAGGGCGATGCGGATTCGCGCAGCTTCGGCTGCGCCAATGCGCCGGTGGACGTGCGCCGCGTGGTTCGCGGCCTGCGCTACCCGATGGGGCCGGATGCGCAGATCCTGCTTGTCGTGGGAGTTGTCGCGACGATCGAGAACGTCACCCTGGAGGTCGACCCGGGTGGCCAGGTGTCCAGTGACGTCCGTGTCCGCAACACCGGGATGGTGGTTGACCGGATCGTGCTCGAGGTGCTCGGCGCCGCTGCGGGCTGGGCCGAGATCGAGCCACCGCAGCTGAACCTGTTGCCCGGCACCGATGCCACCGCGCGGGTGACGTTCCGTCCACCCCGCTCGGCCGAGGTGCTGGCAGGCGATGTCGACTACGCGGTCCGCGCCAGGTCCCAGGAGGACCCGGACGGTTCGGTGGTCGAGGAGGGCTCGGTCCGGGTCAGCGAGTTCAGCGAGCTGACCGCGGAACTGGAGCCGAGGACCGCCCGTGGCCGCCGGGTCGCGAAGTTCCGCCTGGTGGTCTCGAACCTGGGCAATCATCCGGTGACCACGGAGATTTCCGCGCTCGATCCCGATCTGCTGCTGAATTTCCGGATCAGCCCGCCGACCATCGTCAGCCGGCCGGGAACGTCCACTTTCGTCAAGATCCGGTCCGCGCCGAGGAAACGGTTCGTGCGGGGCCCGGACACGTCGCTGCCGTTCCAGGCGTTCGTGCTGCCGGAGACCGAGGCCCCGGTCACCGCCGACGGCGCGATGCTGCAACAGCAGATGATGCCCAAGTGGCTGCTGCCGGCGATCGCCGCCGTGATCGCCGGGGCCGCCGTGCTGGTGGCGCTGTGGTTCCTGGTGCTGAAACCGACCGTGCAGTCGACAGCGGTGCAGGCAGTCGCACAGCAGACCCAGCAACTGGCGTCCAGCGCGAGCGAGGCGAACAAGGCGGCCACCAAGGCCAACCAGGCCGCTGCCGGCGCGAACGAGGCTGCCGGCAATCCGGCAGGCGGCGCGGCCGGCTCGGCTGCCGGGGCGGGTAGCGGCGCTGCGAATGGTGCTGGTGCGAAGGCCGGGTCCGGGGCGGCCGCCGGTGCGGGTGGTGCCGGTGGTGCCGCTGCTCAGGGCACGAATGGCACCGGTGGTGCGGCGGCCGGCACGCCCGTCTCCGAACTGCTCGCGTCCGACGCAACACCGACCACGACGGGCACGTTCGCCACCTACCCCTACGCGCTGCCAGCAGGCCAGCAGACGTTGGACGTCAGTGACGTCGTGCTGCAGAACCCGATGGGGGACAGCGGCATCCTGCAGATCCGGTCCGGTGGCAAGGCACTCCTGGAGTTCGGGCTGGACGACTTCCGCAGTCTCGACCTGCACTTCGTGCAGCCGCTGGTGTTCACGGCGAAGGCGCCGCTGATCCTCGCGGTGGAGTGCCTGAACACCAACTCGACCAACTGCACGGCGGCGGTGTCGTTCTCCGGCAGCACCCAGAAATGAGCCGGTGATGGGACAGCCCGCGGCCAAACAGGGCGACCTGGCCACCGCCACCGATACGCACATCGTGCTGGTGCCCTCGCCCGGCGGCCCTGTGCCCACACCGCTGCCGTTCCCGTTCGCCGGCAAGATCACCAACGGGTGCAGCACGACAGTGTTCATCCAGGGCCTGCCGGCCGCCGTGGTGGGCAGCGAGGCGGTCAACCTGCCGCCGCACGTCCCGGCGTCGGGCAGTTTCGCCAGCCCACCGAACAACAAGGGCACCGTCGTCTCGGGCAGTCCGACGGTCGCGTTCGACGGCAAGCCGGCCGCCCGCAACGGCGACAAGGTGATGACGTGCAACGACCCGGCACCGCTGCCGATCGGCGTCATCGAGGCGTTCGGCACCGTGGAGATCGGCTGAGCCTGAACAGGAGTCGGGATGGCTGGGCTTGCGCAACTGTGGTCGTGGATCGAGGAACCCCTGCGGCAGTTGACGGCCGACCACACCAGCCGACCGGACGTGCCCTGGGAGACCGAACGTGCCCAGTTGGTAGAACGTCTCGGGCTGCGGGAGGCCACCGATCACCCACTCGTCGACCAGTTGGTGCGCGGTCTGGACGAGATGTCGGCCAGTGACCGCAACAGCACGCTGTCCGGTGACCAACTCACCACCGTGGCCTACGCGGTGGCGCAACAGCACGCCGTCGAGCCTGCTGAGCCGACGCCGACCACACCGGCCTACGACGAGTCGGCGTGGAGCGCGTACCTGGCCACGAACGGTCCGTACTGGGACGGCACCGAGGAGTCCTGGCAGCAGTTCCGGGACTGGTTCCGCTACCACGCCGAGGAACAGGGCCTTGGTGTCCCGGCGACCGGGCTGCTGGACTTTCTCGCCGCCCGGTCCGCGTCGGACCGGATCGCCACGTTCGCCCGGTACGGCGTCACCATCCGGCCGCCTGCCCGGCCTGCGGCACCACCCGCTCAGGTCGACCAGGCGGTACTGGACGAACTGCTTGCCGAGCATCCCGAGTTCGCCGCCATCCCCGAGGCCCGGCGGCTGGCACTGATCGCCTCGTTACGCGGCGAGTAGCGACGAGACAGGAGATCCGACCATGGACCCCACCCCGGTGGAGCAGATATTCCTGGCGAGCTACCAGCAGTTGGTCGCGAAGCGGGGTGGACCGGCGAGCTGGGCCACCAACCCGACCGTGGCGGAGATCAACTCCTACGCGGGCTCGGCGGAGTTCTGGCAGCCGGTCAAGGACCAGATGAACGCCTACACCCGTCTGCGCGCCGACCAGATCGCCGAGCGCATGGCCATCCTGACCAAGCTCGATGCCGCCATCATGGCCTGGCGGGCCAACCAGGCGAAGAACTGGTGGAACTCCGGCCTGGACGACCTGAAGTCCGCCGCGCTGATCGCCCTCAGCGACTTGACGGGCCTGGAGATCGTGGAGTTGGAGGACCTGGGAACCACTCCTCGGTTGGCGGAGCCGACCGTGCGGCCGACCGTCTCGATGCCGATCGGTGTCGGCACCTCCACCGGCAAGCCGTCGGCAGGCGGGTCGTCCAGCCTGATCGACGGTCTGGACAACACCCCGGACAACAGCAAGATCGGTCTGTCGCGGAACGTCCAACCGGAAGATCGAGGAGGTGACCAACGCCGGTACCTGGTGGATATCGGCGGGGACGGCATCCTGAAGACCCATGACGGCAGGTTCCTGATCGACACCCATGGCAAGCGGCTGCGCTACGTGATGGTCGTGGTAACGGGCAAGGCCGTCCTCTATGCCCACCAGTCGGTGTCCGCCGAGGACGAGGCGACCCTGCAGGCGCACGACTCCATGGTCGGCTACCCGGCGTTGGACTCGCACGCCCAGATCGACGGCCACGTCATCGGAGCAGGCGACTTCATCGTCAGCCAGGGTAGGATCCAGTGGATCTCCAACAAGAGCGGCACGTGGCAGCCGGGCGGCGCCAACCTCGCCGCGACGCTGAAACTGTTGGTCAGGATGAAGGTCCTGAACGAGAACGCGATCGTCAAGAAGAGGGTCACCGTGGCGCAGTTCATCCACCGACCCGAGGGCTACGACGTCGACGACGGCGACCTGATGGAGCTGTACGGCAGGATCATGGACGGCAAGCTCTGGAAGTAGCCCCTCACGACGCGATCTTGGCCCTGGCCCGCGCGATCTTGACCGCCGACGTCAGCGTCTCGATGTCGAACGCGCCGTAGTGCCGCTGCCCGTTGATGAAGAACGTCGGCGTGCCGGACACGCCGCTCACGTCGGCCGACTCGACGTCCTGGGCGATCCTGGCGCTGTACGCGTGCCGCTTCACGTCGTCGTGGAACACATCCTTGTCCAGGCCCAGTTCCTCGGCGTAGGCCAGCAGGTCGTTGACCCGCAGGTTCTCCTGCCTGGCCAGCAACAGGTCGTGCATCTCCCAGAACTTGCCCTGCGCGCCCGCTGCCTCCGCTGCCTCCGCGGCGAGTTGGGCCTGCGGGTGGACGTCGATCAGCGGGAGGTGCCGCCAGACGTAGCGCAGGTCGGTGTCGGCGAGCAGGTCCCGCACCACGGGCTCGGCGCGACCGCAGTACGGGCACTGGAAGTCGCCGTACTCGACCACGGTGACCGACGCGCGCGCAGGCCCCCGGATGTGGTCGCGCTCCGGGTCGACCTCGTCGCTGAGGTCGACCAACTGCTCGGCCACCCCGAGCAGGGCCAGCGCCTTGCGGGCCGGCGACATCTGCCCGGTGATCCGGTACACCGCCCAGGTGAGCAGCGACGCGACCACCGCGGCGGACAGCACGCCGAGCTTGGCCTCGGCCAGTTGCTGGCCGTGGAAGGCCAGGGTGGCGATGAGCAGCGACACCGTGAAGCCGATCCCGGCGATCGTGCCGCTGCCGATCACCGCGGCCCAGCCCACCGGCGGCCGCAGCCTGCCCCTGCTCAGCCGGTCCAGCAGCCACGCCACGCCGGCGACGGCGATCGGCTTGCCGACCACGTAGCCGACCAGGATGCCCAACGTGATCGGCGTGGTGTACGCGTGCACGAGGAAGCTGCCGTCGACCGTGATACCGGCGTTGGCCAGGCCGAACAGCGGCACGATGACGTAGCTGGTCCACGGGTGGTAGAGGTTCTGCAGCCGTGCGTTGGGGGAGAGCGTCGCGGTCAGGCCCGCGGTGGCGGAGCGGGCCAGTTCCGGGGTCGGCTGCTCGCGGAACAGCCGGAACAGGCCGGTGGCCCGCTCCAGATCACCCCTGGCCGGCGAGTACGCGGACGTCGCGAGGCCGATCGCGAGCCCGGCCACCACCGGGTCGACGCCGCTGGCCAGCAGCGCGAGCCACGTGACCAACCCGAGTACCGCGTACATCGGGCCATGGCGTAGGTGCAGCGCCTTCGCGGTGAGTGTCAGGGCGAACACGACGATCGCGATGACCAGCGGCACGATCTTGATCTGCTGGCTGTACGCGACGGCGATCACGACCAGCGCCACCACGTCGTCCACCACGAACACCGTCAGCAGGAACACCCGCACCCGGTCCGGCACGTGCCGGCCGAGCACGGTGAGCACCCCGAGGGCCAGGGCGGTGTCGGTGGACATCGCGACACCCCAGCCGTGCACGCCGGCGCCGCCGATGTTGAAGGCGAGGTAGATCAGCGCCGGGATCACGAGACCGACCAGGCCCGCCGCGAACGGGACCACGAACCGGCTGCGGTCGCGCAGGTCGCCGAGGTCGAACTCACGGCGTGCCTCCAGGCCGACGACCAGGAAGAACAAGGTCATCAGCCCGCTGTTGATCCAGGTCCGCAGATCCCTGGTGACACCGACGTTGCCGAGCCGGACGGACAGTCCGGTGTGCCAGACCGCGTCGTAGGACGTGCTGTCCACGTTGGCCCAGACCAGAGCCACCACGATCGCGCCGACCAGCACGCCCGCGCTGCCCGACTCGGTCCGCAGGAACGCCCGCAGTGGAGCGGCGATGCTGTGGGTCCACAGGGTGCGACCACCCAGTGTGGATTCAGGCAGTGTCGGTTCGGGGAGGGTCGCCGCCTCGGCCGGTGAGATGTCAGCCACGCCACGACGCTACGGGCACCGGTACCGCGTTGCCCAGCGGTGTCACGGTGAGAGACAGGTTCCGTGTCGCCGCAGGTCCGGGCGATCTGGCGGTCGCGGGGGTTCGCTCGGCGACACCGGAATGTTATCGTCCGGTTCACGGGCTGGCTCTGCTGTGGAACGGTGCCAGGTACGTTGCGGGGGTCCACTTGTCGCGCCGCACCGTCAGACACCACAGGGAGCCGACGTGAGCATCGACTCGGCACGGTATGCGATCCCCCGTCCCGCAGAGGGGGACTGGCCAGGGCTTGCCACCCCGGCCCACTCGCCGCTGAAGGCCACGGCCGCGAGACTCCTGTTCAACGCCGTCGTGCGTGGCCTGCCGATCAAGGTCGTGCTGCCGGACGGCAGGCGCATGGGCGGTGGTGGCCAGAACGCACCGGAGATGCGGGTCCGGCGGCCGTCCGACTTCTTCAACCGGCTGGGTGCCGACGGCACCATCGGTCTCGGCGAGGCCTACATGGTCGGCGACTGGACCACCGACTCGCTGGTCGAGGTGCTCACACCGTTCGCGGCGAAGATGACGGGCCTGGTGCCGCAGCCGCTGCGCGACGTCCGCCGCTGGGCAGGGCACCGCAAGCCGGCCGCCGAGCACAACACGATCGACGGTGCGCGGGAGAACATCCACCGGCACTACGACCTGTCCAACGACCTGTTCAGCCTGTTCCTCGACGACACGATGACGTACTCGTCGGCCTGGTTCGCGCCGGGCACCGACGAGCTCACCGCGGCGCAGATCCGCAAGGTCGACGCGATCCTCGACTACGCGGGCGTCCGCGCGGGCACTCGGGTGCTGGAGATCGGCAGCGGCTGGGGCGCGTTGGCCATCCGGGCGGCGAAGCGCGGTGCCGACGTGACGTCGCTGACCATCTCGACCGAGCAGAAGGAACTCGCCGACCAGCGGATCGCCGAGGCAGGCGTGGCCGACCAGGTTCGGGTCGTCATGCGCGACTACCGCGAGGAGACCGGCCGCTACGACGCCGTGGTCAGTGTGGAGATGATCGAGGCGGTCGGCCACCAGTACTGGCCGGACTACTTCGGTGCCGTGGACCGCGTGCTGGAACCGGGCGGCCGGTTCGCGCTGCAGGCCATCACCATGCCGCACTCGCAGATGATCGCCACCCGGTATTCCCAGGGCTGGCCGCACAAGTACATCTTCCCCGGTGGTGAGCTGCTGTCCATCCCGGCGATCGAGCATCAGGTGGCCGAGCACACCCACATGCGGATCGTGGAGCGGCAGGCGCTCGGCTCGCACTACGCCCGCACGCTGCGGCACTGGCGGCTGCGCTTCCTCGACCAGTGGCCGAAGGTGAGCGCGCTGGGCTTCGACGAGACGTTCCGCCGGATGTGGGAGTTCTACCTGGCGTACTTCGAGTCCGGCTTCCGCGCCGACTACCTCAACGTGTGGCAGTTGCGGATGGACAAGCGGCAGGCGTCCTGATCTCCACATCCGACGTCGTGGTCCGGCTGCGTGCTGCCGGCTGCGTGTTCGCGGAGGACGAGGCCGCGCTGCTGGTCGACGCGGCCCGCACCCCTGCCGAACTGGCCGACATGGTCGACCGGCGGGCCGACGGTCTGCCGCTGGAGCACGTCCTGGGCTGGGTCGAGTTCTGCGGGCTGCGGATCGCCGTGGATCCAGGGGTGTTCGTGCCGCGCCAACGCACCGAGTTGCTGGTGCGGCGGGCGGCGTCGCTGGCGCCCGCTCGGCCCGTCGTCCTGGACCTGTGTTGCGGCTCGGGTGCGTTGGGTGTCGTGCTGGCCACGCTGCTGGCCGATGTCGAACTGCACGCCGCCGACCTGGAGCCGGCCGCCGTGCGGTGTGCCCGGCGCAACGTCGAGCCGCTGGGCGGCCACGTGTACGAAGGGGATCTCTTCCGGCCGCTGCCCGCTGGACTGCGTGGCCGCGTCGACATCCTGGTCGCCAACACGCCCTACGTGCCGACCGACGCGATCGGGCTGATGCCGCCGGAGGCCAGGATCCACGAGCCGGCGGTCGCTCTGGACGGCGGCGCGGACGGGCTGGACGTCGTGCGCCGGGTCGCCGCGGCGGCGGGGGACTGGCTGGCACCAGGCGGCAGTCTGTTCGTGGAGACCAGCGAGCAGCAGCTGCCGACGGCGGTCGAAGCCTTTGCCGGCAACGGTTTGACGCCCTCGGTGGCCAGTTCCGACGAACTGGGTGCCACCGTGGTCATCGGGACGCGTCGCTAGCTGCCGTCCGGGAAGCCGCCCCTGTGCAGCAC
Organism: Pseudonocardiaceae bacterium; assembly: GCA_036502345.1. Lineage (GTDB taxonomy): Bacteria > Actinomycetota > Actinomycetes > Mycobacteriales > Pseudonocardiaceae > DATEPR01. The sequence goes on along the minus strand of DASXYT010000436.1, from coordinate 19,924 downwards.
CATCGGGTAGTGCGGCAGGATGCCGGGTGCCTTCACCGCCGCCCGCCAGCCGTCCGGGTAGGGCACCAGTCCCTTGGCCAGCTCGTCGGCGCCGAATCCGGCCAGTGCCGAACGGAGATCGCCGACCGGCAGGCGCTCCTCGATGGCGGCCAGCAGCTCCGGGGTGGCCTGCTGCGCCGCGAGACCCTTCTCGGTCAGCCGGACCTGTTGACCCCGGCCGGCCGCCGGTTCGGCCGCCACGTGGCGGTGCGTCTCCAGGTAGCCGACGGTCATGTCGACGGCCGCCCTGGACACGCCGGTCAGGACCGGCAGATCCCGCACGCGCACGCCGTCGGTGTCCAGCACGCGCAGCACGTTCGCACTGATCGCCAGTGACAGCTTCGACTCGCTCTCGAACTCGACGGCCACCGCAAGCAGCACCCTGGCCAGCAGGGTGACCAACGGGAGGCCCGTCGTGTCAGCGGCGGCTGCTGCCTGCTGGACCTTGCTGAACAGGCCGTGCCCCAGGATCGGCAGGCAGTCCGGCAGACCGGCGTCCAGCCCGCCAACGATCACGGTGAGAGCGTCGCGCAGTTCGCGGATCCGGTCATCGCCGAACCGCTCCCGCCAGCGGGTGTCGATGGTGTCGAACAGCGGTCGCCACACCTGCCTGGCCCGCTCGCCCGCCCTGGTCGGGCGGAGCACAGCGTCACGGCCAGGGTGTTTCGGATCGCGGTCGCCGGGCGCGAGTTCGGCGTCGACGTAGCCCCAGCGCAGCATGCCGGGCAGGTTCGTCGGGGTGCGGGCCAGCCGCTCCAACTCGCCGACCGTCACTCCCTGTGCGTCCACGTACCGCATGCAGTTGCACCACATCGCCATGGACACCAGCCACGGCACGTGCCGCTTGTCGCCCGTGGCGCCGTGCTGGGACGTCCGGTGCGGTATCAGGTGCTCGAACTCGTTGTCGAACTCGATCGTGTATGCCACGAGCGGATGCGACAGCAGTGTGGACAGAGGTACCGGGCTCATACGACGTCACTGTTCCACGGCGTGCCGAACCCGCTCGGCGACGGTGTCCGCGAGATCGTCCAGGGCGGCCATGTCGTCGACGACGGCGGCCAGTGACTTGCGGCCCATCGCCAGCGACCACGAGTCGATCACCAGCGGCCGCACCACGATCACGTCCGCCAGCTTGGCCAACTCGGCAGGCGTCAACTCGATGTGCTTGCGGTAGCGGGTGATGACGGCGTCCACGAGGCGCAGGTCCCTGGCGCCCGCCGCGTACAGCAGGAAGCCGAGCGACCACAGCCGAGGACCGCGCCCGGCCCCGGCCCAGTCCAGGATCACCAGCCGCCCGTCCGGCGTGGGGACGGCGTTGGCCGGTACGAAGTCGGGATGGACGAACGCGTGTGGCAGGTCAGCGCAGTCGTCGGCCTGCTCGATGCGGCCCCGCACCATGTCGAACAGCGACAGATCCGTTGCCGGCATGCGTTGTCGCGCCTCGGCCAACAGGTCCAGCGTTGCGTCGATCTCGTCGCGCGGTGAGCCGTCCGCCACGTGGTGCCACGCCCCGCCCGCGCGGCTGGCGGTGGCGGGCCGGGTGTGCAGGCGGCCGAGCAGCGCGCCGAGCACGGCGAACGTACGGCCGGGGCGGTCGGACTTGGCGCCGTGCACGAACTCCGTCACCAGGACGCCCTGGCCGTCGTGGGTCGACACCGGCTTCGAATGCGCGCACCGCTCGGCCGGAAAACCGGCCTGCTCCAGCGAACGAAGGATCGTGGCGTCACCGTCGACCTGGTCGATCGGCCGCGTCGACGGGAACACCCTGGCCACCCAGGCGGGGCCGTCGTGCCGGTCGACGCGGAACACGCCGCTGTCCAGTTGGGCCAGTCGTGCGACCCGGATGTCGTACGTGGCAGCGAGATGGGCGGACAGCCGATCCGTATCCGTACGGTGCCCGAGCCGGTCGTCTCCGTCGTCGCTCACGACGCTCGACGCCCCCCATGTCAACAGTGGATGAACGTTGGGCGAATCAATGCCGTCGGATTGCCTGGACATATCGACCAGCGGCACGGCGGTCGTGACACTAGCAGCGTGAATGACGCACTGCTTGCCCTCGTGGTCGTGACGGCGCTGGCGTTCGACTTCACCAACGGCTTCCATGACACCGGCAACGCGATGGCGACCTCGATCGCCACCGGCGCGCTCGGGCCGAGGACGGCGGTCGCGCTGTCCGGGGTGCTGAACCTCGTCGGTGCCTTCCTCTCGCTCAGCGTCGCGGCGACCATCGCCAGCGGCCTCGTGGACACCAATCTGGTGACCCTGACTGTGGTGTTCGCCGGTCTGGCCGGCGGCATCATCTGGAACCTGCTCACCTGGCTGCTGGGCATCCCGTCCAGCTCCTCGCACGCACTGATCGGCGGCGTGATCGGGGCCACGATCGCGGCGGCGGGCGGCCACGCGATCAAGTGGCAGGGCCTGGTGTCCAAGGTCGTCCTGCCCGCGGTGCTGTCGCCGATCATCGCGATCCTGGTCGCGGCCACCGGCACCTACCTCGTCTACCGGATCAGCCGCGACATCAAGGCAGGCGCCCGCACCCACGGGTTCCGCATCGGCCAGATCGGGTCCGCGTCGCTGGTCTCCCTCGCGCACGGCACGAACGACGCCCAGAAGACGATGGGCATCATCACCCTGGCGCTGATCGCCAACGGCACCCTGCACTCCGGTGCGTCGGCCCCGTTCTGGGTGATCCTGTCCTGTGCCATCGCGATCAGCCTCGGCACGTACCTCGGTGGCTGGCGAGTGATCCGGACCCTGGGCAAGGGCCTGGTCGAGATCGAGTCGCCGCAGGGCATGGCGGCCGAGTTCTCGTCGGCGGCGGTCATCCTGCTGTCCTCGCACTTCGGCTACTCGCTGTCCACTACGCACGTGGCCACCGGCTCGATCCTCGGTACCGGGATCGGCAAGAAGGGCGCCGAGGTGCGCTGGAACGTGGCGGGCCGGATGGCCACCGCGTGGCTGTTCACCCTGCCGGCCGCCGCCATCACCGGCGCCGCGGGCTACGGCCTCGCCAACGTCATCGGCGGCACGGCGGGGGTGATCGTGGTGTTCGTCATCCTGGCGGCCATCGCGGGCTTCATCTACCTGCGGTCGCGCAAGACGCCGGTCAGCCACGACAACGTGAACGCCGAATGGACCGGTTCCGTCGAGCCGGCCGTGCCGGTCACGGTCTGAGTGAGGGAGAACTAACGGTGGACTGGATCAACCTCACGGCCCTGTGGCAGATCGTGGTCTTCGGCCTGCTCGCCGGTGCCGGACTGCCAGCGCTGTTCGCGGTCGGGCTGAAGGCGCTGAGCATGGGCGGCCGCACGCAGACCGCGGGTGCCGGCGGCCCGGACGGTGACTCCGAGCCGATGGTCGGCGGCAACCCGCTGGGCATCATGTTGGCGTCGGTGTGCTTCCTGATCGTCCTGGCCGCCATCGCCGGGGGCATCTACTTCATCGTCGCCGGCAGCTGACGTCAGATTTACCGGTTCCACCGAGAGGGTTTGAGGGTATGGCACTGCCTCCTCTGTTGGCGTCGATCATCGGCTGGCTGCGGGCCGGCTACCCGGAGGGTGTGCCGCAGCAGGACTACCTCCCGCTGTTCGCCCTGCTGTCCCGCCAGCAGCTGTCCAACGACGAGGTCGCCGCGATCGCCGCCGAGCTGGCAGGCTCCGACGACCCGTCGTCGGCCCAGGCGGTCCGGGACGCGATCGAGACCGTGACGCACGAGCAGCCACTGGACACCGACGTGGCCAGGGTCAGCGCCCGCCTGGCCGCAGGCGGCTGGCCGCTGGCCGCACCGGACAAGCTCAACGGCGCCCAGTAGGTCATCCATTCGGCGGTGGGGTGAAGCCGTCGCGGTCCGTGGAGAACGCGATCTCGCGTTGGGTTGCCACGCTCGCCAGCCGGGCGACCAGGGCATCGTGGACCAGGTGGTAGGCATCGGAGCCGAGTAGCTGGCGGCGTGGCGGCTTTTCCAGGTCGCCGATGCGGATCATGGCTTCGGCGACCTTGCGCGGGTCACCTGGCATGGCTTCCAGCGGCACGTTGGCCTTGCCGTGGGTGAAATCGGCGGCCTGGGTGCCTGCGTAGGCGGGCAGTTCCGACGGGGCGACGTCCGCCGAGCCGTAGAAGTCCGTGGCGACCATGCCTGGTTCGATCAGCGTGGTGTGGATGCCGAACCTCTCGGTCTCCAGGGCGTACGCCTCGAAGAAGCCCTCGATGGCCCACTTGCCGGTGTGGTAGAGCGACATCGCGGGGAACACGATGTGCGCGCCCATGCTGGAGGTCTGCAGGACCGTGCCGCCGCCCTGTGCACGCAGGTGCGGCGTGACCGCCCGGGCGAGCTGGATGGGTGCGATCACGTTGGTGTCGAGCTGGCGCCTGATCTGCTCGTCGGACAGTTCCTCTGCCAGGCCGATGAGGCCGTAGCCCGCGTTGGAGACGACCACGTCGATACGGCCGAACTCGGCGAACGCGGTGTCGACGACCTCACGCATCCTGGCGGTGTCGGTGACGTCCAACTGCGCGCGCCACAGTCGGTCCCCATGCTGCTCGGCCAGGTCGTCGAGCCGCGCCGGGTCGCGCAGGGTGGCGGCGACGCGGTCGCCCCGGTCGAGCAGCAGCTCGGTCATGTGACGGCCGAAGCCGCTGGACGTTCCGGTGATGAACCAGGTCTTCATGACTCCAGGACACCCCGACACGGGGACATCATCAACGACGAACACGGGTACGTTCGACAGGCAGAACCTGTCAATATGGTGGCGTGGAGCTTCGCCAGCTCGAATACGCCGTCGCCGTCGCCGAGGAACTGCACTTCGGCCGGGCCGCGGCGCGGATGCACGTCACACAGCAGTCGGTCAGCGAGCAGATCCGCCGTCTCGAGCGTGAACTCGGCGGACCACTGTTCACCCGCACCAGCAGGCGCGTGACGCTGACCTCGGTTGGCGAGGCGTTCCTGCCCGAGGCACGCGGCGCGATCGCCGCCGTCCGGCACGCCATCGACGTCGGCCGTCGCGCCGCCGCCGGCACCGTGGACGAACTGCGCGTCGGCTACGCGGAGGATCTCGGTCCGCGCCTGTTCCAGTTGGCCGTACCCGCGCTGCACACCAGCCGCCCCTCGGCGCGGTTGGCGCCGCGCCCGATGACCACGGCCGCCCAACTTGCCGAACTCGGTGACGGCCACCTCGACCTCGGCTTCGGCTGGACCGCCGAGTACCCGCCCGACCTGGCCTCGCTCCTGGTGACCCGCGAACCGCTCGTGGTCGCGATGGCCGCCGATCATCCCCTCGCAGGCTCGGCCGCGATCGACCCGACAGACCTCTCCGGCCAGCCACTCGTCGTGGTCGAACGTGCCGTCAACCCGTGGCTGCACGATCACTTCGTCAGCCAACTCGAGGCCCGAGGCGCCACGGTGACCATCCACCGCGAGATCTCCAGCCTCGACCGGCTGCTACCGCTGGTGCTCACCGGCTCGGCCATCGGGCTCACCACGACCAGCGCCGCCGCGACCAGGCCGTTCGACGGGGTCGTCTACCGGTCCTTCACCGAGCCGAGCCCCTACGCCGACCACAGCATCGTCTGGCGGAGCGACACCACCAACCCGGCCGTCACCGATCTCGTCGACGTCATCCGTGAGCTTCGCGACACCGGAGCCTTCATCCCGCCCACCAACTGAGTGGCCCAAGGTCACCTATGGTCAGGGGGTGGACGAGCGAACCGTTGCCGAGCTGATCGTGCGCTGTCTGGAGAACGAGGGCGTGACCCACGTCTTCGGCATTCCCGGCGAGGAGAACATCCGCCTCGTCGACGCCATTTCCCGCTCGTCGATCCAGTACGTGCTGACCCGGCACGAGCAGGCGGCGTCGTTCATGGCCGAGACCTACGGTCGGCTCACCGGCCGGGCCGGGGTCTGCTCGGCGACGCTGGGGCCTGGCGCGATCAACCTGCTGCTGGGCACTGCCGACGCCACGACGAACTCGACGCCGCTGATCGCGCTGTCCGCGCAGGTCGGGATGCACCGCAGCTACAAGGAGTCGCACCAGGGTGTCGACCTGGTGTCGATGTTCGAGCCGGTGACCAAGTGGGCGGCGCTGGTGGCCACGCCGGGTGCTGTGCCGGAGATGGTGCGCAAGGCCTTCAAGCTGGCGCAGACCGAGCGGCCCGGCGCCGTGTATCTCGCGGTGCCGGAGGACGTCGAGCAGGCCACGGTCACCAACCGCCTGGCGCCGCTGCGGGTGAACGTGCCCCGGCCGGACGAGCCGTCGCCGGACCAGATCCGCAGGGCCGCCGCGATCCTGTCCTCGGCGCGTGACCCGATCGTGCTGGCCGGGCACGGTGCCGCACGGGCGAAAGCCGGGCCCGCGCTGCGTCGTTTCGCCGACGCGCTCGGTGTGCCGGTGGCCACCACGTTCCACGGCAAGGGCGTGTTCCCGGACGACCATCCGCTGGCGCTGGGCGCTGTCGGGTTCATGCGGCACGACTACGTGAACTTCGGTTTCGACCGGGCGGACGTGATCATCGCGGTCGGCTACGAACTGCAGGAGTTCGACCCGGTCCGGATCAACCCGATGGGCGACCGGAAGATCATCCACATCCACCGGTTCCCCGCCGAGGTGGACGCGAACTACGACGTGGCCGTCGGGCTGCACTCCGACATCAGCCACAGCCTGGACGCGCTGGTGGACGCGGTCGGGAAACGGTTTGAACCACGGCGGCGCGGTGAGCGGATCTCAGCGCTGCTGGCCGACGAACTGAAGTCCGGCAGCGCCGACGACCGGTTCCCGTTGGCGCCTGCGAGGATCGTCGCCGACACCAGGGCCGCGCTGGGCCGGGACGACATCGTGCTGGTCGACACCGGTGCGCTGAAGATGTGGATGGCCCGGCTCTACCCGACCTACGAGCCGAACACCTGCCTGATCTCCAACGGCCTGTCCACGATGGCGTGGACGGTGCCCGGCGCGATCGGCGCGAAGATCGCCCGGCCGGAGGCCAAGGTGCTGGTCGCGACCGGCGACGGCGCGTTCCTGATGAACTCGCAGGAGATCGAGACGGCGCTACGGCTCGGCCTGTCCATCGTCATCCTGATCTGGGTGGACGACGCGTACGGCCTGATCAGCTGGAAGATGGACCTGGAGATCGGGCACAACGTGGACACCACGTTCGGCAACCCGGACTTCGTCAAGTACGCGGAGAGCTTCGGCGCGACCGGCTACCGGATCACGTCGGCCGACGAGTTGCTGCCGACGCTGCGCACAGCGCTGGCCGCGGACACGGTGTCGGTGATCGCGTGCCCGGTGGACTACTCGGCGAACCTCCAGTTGATCGAGTCACTCGGCGAGTTGGACGAGTCGCTGTCCTGACCGGATCAGCCCTTGTCGGCCAGTTCCTTCTGGTACTTGGCCGTCATGTGGTCGACGGCCGAGAGCTGGCTGGCCGAGTGCGAGTCGTGCGTGTCGGCCGCTCGTGCGGCCGCGGCCAGGGTGCCCGCCGCCTGGTTCTGGAACTCGGGGAACACGTGCTGGGCGATGAGCTCGAAGGATCGCCTGGTGGCCGCCGGGTTGGCCCACTCGTGCCCGAGCAGCAACATCCCGCCGAACCCGCCGCTCTGTTCGACCAGCCGCCGGACCTGGGCCTTGGCGTCCTCGGCGGTGCCGATCGCGCCGATGCCCGCCTCGTTGACGAAGTCGATCATGCCGCGTACGTCGGCGCTGTCACCGACCGCCATCTGCGGGAAGGCGGCCACCTTCTGGAAGTAGTTGAACCAGTGCGCGATCCCGTACTCGACGTCCCGGTACGCCTGCTCACGGGTCTCCGCGACGTGCATGAGGCCGACCAGTCGCCAGCCTGCTCGGTCGGGGGCGGGCTGACCGTAGTGCTCGGCCCGTTCCTGGACCACGTTCCAGTGGTGCGCGAGCGCGTCGAAGCCGTCCGGGGTCAGGGTCGCGCCGATGGACAGCAGCCCGAGGCCGTGTCGACCGGCCAACCTCGGTCCGGTCGGCGACGCGACGGCGGCGACCGCGATGTCGAAGCACGGATCCGAGTAGGGCCGAAGCTGTAGCCGGGCGTCCACCAGGTTGTGCGTCTGGGTCCGCTGCGTGACGGTCTCGCCGCGCAACAGCCGCACGATGATGTCGAGGTTGACGTCCAGCAGTTCACGGGTGTCGGTGGGGGACAGCCCGATCATGGACGAGTCGGTCGGCAACGAGCCGGGGCCGACGCCGAGCATCGTGCGTCCCCGGGTGAGGTGGTCCAGCAGCACCATCCGGTCGGCCACCCACAACGGATTGTGGTACGAGATGGACGTGACGCCGGTGCCCAGCTTGATGTGGCGGGTCCGCTCCGCTGCCGCCGCGATGAAGATCTCGGGCGACGCGATTATCTCGCTGCCGGCCGAGTGGTGCTCACCGATCCAGGCCTCGTCGTACCCGAGGGCATCCAGGTGCTCGACCAGTTCGAGGTCGCGATGGATCGCCAGCGTCGGATTCTGGCCCGGCTGGTGGAAAGGTGCCAAGAACGTGCCGAAACGAAGCCTCTGCACGGATTCCTCCGGATCGTCGTTGATCGCGATACACGTGTCGGATACGGCTGGCATGACCCGAGACCAGCCTAGCCGGGGCGATGCCTGACAGCCGTGGCCAGAAACCGGCGTACCGCAGCTGGATTGCCTACGATCACCACAGCGATGCTGCCTCAGCGTCGAGTGCCGACCAGGAACACCTGCTGGGTGATGTCCCGTTGGCCCCGGACAGCGCCTCGGTCGGACGCGAACACCACGATCCCGCCGGACGCCGCCGGATAGGTGGCGTTGCCCGCCTTGGTCACCTGGATCGCCGCCGACCAGCCGGTACGCGGGTCGAACCGGGCGGTGAACACCTTCCAGCGCCAGTCCTCCGACCTGGAGTCGAACCACACGGCCCGCACGTGACCGTCCGGATCATTCGACAGCCTGGCACGCTGGCTCATCGCGTCGGCGTCGAACGCCACCGGCACCGAGGCCGCCCAGGTGTGCCCGCCGTCGGTGGACCTGCTGGCCCGCAGTGCCAGGTTGACCCCGGAACTGGACAGCGCCCCGCTCTCCCACACCACGACGAACGCGCCCTCGTCGTCGACGGCGACACTCGGGTGCCGATCGGCGCTGGTGGTCACGGCGCTGACCTGGACGGCGTCGCCCCAACCAGCGGAACTCCGCGTACTGGCCAGGATCTGCCAGTTGTCCGGGTCGGTGCCGCGGCTGGCCGGCCGGCGGGGTGTGACCGGTCCACAGCGGGTCCGGGTCGAACCGGTCGTCCTGCATGCGTGTCGCCGACCAGCCACATGCCGCGTGGCGCCTCGTAGTCACCGCCCTGGCCGCGTCCACCACCGGACTGGTCGGCGTGTGCCGCTGTGCCCGCGACACCTGTCGCCGCGACGCGGCCGTGCCCGCGACTATGAACTGTCTCCGGTTGAGGTCCATCGGGGTCCCTTCGGCTGGTCCACTGACCGCCATGTTGTGGCGGCCGTTGGGACGCTAACCAGGGACGTTCCGGTGCCGAGTGAATCGCGGGCCGACCTCGGATGACCGTGTCAGGAAAATCAGGGAGTCGCGCCGAAGACCGGTTCCCGCTTCTCCACGAACGCCCGCACGGCCTCCCGGTGGTCGTCGCTGACGCCGCAGTCCAGGTGGTTCGGGATCTCGTGGTCCATCGACTCGGCGAGGCCGGCCGCGTCGGCGTGCAGCAGGTTGGCCTTCATGTGGCGCAGCGCCAGCCGAGGGCCGCCGGCCAGCCGTGCGGCGAGTTCGTGGGCGCGGTCCATCAGTTCGTCGCCGAGCACGATCCGGTTCAGCAGGCCCAGTTCCAGGCAGGTGTCGGGATCTATCCGCTCGGACAGGAACATCAGCTCGCGTGCCCTGGCCGGCCCGATCATCCGGTGCAGCAGCCAGGCGGTGCCGTAGTCACCGGACAGGCCGACCTTGGCGAAAGCTGTCACCATGACCGTTTTCGGGGTGCCGATCCGCAGATCGGCGGCCAGCGCGAAGCCGAGGCCCGCTCCCGCCGCTGCACCGGGCAGTGCGGCCACCACCGGCTTGCTGAACGCGTAGATCCGGCCGACCGTGTCGGCCTGTGACGTGCGTTGCCGGGCGATTCGGTCCGGTGATGCGACGGCGGCCGAACCGCCCTCTCCACCGTTGGCGGCGAACGCCTTCACGTCGCCGCCCGCGCAGAACGACTTGCCGGCACCGGTCAACAGGACCGCGCCGACATCCTGCGCGTCCTCCATCTCGGTCAACAGCGCGGTGAGCCCGGTCATCATGTCCGCCGTCATCGCGTTGCGGCTCTCGGGCCGGTTCAACACGATGAGGCCGACGCCGTCGCGCACGCTCCCAAGGATGTCCTTCGTGCCCGTTTCGATGGTCCGAGACTGGTTCATGTACCGAATGGTGACATAGCTCAGCGTCGCTAGCTTGCTCCGAGACAGACATACCCGAGTGCCGTGACCCTGGCCTGTGGTGACGGATCCGCTGCGAATTCCTGCTGTGTCGTGGCCAATGCGGCGGCAGGGCCGATGCCGGCGCGGCGCAGGGTGTGGAAGCGCAGCATCAGGGCTCTGCTGGCCCGGTCCGGCACCGGCAGCACGGTGGCGACGAGGCTGCGGGTACCCAGCGCGAGCAGTGCGGCGGCCAGCCCGAGCACCTCGTCGCCCGGCCGCACCGCGGGCAGTCCCGAGTCACACGACGACAGCACGACGTGACGCGGTGGCGTGGTGAGCCGTTCCAGGTCGTAGACCGTCAGCGGGCCGTCGCTCAGTTGCAGGGCGGAGAACAGCGGGTTGTCCGCGCGGAATCTGCCGTGTGCCGCGATGTGCGCGAGTTGGGCGCCGTCCAGTGCGGTGACCACGTCGTCGACGCAGGCCCGGCGGCCGGTGAACCGGCTGGCGCCCGGATAACCGCGGGCCAGGGCGGCGATCTCGGGGGCGGCGTGCGGGAGTCCCGGACCCGAAGCCAGCACCTGCCGGCCGGTCGGGTCGTCCTGCGTGCTGGCGGCCCGGTGCCACAGTGTTGCGGACGGCGCAACGGACACCGGTCGGCCTGTGCAACCGGGCAGCGCAGCCCACGGCATCGCGTGCAGCACGCCGGTCGGCACGATCACCAGCGGCTGATTTCCTACGTCTAGTGGTGCCAGTAGGAGTGAGTCCAACGCCTGCGCCTGCGCTGCGACGAGGCCCGCTACGGCTTGGGTCGATCTCGCGGTGCCGTCCTCGTAGGCGAGGCGACGCAGCCCGAAACGCAGCGCGGCCAACCGTTCCTCGACGACGTCGACCGGGCCGAGTTCATGCAGCGTCGTCGTCCTGGCCAGCACGACGGCATACAGCTGACCGGCCAGGCTGACGTACTCCACCAGCGCTGCCGGGCCGAGCGCCCGATTCAGCGCGGGCACACCGGGGAAGCCGGCCTCCGGTGCGTGGTCGTCTGCCGCGTGTCGCGCCCTGGCCCGGACCGCCCCCTGCAGGGCCGCCTGTCTGCGCACCAGGTCCCTGGTGTCCCTGCCGGCAGCCTCGTCATCGCCCAGTGCCAGCGCGAGTTGCCGCAACTCGGCAAGGTGCTCGGCCAGTTGTGTGTCATCCGGGGGCCGAGCGGGCCGGAACTGGAGCGCTCCTGCCCGCCAGCGTTCCGCCCACGTCAGCACGGCACCCACCCGCCCGGAGGCCAACGCGGCCGCCAGGCCCTGCCTGGCGATCTCACCGGCGTGGCTGGACACCTGGGCGCGCAACTCCGTGGCGCCGAGACCGGCCCGGAACCGGTCGAACACCCGCATCCCGGCCCGCAGCGCGGCATCGGCGCCACGCTGGTCGCCCGCTGCCTCGCGAAGCAGCGCCGTGGCGTGCCAGGCCCGTGCCCGCAGCTCGACAGGACCGGTCCGCCGTGCCCGGCTCGCGTCGGCCAGGATGCGCCGCGCCGTCACCGGTCGGCCCAGTTCGATGGCGATCCTCGCCATGATCAGCCGGGCGTCCGCGGCCCGCACCACCCAGCCTGCGGCGGCGAGCGCGTCGGCGGTGCGCCGGGCGGAGCGCAGTGTCGCCTCGGTCCGGTCGCCTGCGTCCCACCTGGCCCGTAGCGCGACGTGCGCGCCGAGCGTCGCCCAACTCGGCCGGTGCTGCCGGATCGCCGACCGTCGCGCCTTGTCCGCCTCGACGGCCGCGGTCGCGGGGTCGTCGTCCTGCAGTGCGCACTGCGCCAGCACCAGCCGGGCAGCGACGAGGTCGACGGCGTTGTGCTGCCCGGCGAACTGTTCGACAGCGGCCTCGGCGGCCTGTCTGGCCTCCGCGACCAGGTGCACGGAGAGGAGTACCTCGGCCCGCTCCACCGGCAGCAGCCCCGGATCGCGGCCGGCTTTCCGGTAGCGGGTGGCGGCCTCGTCGTAGGCGGTCAGCGCGCCGGGCACGTCACCGCGCACGGCGGCGGCCATGCCTCGGTTGTGCCACACCATGGCGGTCCGGCCGAAATGCCCGTTCGCGGTGTAGTGCGCCTCTGCTGTACGCAGGTCCTCCTCGGCGCCGCGCCAGTCCAGCAGGTGCACCAGCAGGATGCTCCTGTTGGTCCGGATGTCGCCCTCCAGCAGTTCGTCACCGCCCGCCCGCTGCAGGATGCTCAGCGCGTCGTCGAAAACCGTTGCCGCTTCAGCGAACCGGCCGACCTCGGTGAGGATCAGCCCGCGCTGCATCGCCAGCCTGGCGGCCGGCACCCCGTGCAGCGCGGTGGCTGCTTTCTCGGTCTCGGCCAATGCCGCGTCGGAGTCACCGGTGAGGGTGAGCAGGTAGGCCAGCGAGCCGCGGGCCTCGGCGGCGCGTATGGCGAGGCTGGCTTTCTCGGCGACTTCGATGGCGGCTCTGAGATGACGCTGGCCGTCGGCCAGCCTGCCGAGGGCACCATAGGCCAGGCCCATGGCGCGTTCCGCGATCGCGGCGGACTCGGGTTCGCCCGGTGCCCGCAGCACGGCGGCGCCGAGCAGCAGCGCGCGGTCGGGCTCGGTGTAGGCGAGGTCGACGGCGCGGTGGGCCTGGTCGGTCGGCGTCACTCTGGTATGGCGCAAGTGGCGGCCATTGTGTTACTCCTGCTGGTGTATCAGAGCCGCGTTGTCGAGCATCTGTGTTCCATCATGCTTTTCGGCGACAGGGGGAGAAGTCGTGACAACACAGAAGAGTGGTCGACATCTGGTTGTTCCGCTCGGCGGTCGGGTGTCCGGTGGCGCCACGTTCGCCCGACCGTGTGCGAAGAAGTACCCGGACAACAAGGAGCCGGCGACCGGTTGCGCCATTGGGGTGGTCGACACCGGACTGGTCCTGCACGACGGCCGGCCGCATTGCTGGATCGCCGACCATGTCGTGTTCGACCCGAAAGTGGACGAGGACCCACTGCCGCCTGCGGGCAGTGGCGCGCCGCTCGGCTCGACAGGGCACGGCACGTTCGTCACCGGGGTCATCCTGCACGAGGCGCCGACGGCGAAGGTGACCATGAAAGGCGTGCTGGACAAGGAAACCGGCGACGCCGAGGACAAGGCGGTGGCGGACGCGATCGATGTGCTGTGCTCGGCGGGCATCAAGCTGATCAACCTGTCGTTCGGCGGTGACAAGGAGGAACAGGGACCGCCGCCCGGCATCGGCGAGGCGTTGAGTTCGCTGGGCGAGGACGTCGTCGTGGTGGTCGCGGCCGGCAACTCCGGTACGCAGCAGCCGTTCTACCCGGCCGCGTTCGAGCTCGGTGCCGGTAAGGCGAGGATGATCGCGGTCGGCGCGGTGGATGCGCGGCACCACAGGTCGACGCCGGTGGCCGACTTCAGCAACCACGGCAGATGGGTGAGCGCGTACGCCAGCGGGGTCGACGTGCTCGGCCCGTATCTCGGCTTCGCGGACGGCACGCCGGGATTCACCGGGTGGGCCACGTGGAGCGGCACGTCGTTCGCGTCCGCCGTGGTCACGGGCCGGATCGCGCACTGCGCCACGGCGGAGGGCATCAGCGTCGCCGAGGCGGCCGAGCGGGTGGTCGGCAGTCCGAAGATCCCGGTGTGGGGAGTCAACGGGCAGGCGATGATGCCCTACGTGGCCAGCGGCGTCGACGCCTGACCAAGGACACCTCACGACGGGGGTCGCGGTGCCACCCCGGTCATCCCGGCGCGTCCTCGCCGACCCGCCCGTCGATCGCTTCCCGGATCAGGTCGGCGTGACCGGTGTGCCGGGCGTACTCCTCGATCATGTCGACGAGTATCCGCCGCAGGCTGGGCGTGCCCCACCCGGTGAACTCGTGTCCCTTGGCCCGGTCGAGGCCGCCGTCGGCAATGGCTTCGGCGACCAGCGCCCGGGACCGTTCGACGGCGTCGTGCCACTGCTGCCACACCGCGTCCGGGTCGTCATCGGGCGTCCACGCCCAGTCGTTCTCGGTGGTGTGGCCGGGATCGCGGCCGTGCAGCTTCCACGTGAACGAGTCCGCCTCGACCCTGGCGAGGTGGCGTAGCAGACCGCCGATGGTGATGGCGGACCTGCCGATGGTCGTCGCGTGTCCAGCTCGTTGCCGGCGACCGGCGGTTCGGTGATCGGTTCCACGGCGACGACGCTACGATGGTTTCCGGACGATCCACTTCCTGAAATTCGGCCACTTGAGATGTCATCCGATCTGAGCCCCACATCGCGCGCGTTGCTGACCCTGGAGTCGATCCAGAACACGCCCGGCATCACCGGTGAGGAACTCGCCGCCCGACTCGGCGTGTCCGACCGGGCGGCCCGCCGCTACGTCGGCATCCTGCGCGAGGCCGGGATACCCGTCGAGTCGGCCACCGGCCCGTACGGCGGCTACCGCATCGGGCGCGGGCACCGAGTGGCGCCGCTGATGTTCAGCCAGCCCGAGGCCCTGGGCCTGGTGATGGCCGTGCTGCGCGGCTGGCACGGCGCCGCCGACGGCGACCATCCGGTGGCCACCGCGCTGGGCAAGATCGTGCGGGTGCTGCCGACCTCGTCGGCCGCGCCGGTCGAGGCCATCCGCCGGGTCAGCGCGCAGAACCCGAGCGACGCGGCGGCCACCCCCGACCCGCAACTCACCGCGGCCGTGGCGCAGGCGTGCGAGAGCCGTCGCGTGCTGTGCTTGCACTACGGCATCCGCGGGACCCCGCGCGAGATGGTGGTCGAGCCGTGGGCGGTCGTGGTGCGGCACGGCCGGTGGTACCTGCTGTGCTGGTCACGCACCGCACACGCCCGCCGGGTACTCCGCCTCGACCGGGTGACCCAGGCCGAGCCGATGCCGGGCTCGTACGAGCTGCCGACCGATCTCGACCCGGTCCACGACGTCGAGGAGCACCTCGCGGACGGCTGGACGTACCAGGCCGAGGTGCGCATCGAGACGAACATGGACCTGGCGACCCGCTGCGTCCCTCGCACCCTGGGCAAGCTGACCCCGATCGACGAGCGGAGCTGCCTGCTACGCGGCAGCACCGACGATCCCCGTTGGTACGCGGCACAACTCGCGGCGACGCTACTCCCGTTCACGGTGCTGAGCTCCGCCGAGATCAGGGCGGAGATACGGGCCCTGGCCGACCGACTGACCGTGGGGCTACTCGGTCGCGAGACCGGCGTGGCTGACGCGTAGCTCCTTCTTGAGGATCTTGCCGCTCGGATTCTTGGGCAACGCATCGGCGAACACGACGTACTTGGGCCGCTTGAACCCGGCTAATACCGAGCGCGCGTGCGCGTCGACCTGCTCCCTGGTCACCTCCGCACCCGGCTTGCACACGACGACCGCCGTGACCGCCTCGATCCAGTGCGGGTGCGCGATGCCGAACACGGCCACCTCGGCGACACCGTCGAGCAGGTACAGCGCCTCCTCGACCTCACGGGACGCCACGTTCTCGCCGCCGGTCTTGATCATGTCCTTCTTACGGTCCACCACGGCCAGGTAGCCGTTCTCGTCGATCACGCCCAGGTCACCGGAGTGGAACCAGCCACCGGCGAACGCGGCGGCCGTCTTCTCGTCATCGTCGTAGTAGCCCAGCGCCGCGTGCGGACTGCGGTGCACGATCTCGCCCACCGTGCCCGCCGGCACCTCCACGTCGTGCTCGTCCACCACCCTTGTCTCCACGTTCAGCGCGGGCCGACCCGCGGAACCGGCGTGCGGGAGTTGCTCGTCCGGCCCCAGGATCGTGGCCAGCGGTGACATCTCCGTCTGACCGTAGAAGTTCCAGAACCGCACGTCGGGCAGCCGGCGGGAGAGCTCGCGAAGCACCTCGACGGGCATCGCGGAGGCGCCGTAGTAGCCCTTGCGCAGGCTGGACAGGTCGCGGGTGTCGAAGTCGGGATGGCGCAGCAGCGAGATCCAGACGGTGGGCGGGCAGAACAGTTTCGTGGCCCGCTCGGCCTCGATCGTGGCCAGCACCGTCGCCGGATCGGGGGAGGGCAGGATGACGCTGGTGGCGCCGAGGTAGACGTCGACCGAGAAGAAGCAGTCCAACTGCGCGCAGTGGTACATCGGCAGGCCGTGCACCTCGACGTCGGCCACGTCCATCCCGCCGTCGACGATGCACGAGACGTACTGGCTGATCAGCGACTTGGACGACAGCAGCACCCCTTTCGGGCGAGACTCGGTCCCGGACGTGTACATCAGCCGTAGCGGATCGTCATCAGCCACGTGGACCTCCGGCGCCGTGGCGTCACCGGGCCTGTCGATCCAAGCGTCGACGTCCTCCCAGTCACCATGCGGAGCAGCACCGTCCAGCGATATCCACCCCCGAACGCCACCACGCAGCCCCGCGGCCGAGATCGCCTCGTCGGCCCGAGCCGCGAGCGAACCCTCCGTGACGAAGCCGGCGGCGCCGCTGTGTTCGAGGATGAACGCGATCTCACCGGCCCCGAGCATGAAGTTGACCGGCACCAACACCACACCCAACCGGGCGGTGGCAAAGACGATCACCGCGAACTGCCACGAGTTGTGGCTGAGCAGGGCGAGCCGGTCGCCCTTGGCCAACCCACGCCCGGCCAGGGCGTTCGCACACCGGTTCACGGCGGCGTCGAACTCGGCGTAGGTGACCCGCCGCCCGCTCGCCACGACCGCGAGCTTGTCCGGACAACGGAGCGCGGTACGGCGCAGAAGATCACCAACGGTGTGCTGACGAGCACGGGCAACGGCCTCGGAATTGTCGATCACCTGCGGTCCTCTCGCTCGAACGCCACAGGCATCCTCACACGAATCACCACCCGACCGAGTCCGACCGGTCGCGACCGACGGACGGCAGCGCTCAGTTCAGGACGGTGGCCGGCAGGCGACGGCGCAACGCGATCACCGCGGGTGCGGCCGTGGTCAGCGGTGCGAACAGGGCTTCTGCCACAGCGAACGTCGCGCACACCACGATGACCACGACGATCGCGACGCGCAGCGGCACCATGGTGGTGCTGATCAGGGCCGCGAACGACACCGCGAACACGCCGGCGGCCACCAGCAGGCCGACGCTACGGCCATACCGTCCGGCGATGCGAGTCGCGGGATACTGGACCGCGACCAGAGTCAGTGTGCCGACGCCGATCGCCACGCCGGGCACCCAGTGCGGCCCGTGCAGCACGTTCAACACCAGGATCGGCAGGATCGAGTACTTGCCGACGCTGGCCAGCGTGAACAGCACGTTGGTGGCACACAGGCCGACGTAAGGTCGATCGCGCAGCACGGTCGCCCAGCCCGTGGCGCCGGTCCTTGCGTGGCGTCCGTGTCGGATCGGCACGCGCAGGCCGACCACGAGCGCGGCCGCGATGCCGAAGCTGGCCGCGTTGAGGTAGGCCAGCAGGTGGTAGGTGCCGGGACCGGTCAGGTTCGGAATCAGTGCGGTCACGCCGGCACCGATGCCCGCGCCGACGAACCGGCCGATGGTCTGCGTGCCCAGCAGCCGTTCGACTCCGCGCTTGGTGGCCAGCGTGTTCACGATCGGCGCGTTCACTGTCCAGAACAGCCGGTCACCGACACTGATCACCGCCGACACGAGGACCACGTGCCAGGCATGGGTGACCAGCGGATAACACGCGAACGCGACGAGGCGGATCAGGTTGCTGCTGATCAGCACGCGCAGAGGTCCGACCAGGTCCATCAGCGATCCGGACAGCGGCCCGGCGGCCAGGCCGAGCAGCGCGCCCAGGCTCAGTGACGCGCCGGCCGTGGTCAGGCTCATGTCCTGGGCGTTGACCAGGAACAGCAACACGAACGGCATCCACAGGCCGCTGCCGAGCGCGTCGATGAGCGTTGCCGTGACGAATCGCAGTGTGGCGGAACGGCCCGCCTTCTGGTCGGCGGCAATGCCGGTACTGCGCTTGACCGTGGTTTCCGGTTCGTGATCAGCCATCGACGCTTACATTCCATTCGGCGCACACGCGCCGGAACGTAGCACAATGGATCAATTGTCCGCGACACAACAGTGGCACATTGGCACCGATCCCGATTATGGGTGGAAGTAAGCAATTCGATAACCGGCTAAACTTCTCGATGCTTGGCCGGGACGCTGTCCCGCGCCGGGCGCCCCGGCGGATCACGCAGGTGCCGCATGGGAGTCAGCAGAAACGTGACGCCGGACGCGGCGATCAGGGCAGTGAGTATCCACAGCGCGGTCCTGACCCCAGCGCGGTGGCGAGCCCTCCGGCAAGCAGCGCGCCGACCGGCATCATCGCGAACCCCACGGCCATTGTCGCCGAGATGACTCGGCCGAATATGTCCGGCGGGACGTAGGCCTGCACGAAGCTGTCGACGATCACGTTCGCGATGACGTTGACGCCACCGGCGCACATCAGCGCCACGGCGGCGAACGCGAGCCGTGGTCCCTTGTCCGCGAGCGGGAGAAGCAGAGTGAGGAACAGGCCGCACGGTATGGCGATGAGCAGGGCCCGCGCTGTGCCGAACCGTCGTCCCAGTGGGCGGGCGGCAAGCGCGCCCAGGACGCCGCCGACGCCGAGGCTGGCCATGATGAGACCCTGCCACCCCCGAGGTCAGCCCGATGGAACGGACCAGGAAGACGACGAGGAGGTCGTTGCTTGCGAGGCTCGGTTCGCCGGAGTTCATGGACAGAACCATGGACAAGCGATCAAGGGTGGTCGCTGCGTATCTCGTCGGCTTGATCGACTTCGGTAGTCGGTGCTGCTACGCAATACCAGATCCCACGGAGTCTGGCTGGGACTGCTTGGACGATTACCGTGGCGGTCGCAGTTGGGCACCCTCCGCGAACATTGCGTCCAACGGTCGAACGGCTTCATTTCATCGAACTAACCGCGTTGGAGTTCTTCGCGGGTGATGCGGCGGGCAATCTCCTCAACTTCGGCGCTGGTGAGCCCCGTGTCGCGTCCGTGCACGGCTTGGGTTAGGAGCCTTCGGACGAGCGCGGACGTTGGGATGTGTTCGGCCGCAGCTCGTTGACGAAGCTCGGCATCGAGAATGTGGCTAATACGCAGGTGTAGTGAGATGTCGAGAGTCGCTGCGTTTTCGGCGGCTTCAGCCTCGGTGGCTTCGGTTTCCTCGTCGGCGACCTCGGCGCGGATCGCTGCGTGTCGAGCCCGGCGGGCGGGCTTAGCGGATTCGGTCATGGCTGCACCTCCTTGCCTTCGAGATAGTCCCGCAGATCGGCTCCGCGCGTCTTCCATGCGGTCACTCCGGAGTTATCCTCAGGATCGACGATCACGGTCAGGACGAACCCGGCACTGGGCGAGTATCCGATGATCCGGGTGTAGCCGACGCGGCTTTTCTGGTCGGGATCATGAACGACCCTGTGAGGATCGGTCGCGGCTTCCAGCGTCCAGGCAGGCTCAAGGTCGATGGCTCCCGGGTAACGGGTCGAGCGGTGGCCGATGTGGCGGCATCCTCGTCGTCCCACCACCGCTCGCTAAGCATGTAGCACATTGTAGAACACGACAC
>DASXYT010000435.1:0-2254 GCA_036502345.1 Pseudonocardiaceae bacterium | reverse complement strand
CGCTGTGCGGCTCGGTCTACGCGGCGTCGACGCTGACCCAGCACCGGCCGCAGGCCACCGCCAACAACTCGGACACCACCGTGCTCACCGGTGTCGGAGCCCTGCGCCCGGACACCGTTGCCGCCCAGCTGTCCGGCACGGCGACGGCATCAACGACATCAGCCGCACCGACCGCAGGCCGGACCAGACCGGGCATCGCGACCGGTCGGGCCACCGGCACCGTCATCGGCAAGGCGGCACCGTCAGCGACCACGACGACACCGCAGCAGGCCGCACTGCCACCGCACGCCGACCTGGTGTCGGCCGCGCAGGTGGTCACGGCCTTCTACCAGTTGGTGGCGACCGATCCGAGTCTGGCCGAACAGTTGATCTCGCCCGATCTGCTGTCCACCGACAACAGTGGTTTCGACCGCGCGTGGAGCTCCATGGGCAGGATCGAGATCGAAAGTGTCCAGCCGACCTCAGCCAACTCGGTGGAGGCGGTCGTCAGGATGCTCGAACCAGATGGCACGTGGCTCCGCGTGGTCGAGCTGTTGCACGTGACTGACGGTAGTCAACACCTCATCAACGGTGCTGAGCTGCTCTCCGCCCAACGCGGCTGACGCGTCCGGTAACCTGGCGACCCGAGCAGCTAGACCATCCGGGCGAGTCTGGGGTAGAGACTCGGGCACAGTGGGTAAACCAATACTCTGTCTGCCGTGACTCAACCGGGTACCTGTCACGCGGCCGGCCGTGGTGGCCTGCTGACGGCGGACACTTGCCGGCGCGATTCACGACCTCGTTGGGGGCTCTCGGGTGACCTCTGAAGAAGGACGCCTCGTCGGTGGCCGCTACCGCCTCGATCGGCGGATCGGCAGCGGCGCCATGGGCGTGGTCTGGCAGGCCTACGACGAGCGGCTACGCCGTAACGTCGCGGTGAAGCAGCTGCGGCTGGAGCCAGGGCTCGACCCGGAAGACGCCCTGGAGGCCACCGAGCGCGCCATGCGGGAGGGCCGGATCGCGGCTCGCCTGCACCATCCCAACGCGGTCAGTGTGTTCGACGTCGTGGACGAGGACGACGCGCCCTGGCTGGTCATGGAGTACGTCCCGTCCCGCAGCCTGGCCGCCGAGATGGCCGAGCGCGGCGTGCTGCAGCCGGACGAGGTGGGCAGGATCGGCGCCCAGGTGGCGCACGCGCTGGTCGCGGCGCATGCGGCCGGCATCGTGCACCGGGACATCAAGCCGGCGAACATCCTGCTCGGCGAGAACGGCAACGTGAAGATCACCGACTTCGGGATCTCGCGCGCCACCGGTGACGTCGCCGTCACCAAGACCGGCCTGATCGCCGGCACCCCCGCCTACCTGGCGCCCGAGGTGGCCTACGGCCGCCCACCGGAAGCGCCCGCCGACGTGTTCTCCCTCGGTTCCACGCTGTACGCGGCGGTCGAGGGCGAGCCGCCGTTCGGCATGAGCGAGAACACCCTCGGCCTGCTGCACGCCGTGGCCGCCGGGCGGATCAATCCGCCACAGCAGGCCGGCATCCTCACCGAGGTCCTGATCGAACTGCTCAACGCCGACCCGGACACCCGGCCGACGTCGATCACGGCGGCCCGCTGGCTGGACGCGGTGGCCAGGGGTGAACGACCGAACATCACGCCGGTCGGCCCGGACGCGCTGGCCGGGATGGCGACGACCGCGCTGCCCCCGCCCGGGATGGGTGACCGGACCAGGGCCGTGACCACGGTCGGGGCCTACGGCGGCACCCGTGGCGGCACAGCGGTCCGGACGGGTGGCACCGGCCGACCGGGCTTCGCAGAGCCGAAGAGCAACAAACGCCCGATGGTGCTGACCGGGATCGGCCTCGCGGCCGTCGCCGTGCTGGCCGCCATCCTGCTGTGGTCCGGTGCGTTCGATCACAACCAGAACCCGACCCAGCGGACCGTGAACGACACCAACCCGACGCAGCCCAGCTTCCAGCAGGTGCCGCCCCCGCAGTCGAACTCGTTCAACACGCCAATACCGACCGTGGTGCACACGAGGGTGACCACCAAACCGCCGGTCACGACGACGACGCCACCGCCCACCACCACGCAGACAACCACGACACCACCACCGACGACGACCACGCAGGTACCGCCGACCACGACGGAGCCACCGCCTCCTCCGACGACAGGACCGCCGTCGGGTGGCGCAGGTGCCGCAGGGAACACCAAGCCGTGAACGCCGAGCTACCGACCGTCACTCGTAGCTCACCCGTTAGGGTGCAACCTTGCTA
>DASXYT010000434.1:0-5635 GCA_036502345.1 Pseudonocardiaceae bacterium | reverse complement strand
CGTCGCGGGCGGTGGTGGCCTCCTCGCGGGTCAGCGTCCGGTCCGGCGCACGGAACCGCAGCGCGTAGGCCAGCGAACGTTTGCCGTCGCCGACCTGCTTGCCGGTGTACACGTCGAACAGGGCGAGTTCCTCCAGCAGTTCGCCACTGCCGGCCCGCAGCACGTCGGCCACTTCGGCAGCCGGCACCTGCGCGTCCACCACGAGGGCCACGTCCAGCAGCACCGGCGGATACGGCGAGACCACCGGCACCGGTCGACGCTCGATCGCGGGCACGGCGTCCAGGTTCAGCTCCATCGCGCAGGTGCGCTTGGGCAGGCCCAGCCGCTCGATCACCTTCGGGTGCAACTCGCCCGCGTGGCCGACCACGGTGCCGTTCACGGACAGCTGGGCACACCGGCCCGGATGCCATGGGGCGTAGTCCGTCGCGGCGACCTCCAGGTCCACTCCGGACGTTTCGGCGACGATCCTGGCGGCCTGCACAGCGTCCGCCCAACCTGCCTGCTCGCCCTTGCCCCACCAACCCTGCCGTTCCCGGTGACCGGCCAGCACGGCGGCGACGTGCACCGGCTGATCGGGCAGGGCGGCGTACAGCGCGGCCAGTTCCTCGTCCGACGGCCGGCCCGCGACGCCCACGTCGGGCACCGGCTTCCGGGTCTCGCCGACGATCGCGACCTGGCCGATGTGGTACAGCGCCAGATCGGTGAAGCCACGGGACACATTGCGCTGCACGGTATCCAGCAGCACCGGCAACAGCATCGTGGTGACCTGGTCGGCGTCCGACTCCAGCGGGTTGATCACCGTCAGCGACCTGCGCCGGGGGTCGTCCTCGGCGAGGCCGAAGTCGTC
Source organism: Pseudonocardiaceae bacterium (assembly GCA_036502345.1). GTDB lineage: Bacteria > Actinomycetota > Actinomycetes > Mycobacteriales > Pseudonocardiaceae > DATEPR01. Next base: position 4,788 of record DASXYT010000434.1, on the reverse strand, counting down.
CCAGACACCCGGTGCGACGAACGGGAACGGCAGCACCTCGATGTAACCGGCCTCGGCCAGTGCCCTGGACACCGAGCGCTTCCTGCGCTGCGACGCGGTCAGGCCTCGGCCGGGCGGCGCGGGCGGCAGCACCGACGGAATCGTGTGATAGCCCTCCAGCCGGAGGACCTCCTCCACGAAGTCGGCTGGCTGGTTCAGGTCGGCACGCCAACTCGGCGGGGTCGCGATCACTATCGGCGTGCCGTCGTCCGTGGTCTCGACGTCGACGCTGCAGCCGATCTGCTGCAACCGCTCCACCGTCACACCACGGCCGTAGCGGACGCCAGCCGTGCGATCGGGCAGCCCCATCGGGATGGTCACCGGGCCGGGCAGTTGCGGCCTGCCGACATCGGTACGACCGGGCTGGATCGCGCCTTCACCGTGCCTGGACAGCAGCCGGGCGGCCAGTTCCAGGGCTGCGGGCGGCACGGCAGGGTCGACGTACCGCTCGAACCGGCGGGACGCCTCACTGGGCAGCTTGTGCCGGCGAGCCGTCCGCGCGATCGACGCGGGCTCCCAGGTCGCCGCCTCCAGCAGGATGTCGCTGCTGTCCGAACGGACCTCGGTGGACGCACCGCCCATCACGCCGGCCATGCTGATCGGGCCGCTCTCGTCGGCCACCACGATGTCGTCCGGGTCGAGGTCGCGCTGCACGTCGTCCAGCGTGGTCAGCTTCTCGCCGGGCTGGGCCCTGCGCACCGTGATGTTGCCGTGCAGCGCCGTCGCGTCGAACGCGTGCAGCGGCTGACCGGTCTCCAGCATCACGTAGTTGGTCACGTCGACTGCCAGCGAGATGGACCGGATACCGGCCAGCATCAGCCTGCGCCGGACCGGCCACGGCGTCGGTTCCGTCGGGTCGATGCCGGTGACCCGACGGGCCACGAACCGGGGGCACGCCGACTGGTCCTCGATGTGCACCGGCCACGCGGGGCCTTCGGCTGCCGGCACGTCGATCGACGCCGGGTCGATGAACGGCACGTCCAGCGCGCACGACAGCTCTCGCGCCAACCCACGAACGGACAGCGCGTAGCCGCGGTCCGGCGTGATGGACAGCTCGATCACGGTGTCGGCAAGTTCGAGCAGCGCGACAGCGTCCGTGCCGGGGCTGGCCGTGCCGCCGGGCAGCACGAGGATGCCGGCGTGCTCCTCGCCGAGGCCGAGTTCGCGGGCCGAGCAGATCATGCCGTCGCTGACGTGGCCGTAGGTCTTGCGTGCCGAGATGGCGAAACCACCGGGCAGCGACGAGCCGGGCAGGGCCACCACGACGAGGTCACCCTCGACGAAGTTGGTGGCACCGCAGACGATGCCGCGTACCGAGTCCTCGGCGTGGCTGTCCTCGGTGACCTGGACCTGGCAGAATCGGATCGGCTTCTTGAAGTCCTTCAGTTCCTCGATCTCCACGACGCGACCGACCACGATCGGGCCGGTCACCTCGCCGAGTTGGGTGACTTCCTCGACTTCCAGTCCGACCCGGACGAACGCCTCGGCGAACCGGTCGGCCATGGACACGCCGTCGTCGTACTTGGGCAGGTCCAGGCGCTCGGCCAGCCAGGTGACGGGGACTCGCACCGCCTATGCCTCCATTCCGAACGCGGACGTGAACCGGACATCGCCCTCGATCATGTCCCGCATGTCGGGCAGACCGTTGCGGAACATCAGGGTTCGCTCGATACCCATGCCGAACGCGAAGCCCGAGTAGACATCGGGGTCGATGCCGCACGCGGCCAGCACGTTCGGGTGGACCATGCCGCAGCCGCCCCACTCGACCCAGCCGGGGCCGCCCTTCTTCGCCTCGAACCACACGTCCGGCTCGGCGGACGGCTCGGTGAACGGGAAGAACGACGGGCGCAGCCGCGTCTTCGCCTTGTCCCCGAACATGGCCCTGGCGAACGCGTCCAGCGTGCCCTTCAGGTGCGCCATGGTCAGGCCCTTGTCGATGGCAAGACCCTCGACCTGGTGGAACACCGGGGTGTGCGTCGCGTCCAACTCGTCGGTGCGGAACGTCCGACCGGGACACACCACGTACAGCGGGAGATCACGGGTGAGCATGGCCCTGATCTGCACCGGCGAGGTGTGCGTGCGCAGCACCAGGCCGGAGTCCTCGGGCGCCACGTAGAACGTGTCCTGCATGGTGCGGGCCGGGTGGTCCTTGCGGAAGTTCAAGGCGTCGAAGTTGAACCACTCGGTCTCCACCTCGGGGCCTTCCGCCACCTCCCAGCCCATGCCGACGAACACGTCGGCGATCCGCTCGGAGATGGTGCTGATCGGGTGCCGGGCGCCGCGTGGCTGCCGTTCCCACGGCAGTGTGACGTCGACGGCTTCCTCGCGCAGCATGCGTTCGTCGCGGCGGGTCTCGAGTTCGGCGTGCCGCCGCTCGTAGGCCGCCTTGATCGCCGCCTGCGTCTCGTTGACGCGCTTGCCTGCCTCGGCGCGGGCGGCCGGCGGCAGTGCGCCGATCTCGCGCCTGGCCAGCGAAGCCGGGGACCGCTCACCAAGATGCGCCGGCCGTCGCTCGGCCAGCACGTCCAGGTCAGCCGCCTCGGCGAACGCCGCTTCGGCCTGTTTCACCGCCGACAACAAGGTCTCCGGCGCGAGCGCCGCGACCTCCTTGGGGTCGTACGGGTCGTTTGCTCCGGACATGTGGATGGACAACTCCTGGCTGGTCGGGCGGGTTGCCGAGCGGGCCAATCCTACGAGACAGGTCCCATTGGCCGCCTTCGAGATACCTCTCGGTTGGTGTATCGCTGCGCGCGCGCCGTTGTATACATGCATACGGCTGCAGCTGTGGCCAGATTCAGGCTCTCGGCCAATCCGTGGATCGGCACGGACAGTGCCCTGTCCACGCTGGTCAGGACGTTATCCGGCAAACCGTGCGCTTCGCTACCGAACACCCACGCCGTCGGCGCGGCCAGTTCGCCCGCATCGGTCGCGGTGTCCAGATCGTCGGTCGCATACCCGTCCGCCGCGATCAGCAGCAGCCCGGCGGCCCGGCACGCGGCCAACGCGTCGGCGGGTTCGCGGGTCCTGGCGATCGGCACGTGGAACAGGCTGCCGGCGGACGCCCGGACGCACTTGCCGTTGTGCGGATCGACGGTGTCGCCGGCCAGCAGCACGGCATCGGCGCCCGCCGCGTCGGCCACCCGGAGCACGGTGCCCGCATTGCCGGGATCGGCCACCCCGTAGAGCACGGCGACCAACAGCGGAGCGCCAGCCAGCGCGACGTCGACCGGCTGGTCGACCAGATCGCAGACGGCCAGCACGCCCTGCGGCGTCACGGTCTCGGACAGCGTGGCGGCGGCGCGGTCGGTGATCTCGGACACCGGCACCGCGGCGTCGAGCGCTGCGGAGACCAGTTCCGGGTTGCGGTCGGCGGCGATCGCGGTGACGAACAGTTCGTGCACGACGCCCTTGCCGGCAGCGGCCCACGCCAGTGCCTCACGGACCGCCTGGGCGCCCTCGGCCAGGAACCGGCCGGCATCGGCCCTGCCGGACCGTTTCGTCAGGTGCCGCGCAGCCGCGACCCGGGGTGTCCGTTCGGTGAACGGGTGCCCCGGGTCGGCTGGGTGTTGCCGCGACCGTGTGCTCAGGCCGGGCTGCCCTGCTGTGCTTCGTCCTGCTCAGGGGTGCCCTGTGCGCCCGCGAACTCGCGGGCCAGGTCGACCAGCGCGGTGAACGCGGTCGGGTCGCTCACGGCGAGTTCGGCGAGGATCTTGCGGTCCACCTCGACGCCGGCGCCCTTCAGGCCCTGGATGAAGCGGTTGTAGGTCATGCCGTTCAGCCTGGCCGCCGCGTTGATCCTGGTGATCCACAGCTGGCGGAAGTCGCCCTTGCGCGCCCGGCGGTCCCGGTAGGCGTAGTTGAGCGAGTGGAGCATCTGCTCCTTGGCCTTGCGGTAGAGCCGCGAGCGCTGGCCACGGTAGCCGCTGGCCATTTCAAGGGTGGTGCGGCGCTTCTTCTGGGCGTTTACCGCCCGCTTCACGCGTGCCACGGTGGTGGTCCTGTCCGGTAGGTGGGGCCTGGCGTGCGCCCCGGATGTGCATGACGGTGCTGGATCGGCCCAGCTGGAACGACCGGGTCAGCGGCCGAGCAGGCGCTTGATGCGCTTGACGTCGCTGGGCGCGACCTCGGTGGTGCCGGTGAGGCGGCGGGTCAGCTTGCTGGACTTCTTCTCCAGGATGTGCCGCTTGCCGGCCTTCTCGCGCAGCACCTTGCCGCCACCGGTCACCCGGAAGCGCTTCGTGGATCCGCTGTGCGACTTGTTCTTGGGCATGTCTGGTCCTCATGTCCTCTTCGTTGTGTGACCTGAACGGTCACGCCTGGCCAGAGGTCTGACTCTCACTCCGGTCGGTGGCCTCGGGGGCACCCTCGTCCGCTGTCGCGGCAGTCTTGCCACTGCCCCGCATCGGCGGCTTGATGTTCTTGTGGGGCGCCAACACCATGATCATGTTGCGGCCGTCCTGCTTCGGCGAAGCCTCGACGAAGCCCAGTTCGGCGACGTCGTCGGCCAACCGCTGCAGCAGCCGGAAACCGAGCTCGGGCCGGGACTGCTCACGGCCACGGAACATGATGGTCACCTTGACCTTGTTCCCGTGCGAGAGGAACCGGGCCACGTGGCCCTTCTTCGTCTCGTAGTCGTGCGAGTCGATCTTCGGCCGGAGCTTCTGCTCCTTGATCACGGTGAACTGCTGGTTGCGGCGCGACTCACGCGCCTTCTGCGCGCTCTCGTACTTGAACTTCCCGTAGTCCATG
>DASXYT010000433.1:0-2231 GCA_036502345.1 Pseudonocardiaceae bacterium | reverse complement strand
GGAGGTCGAGGTGCTGCGCCGCAGGCTGGCCAGGCGCCGCGAGGAGACCGCCGTCGAGCCGGTGCTGGACGCGCGGCGGTTCGCCGATCTGCAAGCCGGTGTGGAGCGGGTCACCGTGGACGCCGACGTGCTGCGTTACTGCGTCGACCTGACCGTGGCCACCAGGTCGCACCCGTCGGTCGACGTCGGCGCGTCGCCACGTGGTGCCCAGGCGTTGGTGCTGGTGGCCAGGGCCCTCGCGGTGTTGGACGGCCGTGACTTCGTGCTGCCGGAGGATGTCAAGGCGTGTGCGGTGGCGGCGCTCGCGCACCGGCTGACCTTGCGTGCCGAGACCTGGACGTCCGGCCTGACCGGCGTGCAGGTGATCAAGGAACTGCTCGGCTCGGTGCCAGGGCCCGCGGCAACACGTAGCCACCGGCCATGAGTTCGGCCAAGGACCGGTTCCGGGTCTGGCAACTGCGGCGCACGACCGAGGCCACCAGGACGTGGCGCGGCACCGACGCGCTGCGCAGAGGGCTGGTGCTCGGTGTCGGCATGGTGGTGGTCGGTGCGCTGCTGCACCAGCTGTCCATCGTGCTGCTCGGCGCGCCGCTGCTGATCAGTTCGCTGGTCGCCGTGGCCACGCCGGTCGGCGGTCGGCCGTCGGTCCGGGTCCGGCCGCTGCCCAGGACCGTGGAGACCGGTCAGCGGGCCAGACTGCTGGTCGACGTCAACCCTGGTGAGGGCGCTGAGCTGATCGCCATCCGGCTGCCGAGGCCGAACCGTCCTGGCATCGGTCCGGTGCACCTGGTCCCGGCGTCTGCCGTGAGGTTGGCCACCCAACTGCGTTGGGATGCCTGGGGTGACCGTGCCGACCTGCGGCCTGATCATCTGATGGCCGGCGCGGACGGCCTGTGGATCTACGGGCCCGCGCTGGGCGAGGAGGGCAGGCGGGCAGTGCTGCCGCCGGTGCTGCCGATGGCCGGTGGCCCGATGCCGCCCAGGTCGGCCGGTCTGGTCGGGGCGCACCGGTCGCGCAGGCCGGGCGACGGCATCGAGTTGCGGGACATCAGGGCTTACCAGCCGGGCGACCGACTGCGTGGCGTCGACTGGCGGACAACGCTGCGGGCCAGCGCGGCTTACGGCTCGGATGACGTCGGCACCCTGTTCGTCCGGGAACGGCACGCCGAGGCCGATGCGGAGGTGGTGCTCGCGGTGGACACCAGGGTCGATGTGGGTGCCGAGGTCGGCGAGTGGTCGAAGGGTGAGGACGGCGCGTTCGTCCGGCAGGGCGGCACGCTGGACACGGCGGCCATCGCGGCCACCGCGATGGCGGCCAGCTACCTGCAGCAGGGCGACCGGGTGAGCCTGATCGATCTGGGCCGACCCCAGTTCGGGCTGCGGTCCGGGGCGGGGCGGCGGCACCTGTTCGTGTTGCGCCACCGGTTGCTGGCGTGTGTGCGAGCGGCGGGGTGGGTGTCCAGGCCGGTGCTGCGGGCGGAGCAGGTGCCGCCGGGGGCGCTGGTCGTGGTGCTGTCGGCGTTCCTGGACGACACGGTGGTCGAGCAGACACTGCTGGCCGCGCGGCGGGGCAACCTGGTTCTGGCGGTCGACGTGCTGCCGGGCCCGCTGGTCCCGGACCCGGAGCACCGCTGGGGTGAGGTGGTGACGAAGGTGATCGCGGCGGAACACGCGAACCGCTTGGCGGCGCTGCGGGCGAGCGGGGTGCCGGTGGTGTCCTGGGTGGACGGCAGCGAGGTAGTGGCGGTACTGCGCAAAGCAGCAGCCCCAGGCCGCCGAGCGGCAGGCCGCAGATGAGGACCACCCGAGAGCGGATCGCACCCCGACCGGCAGTCGCAACCACAGCCGCCGTGCCCGGCGTGTCGACCCTCCGCGCGGGCGTGTCGACCCTCCGCTCTGGCGAGTCGACCCGTTGCCCAGGCGAGTTGTCGCTTGCCGTTCGCGAGTCGGCCGTTCTCGGCGTGTCGACCCCCCGGGCGGGTGAGTCGTCCCCAACCGTGAGCGAGTTGGCGGTTGGCCGCGCGACGGTCATTTCGGGAAGTTTGATCACCTGCCTGCCGGCAACCGTCGGCGGGCCGCTCGCCGCCCTGCCGGCAGCCGCGATCACAGCCGCTGCCGCCGGCGTGTCGACCTTCTGCCCGGGCGAGTCGACCTTCCGCGCAGCCGAGTTGTCGCCAGCCGCTCACGAGTCGGCTGTTCCCAATGTGTTGACTCCTCAGGCGGGCGAGTCG
>DASXYT010000432.1:0-8424 GCA_036502345.1 Pseudonocardiaceae bacterium | reverse complement strand
CGGGTCGAATAAGCACCGCAGGCACGGGAAAGGAGTGGCCGTGAACACCACGGTGGTTGGTCTGTTCTCCGGGCTCGCCCTTGGCTTCGCAGGCGCGTTCGGCGGGTTCTCCGCGTTCGTCATCGTGTTGGTGCTCGGCGCGATCGGGTTGGGCGTCGGCAGATGGCTGGACGGCAAACTCGACCTGTCGGCGTTGGCCAGTATGGGCCGTGACCGTGACAACGTGAGCCGCTGACCATGTCGACAGCGGTACACGGGACGACACCGATGTCGCCGCCGGTGGTCGAGCGGGGCAGGACCACGGTGGCCGCGACGGCGGTCGAGCGGATCGCCACGGAACTCACCTCGAAGTTCGACGGGATCGGCGGCGCCGCACCGACACTGCTCAACGTCGCGGTCGGCAGCGAGAAGTTCGGCCGGGACGCGCAGGTCAGCGCACACGTGGACGGCGACACCGTGACGACGGCGGTGCGTTGTTCGGTCAGCTATCCGACCCCGGTGGCCTCGGCGACCGAGGCGCTGCGCGAGCACCTGATCGAGCGGATCGGCGAGCTGACCGGTCTGCGGGTGCGTCGGGTGGACATCACGGTGACCGCCCTGCACAACGGCACGGGCAGGCGGGTCCAGTGACCCGCCTGCCTCGCCGCACCGTGCCGGCGATGATCGTGGCGCTGCTGGTGCTGGCGGCGTGCGTGCTGGTCGCGGTGTGCTGTCTGCAGGCGTTGTCCGGGCATCCGCCGGTCGTGTCCTGGCACCAGGTGACCGACCTCGGCCGTCGGTACCACTGGCACGACGCAGCCGTGTTGACCGTCGGCGGTGTCGCCGCTGGTCTCGGCCTGATCCTGCTGGTCTGCGCGCTATTGCCGGGCAGGCCGACGGTGCTGCCGCTCGGCCCGGTCACGCCCGACCCCGACACCGAGCCGGACGAGGGGATCGCCAGCCGGGGCCTGCGCCAGGCGCTGTACCGGTCGGCCACCGCCCCCGACGGGGTGAGCGGTGCCGAGTTGTCGCTGCGCCACCGCCAAGTGGCGGTACGGGTGGACACACCGCGCGCCGAACCTGCCGCTGTGCAGGACATCCGGGAGCGGGTGACCGAGGCCGTGTCCGAATCCATCGACCGGCTCGCACTGGCCGACCGGCCCGGTGTGCGGGTGCGCGTTCGGACAAGGAGGCAGTCATGAGCGCCGCGAACCGGCCCGCCCGGCTGAACCGGAGCCTGCTCGCCGTTGCCGGCGTGCTGCTGTTGGCAGGTGGCGCGTTCGTGCTGCTCACCGGCACCGGTGTGCTCCATGTGCTGCCCGAGGATGCCGCCCTGGTGACCACGACGGCGGCACCACTGGACTGGGTGCCCTACGTCGCGACGGCGGCGGCGATCGTGCTCGGTCTGTTGTGCCTGCGGTGGTTGGTCGCCCAGGGCCTGCGCAGACCGAGGACCGGCACGTGGAGCCTGGCGGCCGAATCCGCACAGGGCAGCACGAAGCTGGCCGCCGACATCGCCACCGATCCGCTGGTCGCCGACATCCGTGGCTACGAGGGTGTGTCCGGTGCGGCGGCCAGCCTGACCGGTGGCCGGGCGAATCCGGTGCTGTACGTGACGGTCGCCGCCGATCCCGACGTGGATCTCGGTGGGCTGCGCAGGAGGATCGGCGAGCACGCCATCGCGCGGCTGCGGCAGGCCCTGGAACTGGACCATCTGCCGGCGCGGATCCAGTTCCAGCTGACCGGTGACCGGGTGCACTGACTGTTGTTGACTGACTGTCGTCGATTGTCCGGCCGGGACGGCGGCACGAGCCGGTTGGCTCGTGCCGCCTGTTCGTCAGTCCCGGTGCATGGCGCCCTTGGCCTTGTCCGCCAGGTTGGATACGGCGTCCTTGACGTCGCCAGCAGCACCCTTGAGGCCCGCGTTGGCCTGGTCGGCCCTGCCCTCGTTGGACAGGTCGTTGTCGCCGTTGACCTTGCCGGCGGCTTCCTTCGCCTTGCCGCCAAGTTCCTCGGCCTTGTTGCTGATCCGATCGCCTATCGACATGCCGTCCTCCTCGTGCGGGCACCGTTGTCCGGCGCCGTCCAGTGGTAAGGACACATGTCGGATGGAAAACGTCACGGCACCGATCGGGCCTGATCAGGGCGGTTGTTACGAGAACGCCGGTCCTCGCCGATGTGGTTGCGGCCAGGCAACTCCGGTGCGACGGCAACGTGTAAGCGGACCGTAAGGGTAGCCTCCCCCACAACCGCGCACACCGCTCACCGCACGTGAACAGGCCTGGCCACAAGCCGATCGTCGGCGTTCAGCGAGTGGAGGCGGCAGACAACGGAGTGATCCGCTGGCACCACAGCAAAGGAGCGTGGTCATGACCACAGCCGCTGCAAGCAACCCTACTCGTAGTCGTTGGGGACTCGTCGTCGCCGCAGTGCTGCTCCAACTCGCGCTCGGCGCGGTCTATTCATGGAGCGTGTTCTCCAAGGCCTTACAGGCCAGTGGAAGCGACTTCGGACTGAGCAAATCGGCGGCCGCCGTGCCGTTCTCCGTCACCATCGGCATGATCTTCATCGGTACCTTCATCGGCGGCCGGCTCCAGGACTCCAGGGGCCCGCGCACCGTCGCGCTGACCGGCGGCGTGATCTACGCGATCGGCGTGCTGTTGGCCGGACTCGCCGGTGGTGGCCAGTTCTGGCTGGTGGTGCTCGGGTACGGCGTGATCGCCGGCTTCGGCCTCGGTCTCGCCTACATCGTGCCCATCGCGATGCTGCAGAAGTGGTTCCCCGACCACCGAGGCCTGATCACCGGCATCGCGGTGGGTGGCTTCGGCTTCGGCGCCGTGATCACGTCGCCGGTGGCCCAGAAGCTGGTCGCGCACTACGCGGCCGTGCCCACCCGGTCGTTCCTCTGGCTCGGCATCGCCTACCTGATCATGGCGATCGTCGGTGCCTCGTTCTTCCGTAACCCGCCCGCCGGCTACACCGTGCCGGGCTGGACCCAGCCGGAACGCGCCGCCGCGGCGACCGGTCAGAAGGACTATTCGCTGTCCGAGGCGCTGCGCTCCCCGCAGTGGTACATGCTCACGTTGGTCCTCACGCTCAACGTGACCGCGGGCATCGCACTGATCTCGGTGGCTGCCGCGGCTGCCTCCGACATCGCGGGCTACACCGCGGCAGCCGCTGCCAGCCTGGTCGGCATCATGGGTCTGTTCAACGGTGGTGGCCGGGTCTTCTGGGGCTGGGTGTCCACCCACATCGGCAGGATGACGGCGTTCATGTGCATGCTCGGCATCCAGGCGGTGTGCTTCTTCCTACTGCCGCACGCTGCTTCCGCCGCGCTGTTCGCGGTCCTGGCGGCGCTGGTGTACCTGTGCTACGGCGGCGGTTTCGGCACGATGCCGGCCACCGCGGGTGACTTCTACGGACTGCGCAACGCCGGTGCCGTCTACGGTCTGATGATCGTCGGCTGGAGCATCGGCGGTGTCGTCGGTCCGCTGCTGGTCGCAGCACTGATCAACGGCAAGTCCTACACGACGGCCTTCACCACGATCGGAATCATCGCGGCGGTGGCCCTGGTGCTGCCGCTGATGATCAGGCCGCGCAAGGAGGCGTCGGCAGCGGCGCCGATCAGCGCGGAGGTCCGTCCCGCCACGTCGTGAGACAGGCACGTAGTACGGGTGCGTGAGTACCCAGCGGAATCGCCAGGCGCCCCCGGTGCCTGGCGATTCCGCGTCAGGGCGAGAATGATTCGCGTTCACTGATCGACAGCGACTCCTGCGGAGGACCCGATGGCCCGCTACAGCGACTGGACGTCGCCCGAGATCGACACCAGGACGCCGAGCGCGGCCCGGCTCTACGACTACTACCTCGGTGGCGCGCACCACTTCGAAGCCGACCGCGAACTGGGCAAGCAGATCCTGGAGGCGCTGCCGGACCTGCGGTTCATCGCGCAACGGAACCGGATGTTCGTGATCCGGGCGGTCCGCATGCTCGCCGGCCAGGGCTTCACCCAGTTCATCGACGTCGGCTGCGGGCTGCCGGCAACCGGTGCGGTGCACGAGGTGGTTCAGCAGGTCGACCCGGCGGCCCGCGTGATCTACGTGGACAACGAGCCGGTTGCCGTGGCGCACGCCGAACTCATGCTCGCCGAGGTACCCGGCACCGGCGTGGTGGCCGGTGACCTGCGGGAACCGGAGTCGTTCCTGGACCACGAGATCACCCGCGAGCTGCTCGACTTCACCAAGCCGGTGGTCGTGGTGGCCGCTGCGGTGATGCACTTCGTGAACGACGAGGAGAACCCGGCCGAGGTGATGGCCCAGATCCGGCGCGGGCTGCCGCCCGGGTCGCTGGTGGTGCTCAGCCATGGCACCGCGGGCGAGGACCTGTCCGCATCGCGCGCGGTGGTGGATCTGTACGAGCAGTCCAGCAACCACGTGAAGGTGCGCAACCGCGCACAGGTGGAGGCATTGCTGGCCGAATACCAACTGCTCGGCCCCGGGGTCACGTGGGTCACCGAGATCTGCCCGGAGGACGGCGCGGAGATCGAGGACGGCCCGCGCACCCACATGTACGGAGTAATCGCCGCCGTGTCAGACGGAGCGGACCAGCCTGCGCTGGCCAAGCTGTCGGCGCTGCTGACGTCCGCGAGCTAGGACTTACGGCCGACGCCGACCCGGATGGCTGACTCGTTCGGCGCGACGAAGTACGGGATCGGCAGTGCCGGCTCGGTGTGCTCCGGATGCCACGTCGGCGTCCAGGTCATCCCGGGTTGGACCAGCGTGAAGTCGCCGAACAGATCGCGGATCTCGGTGTGCGTCCGCCAGAGCAGCGGGCTGCTGTGGTTGTCGTACAAGCGTTTGAGCCCGGCGAGCCGGTCGGCGAGTGCGTCGGGCACGCCCACGTCCGTGCCGTGCGAGATCGCGAGGTAGGAGCCGGAGGGCATCAACTGGCGGTAGCGGCGCACCGCCAGGGCACCGATGTCGGTGCCGTCCCGGTCCGGTTGGCGCACGTGCAGCACGGCGAGCATCAGCACCGCGACCGGCTGGTCGAGATCGATGACGCCCGTGTCGGCGACGCGTGACCACAGTTGGTCCGGCTCACGGAGGTCGGCGTTGCACACGGCGTGCCGGTCGGGATCGCCCTGCTCGTCGAGCATCAGTTGTGTGTGTGCGACGACGATCGGCTCGTGGTCGACGTAGACCACCCGGGAGTCCGGCGCGGTCTCGTCGGCCACCTGGTGCGTGCAGCCCATGGTGGGCAGGCCCGCGCCGATGTCGACGAACTGGCGGACACCCAGCCCGATCAGATGGCGCACCACCCGATGCAGGAACAGGCGGTTGGCGACGGCGATCGGCCGCAACTGCGAGAAGTTCGCCAGCGCACGGATACCGAACTGCCGGTCGATGGCCCAGTGCTCGCTGCCACCGAGGTAGAAGTCGTACACCCGAGCGATGCCGGGGCGGTCCAGATCGATGTCCACCCGCCGCGGGCGGGGTGCGATCAATGTTTGCGCATTCATTCCGACCCCTGCCGCTCAGGTGACAGCTTCTGGTGGAATTGCCGGCGCCGCATCCGATCAGACGCTCGAAGCCCGTAGCCACACGGCGTGGCCGACCTGGGTCGGCACCCAGCAGCCGTCGGTGGTCGCGCTCTGTGCCGGCGATTCATCCGGCAGGGCGAGCAGTTGACTCAACACGGTGTGAGCCCGGCCGGCAGCGTGCCACAGCGTAGTGGTGGGCCGCAGGATGTCGAGCTCGTCGCCGGGCATGCGGACCGCCTTGGCCTCGTGCTCGGCACGGAGAACCACGACGTCGATCACGTTGTGGTGGACCCGAACGCCCTGGATGGCCAGTAGATCACCACTGGCATCACGGGGGTGGGTGAAGCGGAATCCGCGCCTGACCAGCGCCACGAGGAGCGCTGTCGTGTCGTCGATCGGATCGGCGATCAGGTCAGTCGGGCAGGTCATCGAACTCACCGTCCTTGACCGCGTCGCAGAACGCGGCCATGTGGTTGGCGGGATGAATCAGGACGGGACCATGCGGATCGCGGGAGTTCCGCACCGCGGTGACACCGCCGGGTAACCGCGCCAGTTCCACGCAGTTCCCCTCCTTGCCGCTGTAGCTGCTCTTGCGCCATGCGGCGCGCACCAGCTGGTCGGCAGGGCTGCCGTTATGAACGTCGGCGTTCATGACCCCCACGTCTCTCCTTCGGTGCAGCTCATCGGGCCCGAAGATCATCACTGCCGCCGGCAACTGCTTCGGGCTACCGCCCACGGCTGTTGTTCCTGCCGTTCAGCTTAGGCGATTGCTCGGTTCCTTTGGAAGTGGCGTATGCACGTGCACGATGAAACCGTCGTAACGATACACCTGGGGGAGCGCGCTGTAGTGGGCCAGGCGGGTAATACCCAGCCTGAAGGTGAGGTTCATGCCGGCAGGGCAAGCCGACGGCGCAGCCGGATCAGTGCGAGTTCGGTGCGGGTTCCGTGCTGTTCAGCACCGGTTTGGTGCCGTTGCCTGCCGGTTCGGGCGGGTCACATATCCGCGCGCAACTTCGCCAACAACTGGCGGCTGCCATCCGGCGTCTCGGCGCTGACGGCCAAGCGGTCCATCACGCGACTGTAGGTCTCGATCTCGTCGAACTTCTCCGCGTAGAGCGCACCGCCCACATGTTCGACGTAAGCGACATTCGGCAGTTCCGGCTCCGCGAACCGCAGCAGGGTGAACGCACTCTCGGCAGCGGATCCGCTCTTGTGGAAAGGCACGACCTGTAGCGAGATGTTCGGTTGTGTCGTTATCTCGAGGAGATGACCGAGTTGGTCCCGCAGGACCCCCTCGCCGCCCAGTGGGCGATGCAGCACGGCCTCGTCGATGATTGCCCACAGTTTCGGCGCGTGCGGACCGAGCAGTATCTTCTGCCGCTGCCGACGCAGGTCGACGCGCCGGTGGATCTCCTCGGGTGCCGGTTTCGGCTCACCATGTCCGGCTACCGCGCGTGCGTATTCCTCGGTTTGCAACAATCCGGGAACGAACATCAGCTCGTAGGTCTGGATCCGCGACGCGGCCTCCTCGAGACCGACGAAGTCCTCGAACCACTTGGGGATGAGGTCGCTGTAGGGATGCCACCAGCCGAGCTGGTTGGACTGCTGCACGAGCTCGAGGAACTGTTGGCGCTCAACGGCATTCGTGATGCCGTAGAGGGTGAGCAGATCGGCGACGTCCCGTTCCTTGAATCCGACTTGACCGGTTTCCAGCCTGCGCATCTTCGATTCGGAAGCGCGGATGGTGTACCCGGCGTCACCACGGCTGAGCTGCGTGGCTTCACGAAGTCGGCGCAACTGAGCGCCCAGGATGATGCGGCGGACGGTCGGGCCGGCGCCGGGCTCGCTTTGCGCGCTGCCTGCCGTCGTCATTGTGCCGCTCCTACGATCCGCCCCCGAGGTGAGGCGCTTGATGTTACCGGACGCGACTCCATCTCCTGACCGTCATGCACCCGTCTGGGCTAATCGCTTACGTTTACAGGCGTAGCGGCGTCCCCCTAGGCTTACCCAGGCGAGTATCCCCTCCCTCCATGTCCCTCGGAGTCCTAGATGAGTGAAACCGTTGCTGCCGGACCCACCCCCAAGCCACCGGTCGGCGTCGACCCGAACCGCGCGAGTATCGCCCGGGTCTATGACGCATTTCTTGGCGGCAAGGACCACTACGCGATAGATCGCGAGGTCTACGAGGGGGTGCGGAAGGTGGCGCCGGAAGCGCAGGACCTGGCTGTCGAGAACCGGAGCTTCCTGATCCGCGCCTGCCGCTTCATCGCGACGCAGACCGGAATCACCCAATACCTGGACTGTGGCTCCGGCCTGCCCACGGCGGAGAACATTCACCACGTGGTCCAGCGCATCCGCCCCGAATCCCGGGTGGTGTACGTCGACAACGACCCGGTGGTACTTGCCCACGGGCGCGTTCTCCTGCAGGAGAACGACCAGACCCATTTCGTCGCCGCCAACATCTTCGAGCCGTCCGAGATTCTGGACAACGAGGTGGTACGGAAGTACATCGACTTCGACGAACCCATGGCGTTCCTGCAGTTGGGTACTTTCCACCATTACGACGGCCCGAGGGAACGGCCGGCCGAACTCATGCGCCAGTATGTCGACGCCCTGCCGTCGGGTTCGTTCGTCGCCATCAGCCATTTCCTCGATCCGGAGAACGAATACTCCGATGTGGCCCGCCGGATGGAGGACGTGTTCATCCACAGCCCAATGGGTTCCGGCACTTTCCGTACCGAAGCCGAACTGCTTGAGTTGTTCGACGGGCTGGAACTCGTCGACCCAGGGCTCGTCCGGTGCGCCGACTGGTGGCCGGACGGCCCCCGCCTCCGGGACCTCAACCCGGTGCAGCACTGCATCGCGGGCGGCGTGGCCCGCAAACCCTGACCACTCCGGCTCGGCCGTCG
>DASXYT010000431.1:0-11135 GCA_036502345.1 Pseudonocardiaceae bacterium | reverse complement strand
GGCATCTCGGCGAGCTTGTTGCGGTTGCAGCGGAAGTGGTTGTGGTAGACGGCGTCGAACCGGACCAGCGTGGTGAACAGCCGGATGTCCGCCTCGGTGATGGTGTCGCCGACCAGGTAGCGCCTGTCGGCCAGTCGGTCGGACAGCCGGTCCAACTCGCCGAACAGGTCGGCGTAGGCCTCCTGATAGGCCTGCTGCGATGACGCGAAACCACAGCGGTAGACGCCGTTGTTGACGTTGCGGAAGATCGGCTCGGCGACGGCGTCGATCTCGGCGCGCAGGTCGGCGGGGTAGAGATCAGGTGCGCCGGGCCGGTGCAGCGCCGCCCACTCGGTGGCCAGGTCGAGGGTGATCATCGGGTAGTCGTTCGTGACGACGGTGCCGGTCTCGGTGTCCACCACACACGGCACGGTGACCCGACCCGCGTACCCGGGGTCGGCCTTCAGGTAGGCCTGGGACAGGAACTCGATGCCCAGCACCGGATCGCGGTCGCCATCATCCAGCGTGAACCGCCAGCCCCGCTCGTCCCGGATGGGGTCGACGACGGCCAGCGAGATCGCGTCCTCCAGGCCGAGCAGCCGGCGAACGATCACCGACCGGTGCGCCCACGGGCACGCGAGGCTCACCACCAGCCGGTAGCGCCCGGCGGCCACCGGCCAACCGGTCGAACCGTCCGCCGTGATGCGCTCGGTGAACCTGTTCGCCTGCCGGACGAACGCACCCTTGGTCGACGTCTCGTCGGCGAACTGCGCAGTAGCCATGGCACCAGGTTACGACTCGACGGCGGCCACGCGCCTGCGTCGATAGAGCACGCGGCCGCAGGCCAGCAGACCGAACGCGAAGGAACACTCGGCGGCCACGACGACGGCGACATCACTCAGGCCGCCGCCAACGACGTTCACGTTCGTGTGCACGGTCAGACCGATGACGAAGGCGATGGCGCACACCACACCGATGGCGATGAGCACCGGCGTGGGAATCGGGAACGGCCGCGTCTCCGGTCGCCGCGCATGCCGGCGCAACGCGATTCCACTCACCACGCCGAAAATCGCGCCGAGAACGGCGGCGATCAGATCCGAGCCGAAGGACAGATCGAACGAGCCGTTCACCAGTACGGCGGCGAATCCCCCGATGGCGAACGAGAAACCCACGACGCACGCCACCGACAGGAGTAACCAGCCCGCATCGGCCTGCGTGCTGGTCTGGGCATCGGTCACCGTGTCGCTCGGTTCTGGCGTGGGTTCCATGGCGCGAGGCTACGACTGCACCTGTGGGTCAGTGAGCGGCGTGTCAGCAAGTGCGACAACACCGTTACGTGGCCGCCACCGCCGGTAGAGCGTGTAACCGCAGGCCAGCAAGCCCCAAGCAAAGAAACACTCCACGGCCACGGTGGTAGCGAGAGTGCTGAGACTCTGCGGGCCGGTGTTCGACGTCGTCGCCGTGGTGCCGGCCGTGGGGCCAATCGCGCCGGTGAGCGCACACAAGACGGCCACCGCGATGAGCACCGATGTGCGGACCTTGGCGAAGATCCGCTCGAAGGACGGCCCGAGCACACGCTCCGGAGACTGGCCGCCCCGCCTTCTCAGTCGCAGACTGCGCTTCCACAGGACAATGCCGATCACCGCGGCGACTGCGGTACCACCTATACCGGTACCCAGGTCTGAACCGAACGACGGGACGGACGAACCGTTCGCCAGCACTGCCACGAACCCGCCGATGCCGTACGAGGCAGCCAAGGCACATACGACCCACAGCAGCAACCAGCCCGAGTCGGCGAGCAGCGCCCCGATCAGGCGCTTGAAGATCTTGGGTCTCTGCGCGTGCTGGACCGGCGGTGGGGCGACCGGACGCAGCGTCGGCACGGTCGGTAGAAGAACGTCGATCAGCGGCGCCTGCCGCACCGGCATCAGCTCAGGCGAAGGTCTCGGTTGTGGCCACACCACCGGCTTGGGTGCCGCCTTCGGTGCCTCCGGCGCTGGCGGTGTGGGTGGCGGCGCCGGAGGGGGTGGCGGTGAGCGACGGAGGATCAGGTCACTGCCGGTGTCGGTGTTCTTGAGTTTCGGCTCCGGCAGATCGCGCATGGCCATCGCGGCCTGCAACGACAGGAATGCCGTGCGCACGGTGAGCGGTTCGCCAGGAATACGCGAGCCGTTCCGCAGCAACGAGATGAACTCACCGGTGAAGGCAGTGAACTGCTGGCCGGGCGGCGAATGGGAGATCTTGTTCCTCGGTGATGACGTGATCACAGCCGTGCCGCCGACCGCCACCTCCCGAGGATCGATGGCGCCGCTCGACATCGCACCGAGAGCCAGACCCGAGTAGCAGCAGTCCAGGATCAGCAGCCGAGTTCTGGCCGGGCTGCTCTCGATGAGCTCACGCACCGACTCGAACCGGACCGCCGTTGCCTCCGGCTCCTCCGGATCGGTGTCCTGCACCGTCAGGTACAACTGGTCACGGGTTTCGTGCCGGAGACCATGGCCGGCGTAGTAGACCAACAGCAGATCCTCGGCCTGCATCGCGACGGACCGCAGTCGTCGCAGGAACCTCACCGTCGTCTCCGGGCTGTCCACAATAGAACAATTGTCTTCCGACAGAATGCCCGACGAAGGATCAGTCAGCGAACGGGACAGTTCGGTCAGATTGTTCCGAACCGCAGGCAGATCGGGCAGTCGATCGAATTGGCTGGTGCCGATCAGCACCGCGCGCGAAAGGTCCCGTTCGGGAAGGGCCGGCATCGAGGATCACCTGCCGTTGTCGAGAACAGTGGTGATCTGCCTGAGCACGTCTTGAGCATCGTCGGCGGAACCGCAGGTCAGTTCGATTTCCCGACCTCGATCGCCGCGCACCTTGAGGGTGACCTTGCTGGCCGACCTGCGGTGGTGCAGCCACGCGAACAACGCGGGAACGAGAGCAGTTGCCGTACCGCTGTTCAGCACCACCTGGACGGCGTCGAGCACACCACCCATCTCGCCCGCCGGGATGGGCCGTCCGATCATGGTCACCCGACCACGGAGCGGGTCCTCACCACGGAGCCAATCGGCGAGCAATCGCAATTCCTCGTCAGAACCGTCCAGGCTGATGGACACGGCCGCAGACGTCACTTTATCCACTTTCACGCGCATGGGTTTGAATGGCGAGCAGCGTAACAGTGGACAGGCTGGCTGCCGGTTGACCGGAGAACTTTGACCATGATTTGTCATGTGCGACGAAAATGGAGCCGGCATCCAGGGTACGGATGCCGGCTCCATTCGTGGTGAGGTCAGTGACGACCGGGGCCGCCGCCGTTTCCGTGCCCGCCGACGAAGGCGAGTGCGGGAACGAACTTCGCAGCGTCCACGGTGCCGTTACCGCTGGCCAGGTCGTAGCCGCGACCAGCGTTGAAGCCAACGACGGTGTGGGTGGTGCCGTCGCTGTTGGTGAACGGACCGAAGGTGTTGTTGCCCTGGGTCACGTCGACGATGCCGGTTGCCTTGCTGTGCAGTGCGCCCAGCAGGTACAGGCTGTTGTTGATGTTGCCGAGGTCGCGGTGCGCGACCTGGTCGGCCATGGCGACGACACCGGCGAACTCGGGGCTCGCCTCACTGGTGCCACCGACGAGACCGAAACCGGTGTTGTCCGGGTCGAACGACTCGAACGTGATCACAGCGCCGTCCACCGCGGCGGACAGCGAGATGTCCGGCGTGCCACGGTGGTTACCGGTGATGTTGCGGACGCCGTTCTGGAAGGACGGGCGCGCGAACACGGTGGACTTGCCACCGCCGCCGGCACCGAAGCCGTCGTTCCACACCACGTCGGGCATCAAGCGGTTGCCGTTGGCGTCCAGGTCGAGCATGGTGCCACCGACCGAGGTCACCAGCGGGTCGGCCGACGGCCAGCTGTTCACCGGCATGGTGAACAGGTCTTCGCCGTTGAACTGCGCGTCGGTCGCGCCGTCGTCGCCGGACGACGCGAGCACGGTGACGTTCCGCTTCGCCGCGTTCTGGAAGGCCGAGCGCAGGTTCAGGATCGACTGCTTGCTCGGGAAGGTCTGCTCGGTCGCGCCGAAGCTCTGCGAGATCACGTCACCGAGGTGGTGGTCGATGACGAAGTTCTCGGCCTTGACGATCTCCGGGAAGCCTTGCACGCCTTCGGTTTCCGAGACCGGGGTCTCCTCGAGCAGGATGTTCGCGCCGGGCGCCATCACGTGGCTCCACTCGACGTCCAGCGTGGTCTCGAAGGCCCAGCCGGCCATGTCGCTGTTGGTCGGGTCGAATGCCGGCACCTTGCCGGCGTCCTGCCGGATCGTCAGCTTCGTGTCGGGCAGGCCGAAGACCTGGTCGAACGTGTGCAGGTCGCTGGCGATCGTCGGCGAACCGAACGCGTCCACGATCACGATCGTCTTGCCACGGCCGTCGATGCCCGCGTTGTGCAGCGGAGCCAGGTCGTACGCCTTGGTCAGCTGCGCGGGGTTGTAGCAGTGGATGCCGATCTCGGACAGGCACAGTGCGGTCGTGGGCGGCGTCGGCAGCATCTTGCTGAGAATCGGGTGCGCGCCGAACGGCGTGGGCGCCACCGAGTGCGACGCGGGCGCCGGTGACGCGGCGACCGAGCCGGCCGCGGTCGCCGCGACGACGCTCAGGCCGCCTGCGGCGACCACGCTCGCCATCACGAGCAATCGAACCGGGCGTAAAGCCATGGCTTCCTCCTCAATGCAGGGCACGCACCACAGGGTCGGAGCGTGGACGGATGCCGACCGCCCGGGTTGTACATCGGGAGCAGGCCTACCGCCGTTGCATAGTCAACCGCTTTGACACCGACTGGGGGAAGGGGCCGAAAGTCGTTACGCAAGTGCTGCGCAAACATCCGCCAGTAGGGTTCTCGCTATCCACAACGAAGGCCCCCACCAGGTAAGATGCCTGCCCGATATGAGTACATATCGGACAGTTGGGAACGCCTCGGGTCCGTCGTCGTCGGTGAACGGATATGGCTCGTCCGGCAATACCAGACCATTCGCCCTGCCGTCCGCCAGTATCGTCCGCAGTTGCGCGAGATCGGGCCGGGGATACCGTTCGTCGGATTCCGAATAAGCATTGCCGACGCCGATCCGACGCAACACATCGCCGGCGAACGTGTCCCTGCCCAGCACCACCCACGGCCGCCGCCACACCGGCACGACCGCCGTCACCCTGATCGGCTCGACGCGCTGCCACTCCCGCTCCGCACCGGTCAGCCAGTCTGGCGCGGGCACACCGAACACGTCGGCACACAGCCTGCGCAGCGAGGCCAGCGCGGCTGGCACGGTCGCGGGCGCCGCGCTGACCCACACCTCGATGCCGGCGGCACGCAGCCGTTGCACGTCCTCGGCCCTGTTCTCCTCGACGTTCGCCACCACGAGTTGCGGGCGCAGCTCGATGACCTGGTCCACCTTCGGGTACTTGGACCCGCCGATCCTGGTGGTCACCAGATCCGGCGGGTGGACGCAGTAGTCGGTGGCGCCGACCAGCACGCCGGGCACGGTCGCCTCGATCGACTCGGTCAGCGACGGCACCAGGGACACGACGGCGGTCGGCGCGGTGTCCGGCAGGTGCACCGGGTCACCGAGTTCGTCCTCGATCAGTCGCACTGCACGTCGGCCCGCTCGAAGGTCACCCTGCGGCGGGCTACGTCGGCCTCGACCAGCCGGACCACGATCCGCTCGCCCTCGGGCAGGTCGTCACCGACACACCGCGACACCACGGGCGGATCGGCCACGAACACCTCACCGCCCTTGGCCTCGGCGTGCAGCACGACAGCCGGGAACGTCTCGCCGACCCGGTCGGCCAGCATCCACGCCTCCACCTGGGACAGGCACGCCCGGTCCACCCGGCTGGCCAGCGCGTCGGACGTCGCCATCAGGCCGGGCAGGCCGGGCAGCGCCGCCCGCACCCATTCCGGCACGGGAACGCAGGCCGCGACGGCGAGGCACACCTCGGTGCCGAACCGGTCCACCAGGCGCCGGATCGGGGCCGTGACGTGCGCGTACGCGGCGCCCAACCCACCGTGTGTGGTCGTCTCGGGGTGCAGGCCCGCCTCGGCGTCCAGCACGGTGTAGCCGGCGCCGCGCAGCAGCCGGGTGGCGTCCACGTGGAACGCCAGCGCCTCGGGCCTGCTCGGGTCCAGCGTGGCCAGCACCCTGGCCGCCGTCACGCCTGCCGGCCAGTCGACACCGAGCACGCTGGCCCGCCTGCGCAGGCTGTCCAGCGCCTCCGGCTCCGGATCGGGCAGCGTCCGCAGCACACCGACCCCGGCACCGAGCATCAGCTGGGCCGCGGCCATCCCGGTGAGCAGCGACATCTCCGCGTTCCACGCCTCGACGTCCACCCTGGAGCGCAGGGTCAGCTTCCAGCCGCCGTTGCCGTCCGCGACCGCCCGCTGTTCCGGCAGTTGCAGCTCGACGGCGCCCCGAGCGACGGCGAGTTCCCTGCGCAGCCTGCCCAGTTCGGGCAGCAGCGCGTAGGACGGGTGCGGTGTGCCGGCGGCCAGCCGGTCGCGGACCGTGTCGTAGTCGAGTTGCGCGACGGACCTGACCAGCGCCCGCCGCACGTGCACCCGCTCCAGTTCGCCGTCCGCGGCGCAGTCGATCGTCCACAGCACGGAGGGCCGGGTTTCCTCGGGCAGCAGGCTGGCAGCGTCCTCGGACAGCTGCGGCGGGTGCAGTGGCACCAGTTCGTCGGGCAGGTACAGGGTCTGGCCACGACGGCGGGCCTCGGTGTCCAGCGCGCCGCCGGGCCGGATGAAGTGACCGGGGTCGGCGATGGCGTAGTCCACCCGGTAGCCCTTGCCCCGGCGACGCAGCAACATCGCCTGGTCCAGGTCCTTCGCCCCGGGCGGGTCGATGGTGACAAGCGGCAGGTCGGTGGCGTCCTCGCGCGGCCCGAGCGAGCCGGAGACGGCCTGCTCGGCCTCTACCAGGGCAGCCGTCGGATAGTCGGTCGGCAGTCGGAACTCGGCTCGGATGGCCGAGAAGTCCTGACTACCGCGCCGCTCGTCGATGGCCGAAGGCCGGCTCTGCGCCGCCACGGCTCGACAGTAGCCAGCCGCGCCCATGTTCGTCAGGTCCGGAAGGGGAGCCTTGCGTCACCAACGCTGATCACGTGGGCCACGACCCGGCCGTTGCGGGCCGGTTGGGCCGAACGTGTCGCCGGGCAGCGGCGGTTGCTGGACGGGAAATCCGGTCGGCGGGGTGTCCGGTGGCTCCGGGTCGACCGGTGCCTGGCGCGGGTGGTTCGCCGGGGCCGACGCGATCGGCCCTGGTCGGGGGCCTGTCGGGCGGCTGGTGCCCTGCGGGGAACTCGGTGGCCTCGGCGGTGGGATCGGGTCGAGGCAGGACACCAGCACCGTGGTGTCCCCCGGCCGTTCCACCAGCCTGCCGGCGCGGTCCCGGTAGACGACCTCGCCGTCCGGGTCGATCTCCACCAGGTAGCCGACCTCGGCCAACTGCTCCTCGTCCAGGTCGGTCAGCTTCTCGTGCCGGGAGGGCTGCACCCGGTAGATCGGCCAGGTCACGTGCGAGAACGCCTGGTGGAACTCGGACAGCAGATACGTCATGTGCTGCTGCCACGGCAGCGGCATCGCCTCCACCAGCGAGCGGGGCAACACCACGTAGCCCGCGTCGGCTCCCGGCCGCTGCGTGCTGAAGTAGTCGTGCAGCGGAGCGCTGGACGCGGGTGGTCCCGCGTGGCGCTGGATGGGGTCGGGAGTGAACACGCGCTCCGCCTCCTGCTGCCGACGTTTTCGGCCCCGTGGCCGCATGCGCATCAGACTCTCTCAGACTCCCGGACGGACGGCTTGCTGGACGAGTTCACGGCTGTTCCACGGCATTGCGATCTCATGCACCGGTATACCCGGTTCCGGCGCCTCCACGATCCGATTGTTGCCCAGATACATGAAGACATGGTGGATGGTGGCCGGGTTGTCCGGGTCGTAGGCGAGAAACATGAGATCACCCGGTTGGGCGTCCCGCACCGGAAGCAGTGCCCCGGCGTGGAACTGGTCGACGGACACCCTGGGCAGGTTGATGCCGCCCGCCTGGTAGGCCCGCAGCATCAGACCCGAGCAGTCGAAGGCGTTCGGACCGGCGGCACCCCACACGTACGGCTTGCCGATCTGCGCCAACGCGAACGTGATCGCCTTGGCCGCGGCGGCCGTCGGCGCCGGCAGTACGTCGCTGGCCAGCGCGACACCGCAGCCGCTCGGGTCGGCGACCTGGCCGATGTGCTGCACCAGGAAGGCGGCCATCGCCTCCCAGTTGTTGTAGGCCAACGGGAAGGCCGAGCGCTCGACAGCCTGGGCCGCCTCGCCCGGCCGCTCCTTCTGCCAGTTGGGGATCGCCGTCAGCACGTCGTAGAACTTGTTCACCGCGTAGGTCGGGTCGGTGACCTGTGCCAAGGTGCCCCAGCCCTGCGACGGGCGCATCTGGAAGATGCCGGCCGAGTCGCGGTCGCCGCCGGGCAGGTCGCGCAGGCCGGACTCCTGCATGCCGGCCTGGATGGCCACCTGCCAGGCCAGCGCTGGCAGGTTGCGCTGCTTGCCGATGGTGATGATCAGCGACACCGTCGACTGCTGGGCGGTGTTCAGCCTGCCGGCCGCCGTCGCGCCGTCCGCCACGTCGGCACCGACGAACGGGCCGAGATCGGCGTCGCAGCTGGTGTTCTGGAACGCCGAGTCGGCGGCCTGCTGCTCACCGCCGAGCACGACACTGCTGACCACCCCGGTCACCAGGAGCACGCCAGCGGCCAGCACCGCGAGGACACCGACGATGATCCCGGCCTTGAGCATGTCACGCCTCCATGTAGCTGGAGACCTGCCAGCCCTGCGGGGTGGAGATCGCGACGATGTCCAGTTTGCCGGAATTAGTGGGCAACAGTGCCTCCACCGAACCGACGTAGGAGTTGGTCGCCTTCGGGGCCCCGGTGATCTCGGTGGCGTCGATGTTGGCGACGTCCACCGAACTCATCTGCGGCAGGAATTCACTGGTGGTGTACGGCTTGAGCTGGGCGAGCCACTGCGCGTTGGTCATCCCGACCGGGTGGTTCACCCATGCCTTGCCCCACGCTTCGATCACCGACAGGGCGGCGGGCGGCGGCGGGGCGGACACCGGTGTCTCCGGTGGGCTGGCTAAGCGCGTGACCGACGGCGAGATGGTGGCATCCGTCGAGCCGAGCCCGGCACCGGCCGGGGCGGTGGTCAGCGGGGTCGGCGCCTCGGAGGTGATGACGACCCCGCTACTGGGGCCGCCGCCTGCCGTGGGTTTGGCCGAGGTGCTGGCGTGTGCGGCGACGATGGCGATGGCGATCGCCACCACGAAAAGCCCGACAAGCGTGCTGACCAGGTGCCTCGGCGATCGCAACGGCCAACCCCACAGCCTGCGGTACACCGCCGCACGGCCTCGGTTGGTCCTGATGGGCATGACCCGGTACTCCTAGCTTCGCGCCGTCCTGCTGTCCCAACTGCTGTCCCGCACCTCAAGTCCCCGCGATGGCCGGTAGAGCACGAACACGGGCCTGCCGGCCACCATCTCCGTCTCCGCTCTGCGCGGTCCGTTGTCCCGATTGCGCCTGGTCACCTGGGACGGCACCACGAAGGCGTCCTCGCCCCTGTCCCAACCGCGGTCAACGGCGGGTGGGCTGTCCACCATCCGGCTCGCCCTGGCCTCCGGCACCGTCGTCGTCGGGCCGCCGAAGCCGTAGGGCCTGCTCGGCGGCAGCGCCGGTTGGCCCTGCGCGCCCGGTGTGCCACTCAGCTCGCGGCCGCGAGCCCTGGCCCGGTCGGTGCGCTGTGCCGTGGCCGTGATCGTGGTGGCCGCCTCGCCGTAGCTGCCCTCCGGCCGGACCCGACCGGACTGATCCCGCCGATCGACCGACTCGCTGCCCCGGACCTCGTCCCAGAACCGCTCCTGCGCTGTCGGTTCCTTCGACTTCCTGCGCAGCCGGGACATCATGCTCGGCGACGACGGGAACCCGGCGCCTGCCGCGGACACCGACAGTTCGACCATCTGCCACATCCTGCGGACCGGTCTGCCGATCATGAAGAACACGACGGTGAGCAGGGCGGCGAGCAGCATCTGCGCGATCAGCGACAACTGGCTGCCGGCACCGAAGATCAGGTTCAGCAGCAACGCGTCCATGCCGGCCAGCGCGGACAGCAGCAGCACGTTGAACAGCACCGCGCCCGCCGCTTTCGCCACCTTGGGCAGCAACTCGGGCAGCACCATCGCGGCAAGGCCGATCAGCGGCGCCGCCAGCAGCAGCACCCGCAGCAGCACCTGCGCCAACAGCACGGATGCCTTGGCGAACAACTGGAACAGCGCGTACGCGAAGCCCTGGAAGAAGGCCAGGAAGCCGTCACCGGTACGGCTGCCCTCGGAGCCCTCGAAGAACCCCGCCGCCGAGCCGAGCTTGTTCGGCAGCGCCTTGTAGTCGTTCTGCTTCGCGGTCACCTTGGCGGTGTTGTTGGCCGAGTTCACGTCCGACTTGGCCCACGCCTGGTCGTTGAGCAACTCGGGGCCGAACTGCTTGGCCTGTGGTGAGTTCGGATCACCGAACTCACCACGCAACCAGTTCTCGTAGATCACGTTGTCGTACAACTCGTCCGGCAGGGTGTTGCGCTGCGCGTCCACCTGGCTGGCCGGTACGAAACCGGCCTGGATCTGCGAGGTTTTCTGCAGCAGCAAGGTGTCCATCTGGCTGTACACCGGGCCGAGCACCAACACCGACGCCGCCAGCCACATGCCGGCCAGCGCCCACATACCTCGGCGGCTGATGGTGGCCATGTCGCCGGTCCAGATGTACCGGAACATGATGATCGCCAGGAGCAGCGCGACCGGCGCGAACCACCGCACGTACACGTTGTCGTAGAAGGTGGTCGCGGCCTTCGCCACCGCGTCGTCCAGCGGCTTGAGCATGCTGTCCTGGGACAGCATCGCGTAGTGCAGGCTGTTCGTGGCGCCGACGACGTTCTTGCCGACGTTGAACAACTGGTTGCCGGCCCACGTGTCGATCACCGAGTTCGGGTCGGTGATCGTCTTGGACAGCACACAGTTGTTGTCGAAGACGTGCCAGACCGAACCGGCGTAGCTGTACTTGCCGTAGTTCGAGCTCGGGTCACCGTGGTCCACG
>DASXYT010000430.1:0-12097 GCA_036502345.1 Pseudonocardiaceae bacterium | reverse complement strand
GCCGTTGTCGGACTCGACCCGCGCACCGGCAGGCGCCGGTGGACCGAGCCGGCACCTGCCGGCTGTGCGGTCGCGCCCAACACCGTCGTGACACCCACCACCTACCTGGCGGGTGATGGGGACGACCTGGCGGTCGGCAGGCGATGCGGGGCCGCGAACAGCGACCTGATTCAGGGCATCGATCCGGCCACCGGCCGATCTCGCTGGACCGTGTCGGGCGTCGGCAGCCTCGACGTCTTCACCATTCCACGGGGCAGCCGCGTGCTCGCCGCCTCGCTCGCCCACATCGTCGGAGCGCACCCGGCGCCCGGTCGGGTGTGGTCGGTGCCCGGTGCTCCCGTCGGCTTCGCCGCCCAGCAGGTCGTGGTAATCGACGCCGCCACCGGGCGAGTGGTCTGGCAGGAGTCAGGCATGTCCGACCTGGCGGCCGTGACCGGTGATGCCGCCGCTCTCTGCGTGATCGACGGGTTCGGCTACGAATGTCGAAAGCCGAGCACCGGAGCGCTCGTGTTCCCGCCGCCGGTCTCGGCCCGGGCGCCGGTCGGCCCCTACGGCGACTCCGCCGCTGTGACGCAGGCCGACGGCTCGATCTACCAACTGGACACCGGTTCCGCCCATGCGACCAGGGTCCTGGTCCGCTCGGCGACGACCGGCGCACTCACCGGGACCATCTCGCTGGACGTCAGCCGGGTGCCCGCGCCCGACACGGCGAGCCAGAGCGGACTGATCACCGCGGGCGACGGCCTGTTGTTGATCCGCAGGGCCGACGTTGCCGGGTTTCCCGTGCTGGCCATGGCAGCCGGTTAGTCGGCTGCCAGGTCGGCAAGGCGCACTCCCAGCCTGGCCAGCGGTTCCGCGGCGCTGTCGGGTACCCGGACGGCCCTGTCCTTGGCGCGGTCCAGCCAGCCGTCCTGCACGGCTCGGGCGAGCAGCGCTGTCGGCACGGTGCCGCTGAGGTGCTCCCGGCGCTCGGTCCAGTCGAGGCATTCCTTGAGCGGGGCGCGGCGGCTGCTGTCGGGGATGTCGACGCCGAGGTCGGTGAGCACGTCGTGGCCTGCGGTTGTGAGGACGATGCCGTCGACCCTGTCGACCAGTCCGGTGCGCAGCATGCCATCGCGCAGTGCGACCCCGAGCCGGCCCGCGATGTGGTTGTAGCAGGTGCGGGCGTAGGCGAGCCGTTGCGCCCGCAGTGAGGCGCGCAGGGTCCGTGGCTGGCGGTGTGCGGCGTGTTCGGCGAGGCGCTCGATGAGTTCGGCGACGTACTCGTCGGCGAGCCGGACGTAGTGGTGGCGGCCCTGGCGGACGGTTTCCACGAACCCGGCGTCGGCCAGTCGGCGCACGTGGGCGCTGGCCGTGGACGGCGCGATGTCGGCCGCGGTGGCCAGTTCGCCGACGGTCCACGCGCGGCCGTCGATCATCGCGAGGCACATGGTGGCCCGGCTGGGGTCGGCGAGCACGGCGGCGACCTCGGCCAACTCGATGGTCTCCATCTGGCCAGGGTAGGCGGCTGACATTTCGGTCGTGGCCGACACGTGGACAACCGGGGCGTACGTTCCATATAGTAAATCGGGGCGCTCGCCCCGATTAGATCGCACTGGAGGGACCCATGGCTCGCAGCCCACTCGAGGTGGCCGAACTCATCCGGCAGCGGTTGGCCGACGCCGACATGGTCGGCTTCATCGACCTGTTCGCGGCGGACGGCGTGTTCGAGTACCCGTTCGGCTTCCCCGGCGCGCCGTCGGTGCTGCGCGGCCGGGACCAGATCAAGGCGCACCTGGTCGAGTCCCGGCGGGACGTCAGGTCGCTGATCGAGGTCGAGGACGTGGCACTGACCGCGTACGAGACGACGGACCCCGAGGTGGTGATCTTCTCGACGGAGATCACCGGGACCACACTGGCCACTGGCAAGCCGTTCCGCTTCACGTCCGGCGTCGGCATCGTGACCGTCCGGGACGGCGAGGTGGTCGCCTACCGGGACTTCACCAACGTGCTGGGCGCGGCCAGGATCACCGGGGGACAGGGCGCCATCGCGGCAGGCCTGGCGGCTGAGCTACAACAGGCCTAGCCGGATGTGACCAGCGCAGCCGGGTGCAGAACGCCGTTGCGGCCGGCCAGACAGGCGGCCGCCCGGTCGCTGGTGGCCAGGAACTGGCCGAGGCAGTTGCCGAACGCCGCCGCGCCGCGGGCGTTGGGGTGGAACGACTCCTGTAGCGCGTGACCGACCCGCTGCGTGTCGGTGATGTCCTGCCACGCCACGGTGAGCCGGGTGAACCACTCGTTGCCCGAGTGGCTGCCGCCGGAGCACGCCTCGTGCCCGATGCCGGCGTCGGCCAGGTCAAGGAACCGGGTGTCCGCCCGCTGGGCGGCTTCGCGCAGACCGTCGTCCAGCGCGTGCACCGCGGTGTTCCGCACCCAGTTCAGGTCGACCGGCCGGAACGGGCAGCCTGCCAGGCTGAGCAGGTTGCCGGCCGCGTTCGGCCCGATGGGCGCGGCGTAGGACTGGAGCACCAGTTGGTAGGTGCCCGGCGCGTAGCCGACACCTGCCATGGCGGAGCGGATGTCGCGCAGCGCGGTGGCCACCTTGGGCACCATGGCGTTGATCCGTTTCTGCCACTGCGGTTCGAAGCCCGCGCTGCAACTGCCCCGGTCGGCCCATGCCTCGACGCACGAGTTGAGCACCTGGGCGAAGTGCGGGTCGTCGTTCGCGCCGACGGCGACCACCACGGCGATCACCCTGTCGTGCTTGGCCAACGTGGTCAGTTGCCTGGTCTGAGACGGCTCGGTGTACTGGGTGGCCTTGCCGGGGCCGACCTGCGCCGTGTTCGCGCCGGAACACGCCAGATCTACCGTCCGCACCACGCCGGGCACGTGCGTCTGGTTGATCTCGGCGGCAGGGGAGCGGTGACACCAGTCGCCGTTCGCGCCGTCGGTGGTCGTCGTGTAGTTGCCCGCACCCTCGCCGGACAGCGTGCTGTCACCGAGTGACACGACGGTGAGCGGGCCGTTGACCGGCGGGCCGGGTCGTGGTGGCGGGGGTAAGGGCACCATGTCGGCCCTCGTGGCGAACAGGATGATCAGCAGCACTGCCGCCCACACGGCAGCCGTCTCGGCCCTCAGCCCTCTCCTGCGCACCGCATCGAGTCTACGGGGCCTGCCCACGGCGAATTCATTCGCAGTCGATCATCGCTGTTGGTAGGCATGGTGTCCATGAGCGATCGGACAGCGTTGGACCGGGTGGTTCGCGCAGCCGGCGGTGCGGACGTACTGGACCGGCTGGCGGGGTTGCCGGGTGCCGACCTGATCACGCTGCTGCTGGGCGTGATGCGCAGGCGGGCCGGCCAACTGGCACCGGCGGACGTGCTGCGCCGCTATCGCGAGGACCGGTTCGTCGCGCCAGCCGCCGTGCCGTTCGACCGGTTGCGTGCTACCGAGGACAGGCTGATCTCGTTGCTGCCCAACGATTTCGAGATGCTGACGTTGGCTCCCGTCGTGCCGCTGGGCACGCATTCGGTGCTGGGCAGCGTGCACCAGGACAAGGTGGTGGCCACGGTCCGCGGCAGCGAGGTGGCCGCCGACGCGACGAACGGGTTGGCGCTGGTGGCCGCCGACCGCAGGCGCACCGCGCTACAGGCCGATCCCCGGTCGGCCGACGTCGTGCGGCTGGCCACACTGCAGCGGGTGGTGCGGGCGCAGCGGTTCGCGGGTGCCGGCCGTTTCGCTCATTTCGGCCTGCTGGGCATGGTGTCGGCCGGTCGGGACACCGGTGACCTGGCGTTCGAGCGGCGGTATGTGGTCGAGCACGTGCGGTTCCTGATGACGACGCTGCTCACCATGGGTGGGGCCGAACTGCGGCTCACCGTCGCGCAACCACGCCTGGCACCGGTGGCCGACGCCGTCCGGGACGACCTGGCCGGACTGACCGGGGTCACCGTCGTGGACGACCCGGACCGACCAGCGGGCCTGGGCTACTACGCGGGGCTCTGCTTCAAGGCGTTCGTGGTGCGGGACGACGTGCGCACGGAGATCGCCGACGGCGGTCTGATCAACTGGACCCAGTCACTGCTGGGCAACCGCAAGGAGCGCCTAGTGATCAGCGGGGCCGGGATCGAGGGCCTTGCGTCGCTGTGACTCCCGGATGGCCGTCCACGTCACCAGCCCGAGCGCTGCCGCCATCGCGGCGGACAGGATCGGGAAACTGATCAGGCCGCCCGACATCCGCAGGAACGGCGCATAGGAGAACGCGGACGCGAACTGCTCCAGCACCGGCAGTGCCCACAGCCGTCGTGGCAGGTAGAACGCTGCGATCACGGTGAGCACGTCGGCCAGGTAGAAGTACCGCTCGTGCATGGCCGGCAGGAAGAACGGCACCAGGATCGCGGACACTGTGGCGGCCAGCACGATCCTGGTCGGCGTGATTTCGATCCGTTTGACCACGAATGGCAGCAGACACGCGACGATCAGCAGCCCGGTCAGTTCGATGCCCAGCGCCTTGATCGTCGCGGTGTGGCCGACGTCGCCGAGGAACTGGTACAGGTTGGGTGCGTTCAGCGTGAGTTGGTTGTACGTGCCGGCCTCGGTGGCGTACACGGTGAGCAGGTCGTGCACGTTCGCGCCGGCCAGCAGCGCCGGCAGGTCCAGCAGCAGGTACACGCCCGGGATCAGCAGCAGTGCCGCCCACGGCACCCGCCGCCGCAGCGCCAGCAACAGCAACACCGGGAAAACGAAGATCACCTGCAGCTTGATCGAGAACGCGATCCCGAAGAACAGGCAGGCCAGCCACGGCCGCCGCCGCAGCAGAAAGTAGACACCACCGATGCCGAACGCCGAGTAGACGGCGTCGGCCTGGCCCCACAGCGAACTGTTCATCACCACGGTCGGCAGGAACAGCACGACAGCCGCTGCCACCATCGGCCACCACGTGCCCGGCCTGCGCAGCGCCACGATCCGGTAGGTGAACAACGCCAGCAGCAGGTCGAACGCCACCGAGATGAGCTTGATCCCGTACAGCGCGGGGATCGGCGTGTAGGTGAGCAGGGTCAGCAGGTAGAGGTAGGGCACGTTGTAGTTGGCGAAGTTGTAGCGCAGTGCCGCGAAGCCGCCGTGCTGGGCGATGAACGCGTACCACTGGCTGAAATAGGCGTCGTAGTCGCCGGAGCGGAACGGGAAGAACACCAGCCGAACCGCTATCGCGCAGCACACCACGGCTGCGGCGACCGCGATTCGCGCACCTCTGCGGTCGGACGGGGACCCTGGCGCGTCAGCGGCGCGGGAGGGCCAGGTGCGGAGCGACGTCATGTGCACCGAAGTTATGGACCTCGGCTGTCCGCGTCCCATGTGTCGCCTGTGTATTCGCTGTGCGGCCTGTTTTCCTGCCG
Source organism: Pseudonocardiaceae bacterium (assembly GCA_036502345.1). Classification (GTDB taxonomy): domain Bacteria; phylum Actinomycetota; class Actinomycetes; order Mycobacteriales; family Pseudonocardiaceae; genus DATEPR01. Next base: position 6,722 of record DASXYT010000430.1, on the reverse strand, counting down.
TTAACGCGGTGAGGTCCCGGTAGCGCACTGGTGTTCCGGATGAAACGCGTCGGGCATCGGCGCTCGTTGTACTGGTCCGGTGCTGAGCTCCGTTGTCACTCCCGAGTTGGACGGCAGGCAGGTGCCTGTCGTCGTGGTCGGCGGTGGCCAGGCCGGACTGTCCATGAGCTGGTGGCTGCGCGAGCACGGCGTGCGGCATGTCGTGTTGGAACGCGACAGGGTCGGTGCCGAGTGGCGCGACCGCCGCTGGGACACGTTCTGCCTGGTCACCCCGAACTGGCAGTGTCAGCTGCCCGGATTTCCCTACCAGGGCAAGGATCCGGACGGCTTCATGCTACGCGACGACATCGTCGGCTACCTGGCCGACTACGCGCGCAGTTTCGAGGTGCCGCTGTACGAGGGTGTCACGGCGACCCGGCTGCGCGGCACCCCGGAAGGCGGTTTCGAGGTCGACACGACGGCCGGTCGGCTGGTGGCCGAACAGGTCGTGGTCGCGACGGGGCCCTACCAGGTGCCGTTGCGGCCCAGGATGGCCGAGCGCCTGCCGTCGTCGGTGCACCAGGTGCACTCCAGTGAGTACCGCAATCCCGAATCGCTGCCGGCCGGCGGTGTGCTGGTGGTCGGCAGTGGACAGTCCGGTGCGCAGATCGCCGAGGACCTGCACCTGGCCGGTCGCGATGTGCACCTGGCCGTCGGGTCGGCACCGAGGGTGGCGCGCACCTACCGGGGCCGGGACGTGGTGGCGTGGCTCGCGGACATGGGCTACTACCGGCGTGGCATCGACGAGTTCGCCGACGCCGACACGGTTCGGTTCCGTGCCAACCACTACGTCACAGGGCGGGACGGCGGCCGCGACATCGACCTGCGGGCGTTCGCGCTGGGTGGGATGCGGCTGTACGGGCGGCTGACCGGGATCGACGGCACCATGTTGACGTTCGGCGACGATCTGGCCCGCAACCTGGACGGCGCCGACGCGGTGTCCGAGGGCATCAAGGACTCGGTCGACCAGTGGATCGAGCGGCGCGGCATCGACGCCCCGACCGAGCCGCGCTACACCCCGGTCTGGCGGCCGGACACGGCCCCGACCGAACTGGACCTGGCTGCCGAGGGCATCGGCACCGTCGTGTGGGGCACCGGGTTCGGCAGGGACAACCGGTGGATCGAGGTGCCGGTGTTCGACGGCCGCGGCTACCCCACCCACGACCGGGGCGTGACCAGCTGTCCCGGCCTGTACTTCCTCGGCCTGCCGTGGCAGTACACGTGGGGCTCGGGCCGGTTCTGCGGAGTCGCGGCCGACGCCGAGCACCTGGCCGGCCGGATCGTCGCCACACGGGAGTCCAGGCAGGCCGCCGAGGTCAGCTGGATCGCCGGCACCCGGTACAGCACGTGGCCCACCGACGACGAGTGGACGGCCCCACGCACGGTGGCCTGAAGGAGAAGACATGACCCGACGGCTCGTGCACGACTCGCACCGCCATCTCGGCGTGCTCCCGGCCTACCCGTTCTACGGCGGGCCGCCGGTGCACCCGGACATCGGCGCGCGGGCGACCATCGCGGAACTGGTCGCCGACCTGGACACCGAGGGGACGGAGCGGGCGCTGGTGATCCCCAACTACGGCGTGCCCGATCCGAAGATCGCGTTCTCCTTCAACGAGTTGTGCGTCGAGGCAGCCGCTGCCGACGACCGGATCACGGCGGCGCTGTGGGTGTCGCCGATGCCTGGCGACGCCCAGCGCACCGAGGCCGCGCTGCGGTTGGCAGGTGAACCGGGCGTGCGGGCGTTGAAGATGAGTTTCCTGCTCGGCGGCCGGGCGAGCGACCCGGCGTGCCGGCCGGGGCTGGACCGGATCTTCTCCGCCGCCATGGCGCACGACCTCGTCGTGCACGTCCACACGTCGCCGGGCGCAGCGTCGGACATCGACGAGGTCGGCAAGCTCGTGGCCGCGTACGGCGACATGGTGGACATCCATCTCGTGCACTTCGGCGGCGGGATGAGTGGCCACATCAAGCTGGTCGGGTCGCGGTTCTTCGACTGGATCGAGGCCGGCAAACGTGTCTACACCGACCTGTCCTGGGCGATCGGCTTCGCGCCGCGCTGGCTGGCCGCCGAGATCGACCGGCGTGGCATCGGGGCCGACAGGGTGCTGTTCGCCAGCGACGAACCGTGGGGCGACCACGAGGGCGAACGGGCCCGGCTGGCCTCGGCGGTCGGCGACGGCGACCTCGCCGACCTGATGTTCCGGGACACCTTCACCAAGCTCTACGGATGATCACAACACAAGGAGAGAACAGATGACCGAGACGATCACCGACCTGACCGAGCTGGAGAAGACCAGCATGACCGAGATCCCACACCCGGCGCTGCCGGTGGGGTCGAGCATCTACGGCGGTACCAAGGTCTTCCCCGACTACCAGGCGGAGAACGGCGAGTCCTACTTCACCCTGGTGCACGGCATCGCGCACGAGTCGTCGGTGAGCTTCGTGGCGATCCTGCAGGCGACCAGGGCGCTGCGCAAGGGCTTCGAGTCGGCCATCTACTTCTACGGTCCCGGCTCGCTGAACTGCCTGGCCACCAGGGGTTTCCCGACGACGGGCAACTCGGCGTTCCCCGGTGAGCACAACATCAACAGCTCGCTGGCCACGTTCATAGCCGAGGGCGGCAAGGTCTACTGCTGTCGGTTCGGCCTGTCCCTGCACGGCGCCCGCGAGGAGGACCTGATCGAGGGCGTCATCCCGACCCATCCGCTGGACGTGCAGGACGCGTTGATCCACTACGCGCGCAAGGGCGCGATCATCAACTCCACCTACATGTTCTAGGAGGCCGTCATGGCTGCCGACGTGCTGGGCACGAGGGTGGACATCGCGCTGCTGGGCGTGCGGATGCGGGCACCGGTTCACCGGCCCGCTGGTGCGGGCCCGAGCGACGACGGCCACGTCGTGGTCGACGGGGCCAACGCCGCGCTGCCGAACAACCCGGACAGCCCGTACCACGTCGAGCACGGAAAGGTGTTCCTCGGTACCGAGGACACCGGGTTGTCGCTGGATGTGGTGCGCCGACCCAGGTTCTACGATCTGTCCACGGCGGACGGTGTGTCCTACGAGCGGATCGCCCGGTTGCACGGCGCTGACGTGCTGGCCAGCACGGTCGTGCAGACGTGCGTCCGCTACGCGGAGGACCAGCGCTGCCGGTTCTGCACCATCGAGGAGTCGCTGCGCGCCGACGCGACGGTCGCCGCGAAGACCCCGGCGCAGTTGGCCGAGGTGGCCGAAGCGGCTGTCCGGCTGGACGGTGTCCGGCAGGTGGTGCTGACCACCGGCACCACGGCGGGCCCGGATCGCGGGGCGCGCAACCTGGTGCGCTGTGTGCGGGCGGTACTGGCAGCGGTGCCGGGACTGCCGATCCAGGTGCAGATCGAACCGCCCGGTGACCTCGCCGTGCTGACCGAACTGCACGACGCGGGCGCCACCGCGATCGGTATCCACGTCGAGTCGTTGGACGACGACGTGCGCCGCAAGTGGATGCCGGGCAAGGGATCCGTGCCGATGGCCGAGTACGAGGCGGCCTGGGCCGAGGCGGTCCGGGTGTTCGGCCGCAACCGCGTGTCCACCTACCTGCTGATCGGGCTCGGCGAGGACCCGGACGAGTTGGTGGCCGGTGCCGGTAGGCTGATCGAGCGGGGCGTCTACCCGTTCGCGGTGCCGTTCCGGCCGATGCTGGGCACGCTGGCCCGTCGGGACGGCTGGCCGGCGCCGGACCGGGAACTGGTGCGGGACGTGACCAGCCGGATCGCCGCGTTGCTGCGGGCCGCTGGCATGACCGGTGCCGACCAACAGGCAGGGTGTGCGGCGTGTGGTGCCTGCGGGGCGTTGCAGGCGGCGGGCGGGTGAGCGCCGTGTCGCTGGTCGACGATCTGACCTGGGGCGCCGGTGCGGACCTGCGCACCGACACGTCCGTGCTGCTCGGCGCACCCGCCAACCGGCTGGCGTTCCGCATCGAGCCGGCCACGGATCCGTTGCGGCTCAATGCCTATCGGGCTTTGCGTACGACGGCGTTCGTGCACGAGCAGGGCATGTTCACCGGGCACGACCTGGACGAGCACGACGACGATCCACGCACGGTGGTGCTGGTCGCGCTGGATCACGTCGGCACGGTGGTCGGCGGGGTGCGGCTCGGACCGGCCGATGCCGGCCGGGACCTCGGCTGGTGGTTCGGCGGCCGGTTGGTGGTGGACCGCGCGGCCGGCCGAGGCGCCGGTGCCGCGCTGGTGCGAGCCGCCTGCGCCTACGCCGAGAACGCGGGCGTGCTGCGGTTCGAGGCCACCGTGCAGGAGCGGTACCGGTCGCTGTTCGAGCGGCTGGGCTGGGACGTGGTGAGCGAGACGGCGGTCGCAGGCCGGCCGCACCTGCTGGTGCGCTGGCCGATCGGACGGATCGCTGCGCTCGTCGCGGCCACCAAGCAGGCACTCGGGGCGCTGCTGCGCGATCTGGCACCCGGCGGACCCGGTTTCGTCGGCGACGACGGCGCACCCGTGCCGAGCAGTGACCTGGTCGCCGCGTGCGACGCGATCCTGCCGTCCATGGTCGAGCGCGACCCGGAGTGGGCAGGCTGGTGCTCGGTGCTGGTCAACGTGAACGACCTGGCCGCGATGGGTGCCCGACCGGTCGGACTGCTGGACGCGATCGGTGCGCGGGACGCGTCGTTCGCGGCCAGGGTGCTGCGCGGGCTTGGCGCGGCCAGTGCCGCCTATGGCGTGCCGGTGCTCGGCGGTCACACCCAGTTCGGCGTGCCGGCAGCGCTGAGCGTGACCGCGCTAGGCCACACACCGCACCCGGTGCCCGGTGGCGGCGGCCGGCCAGGCGACACGGTCCGGTTGACCGTGGACACCGGCGGCGGCTGGCGACCCGGCTACGCGGGCCGACAGTGGGACTCCACGTCGCATCGGTCCGGAGCCGAGCTGCGCGCCATGATCGAGTCGGTCGGCACCGCACGGCCGACCGCGGCCAAGGACGTGTCGATGGCCGGCATCGTCGGCACCCTGGGCATGCTCGCCGAAGCCAGTGGGTGCGGCGCCGTGCTGGACGTGGCGCGGGTGCCGAGGCCTGCCGCGGCGACGACGGGTGACTGGCTGACCTGCTTTCCCGGCTTCGGCATGCTCACCACCGGCTCCGCACCGCTGCCGGCCGGACCGGCGCGGGACGCCGAGTGCGGGGTGCTGGTGCCCGGCGGCGGTGTGCGGCTGCGCTGGCCGGACGGCACCGAGACCGAGGCGATCACTGCGGGCGTGACCGGGATGGGGCGAGCATGACAGCGATGCGGATGGCGGCGGTCTCGGCGCCCTTCGACCGGGACCTGGCCGCCGACTTCGACCGGATCGCCGGGCTGATCGCGCAGGCCAGAGCGGACGGCGTCCGGCTGCTCGCGCTGCCCGAGGCGTGCCTCGGCGGCTACCTCGCCGACCTGCGCGGCGACGCCGAACCGCCGCCGGCACTGCGGGTGGACGGCCCGGAGATCGCCAGGCTGTGCGTGCTGGCGCAGGACATGGTGGTCACCGCGGGCTACTGCGAGGCGGCCGACGGGGTCCGGTACAACAGCGCGGTCTGCGTCACCGGCGACGGCGTGCTCGGCAACCACCGCAAGGTGCACCAACCACTGTCCGAGGACGCCAGTTACGGCGCCGGCAACGGCTTCGCAGCGTTCGACACGCCGGTCGGCCGGCTGGGCATGATGATCTGCTACGACAAGGCGTTTCCCGAGTCCGCGCGGGCACTCGCGTTGGGCGGCGCGCAGATCGTGGTGTGCATGTCGGCGTGGCCGGGCAGCAGCACCAACGCGTCACCGGATCTGGCGAGCGACCGGTGGACCTACCGGTTCGACCTGTTCGACCAGGCACGGGCGCTGGAGAACCAGATCGTGTGGCTGTCGGCCAACCAGTCCGGCACGTTCGGCTCGCTCCGTTTCGTCGCCAGCGCCAAGGTCGTCGGGCCGGGTGGCGAGATCCTGGCCGGCACCGGGGTCGCGGAAGGTGTCGCCGTCGCCGAGGTGGACGTCGCGCAGGCACTGGCCACCGCCCGGCGGTCCATGGCGCACCTGCGGGACCGACGGCCTGCGGCATATCCGCCCCTCGGTGCGGCCGGACTGGTCGCGGCTGCGCCATGATGCGCACGTGGGAGTGATCCGGATCGGTGCCGTCGCCGCCACATTCGGCCGCGACCTGGACTTCGACCTGCAGCGCATCGGCACGCTGATCGCGCACGCCAGGCGGGACGGCGTCGCGCTGCTGGTGCTGCCGGACGCTGCCCTCGGTGGCTACCTGCCCGACCTGAGCAACCCCGACCCCGAGTCGCTGCCGCCCGCGCTGGACCCGGAGGGCGAGCAGGTCAAGGCCGTCGTGGCGCTGGCCGAGGAGATGGTGGTGTGCGTCGGTTACTGCGAGGCCGACGGCGACCGGCGCTACAACGCGGCGGTCTGCGTCACCGGCGACGGGGTGCTCGGCCGGCACCGCAAGGTCCATCTCCCGGCCGGCGAACGGGTGGCCTACGCGCCCGGGGACGGGTTCGCCGCCTTCGACACCCCGGCGGGCCGGGTCGGCATGCTCATCGACTACGACAAGACGTTCCCCGAGTCGGCGCGGGCGCTCGCCCTCGACGGTGCCCAGATCGTCGCCTGCCTCTCGGCGTGGCCGGCCAGCGTCACGAACCGGGCCCCCAAGCTGGTGCAGGAC
>DASXYT010000429.1:0-31322 GCA_036502345.1 Pseudonocardiaceae bacterium | reverse complement strand
TCCGCCTGGCGATGCACCCACCTGGAACCGAAATTCCACCGCCATGGTTACTGGACACACCACTAGGCTGCTCCGGTGGAGTCCTGGCTGAGCGTCGACGGGCATGCCGACGTACCGGCCCTGGTGCGGCAGAAGGCGCTCAGCCGTGGCGAAGCGGGCCGCCAGTGGCTGGCTGAGCTGCCCGATCTGCTGGCCGACCTGCGGCAGGAATGGTCGCTGACTCTCTTGGATCCGCTGACCGGCGGCTCGGCGGCCTACGTGGTCCGGGTGCGGACGGCCGACCACCAGGACGCGGTGGTCAAGCTGCCGATCCCCGGTGACGACATAGCAGGCCAGGTGCGCACGATCCGGGACGCGAACGGCCACGGCTACGTGACCCTGCTGGCGCATGACGAGCAGCGGCGGGCGATCTTGCTGGAATCGCTCGGCCCGTCACTGGAGCGGCTCGGCTGGCCGCCGGAACGCATGATCGAGGTGCTGGCCGACACGTTGCGCCAGGCGTGGCAGGTGCCGGCGCACACAGTGGCGGCACAGCGGGAGAGGGCAGCGGCGCTGGCCCAGTTCGTCGAGGAACTGTGGGCGACGCTGGACCACCCGTGCGATGAGCGGGTCGTCACACAGGCGCTGCGGTACGCGAAACGGCGGTCGGCCGCCTTCGACCCGGACCGCTGCGTCGTCGTGCACGGTGATCCGCATCCCGGCAACGCGTTGCGGGTCACCACGCCGAGGGTGGGTGCCGAGTCCGGCTTCGTGTTCGTCGATCCGGACGGGTTTCTCGCCGACCCGGCCTACGACTGCGGTGTCGTGCAACGCGACTGGTGCACCGAACTACTGGCCGGTGACCCGGTATCGCTGGCTCGCAAATACTGTGCGCTGTTGGCCGACCACACCGGCATCGACGCGACCGCCATCTGGGAGTGGGGCTTCCTGGAACGGGTGTCCACCGGCCTCTACGCGCTGAGCTTCGGCGCCGAGGACATGGGCGGCCGGTTCCTGCGGACCGCCGAACTTCTGGTGTGACACCGCAGCTACCCTGGTCGGTCGTGACCGCGTCCCGGTAGTGCAGAGGAAGGGCGGTAGAGGCCGTGAACCCGCTGAGTGCATCGTCGTGGCTGTCCAGCCTCGGCGCGCTGGGGGTCTTCGTCGTGCTGTTCGCCGAGACCGGCCTGCTGATCGGGTTCTTCCTGCCCGGTGACTCCCTGCTGTTCACCGCGGGACTGTTCTGCACCACCGACGTGACCGCCCGCGTCCACCTCTCACTGCCCGCCGTGCTGGTCGCTGCCGTCTGCGGTGCGCTGCTCGGCGCGCAGGCGGGCTTCGTGCTCGGTCGGCGCGGCGGTCGGTCGCTGCTGGCCAAGGTGCGCAACCGGCAGCTCAAGGCCGGTGTGGCCAGGGCCGACGAACTGTTCGCCCGCTACGGCTATCCGAAGGCCATCGTGTTGGCCCGGTTCATCCCGGTGGTGCGCACGGTGCTGAACCCGTTGGCCGGCATGCTCGCCGTGCCGACCCGCACGTTCACCCTCTGGCAGGTGGTCGGCGGCACCGTCTGGTCGATCGGCGTCACGCTGGCCGGCTACGGCCTGGGCGCCACCGTGCCCGGCGTGGACAAGTACCTGCTGCCGGCGATCGCGGTGATCGTGATCATCTCGGTGATCCCGCTCGGCCTGGAACTACTGCGTGCCCGCCGCGCGGGGCAGGCGGCGCAGGTCGACCCTGCCGACGCCACGCCGACGGTGATCATGCCGCTGCCGCCGGTCCGCGACTACCGCCGCTAACTCTCCACCAGGCCTTCGCGCAGCGCGTGCAGTGCGGCCTGGGTGCGGTCCTGGACGCCGAGCTTGCGCAGCACCGCGCTGACATGCGTCTTCACCGTCTTCTCCGACACCCCGAAGGACCGCGCGATCTCCCGGTTGGACCTGCCGAGCGCCAGTTCGGTCAGCACTTCGAGTTCCCGGGCCGTCAACGGGTCCGGCCGACCGTCCGCTGTGGACAGTTCGCCACGACATCGGGGTGCAGCAACACATGTCCCGCATGCACGGCACGGATGGCCGCGGTGAGCGCCTGCGGGTCGACGTCCTTGTAGACGTAACCGGCGGCACCGGCTCGCACCGCGGGCAGCACGGCACCGGCATCGGTGAAGCTGGTGATCACCAGCACCCTGGCCGGGTTGCCCAGCCTGCGCAACTCGCGCAGCGCGTCGACTCCGTCACTGCCCGGCATCCGCATGTCCAGCAGGATCACGTCCGGCTGGCAGCGCTGCGCCTCGGCGACACCGGACTCGCCGTCCTCGGCCTCCCCCACCACCGTCAGGTCGTCCTGCAGGTCGATGAACGTGCGCAGGCCCTGGCGGACCACCGGATGGTCGTCCACCACGAGGACCTTGATCGGCTCAGTCATCGGTCGGCACCCTCAACCGCACCGACGTGCCGCCTCGGCGCGACGTGATGGCCAACCGGCCACCCGCCGCGTGCGCCCGCTCCCGCATCGAGGTGAGGCCGAGCCGCTGACCTGATGTGACGTTCGGCGACGCGGCCGTGTCGAACCCGTCGCCGTCGTCGGTGATCTCCAGCAGTGCTTCCCCGTCACTCTCCGACAACGCGATCGTCACCGTGCTCGGGTTGCCGTGCCGCAGCGCGTTGTGCAGTGCCTCCTGCGCGATCCGGTACGCGGCTTCCTGCCTGGCCGAACTCAGTCCGGCGACAGGGCAGCCGTGGAACTTGACCGACGCGGTGTGCACCCGGTCCAGCAGGTCGGCCTGTTTGCCCAGCGCCACGGCCAGCCCGTCGCCTGCCAGGTCGACCGGCAGCAGGCCGACCACGATGGCCCGCAACTCGCCGCTCGCCTCGGCGGCCAGCCTGCGCACGGTGGCCAACTCGGTGGCCGCCCGCTCCGGGTCACGGTCCAGCAGGGTGGCCACGGCATCCGCGGTCAACCGCAGGCTGAACAGCTTCTGCGTGACGGCGTCGTGCAGTTCGCGGGCGATCCGGTTGCGTTCGGCCATGATGGACAGTTCACGGCTGCGTTCGTAGAGCCGGGCGTTGACCAACGCGATGGCGGCGTGCGCGGCGAGCAGCCGCAGCAACTCCTGGTCCTGCGCCGTGAACCCGCCCGGCGTGCACTTGTTGGCCAGGAACAGCTCACCGAGGATCTCGTCGCCGTCGGTGATCGGCATGCCGAGGAAGTCGGTCAGCACGGGATGCGCGGCAGGCCACCAGCGGAACCGGGGATGCTCCCTGATGTCGTCCAGCCGCACCGGGTTCGGGTCGCGCAGCATGACGCCCAGCAGGCCGTGCTGGCGCGGCACAGGGCCGATCTCGCGCCACTGCTCCGCGCTGATGCCGTCGGCGAGGAACTCCGCGAACGACCCCTTGTCGTCCGGCACGCCGAGTGCCGCGTAGCGGGCGTCCAGCAGCTTGCGTGCCGAGGTCAGGATCGTCTGCAGGACATCGCGCACGGACAGCCGCGAGGTGACCGCGAGCACCGCCGCACTCACCTCGCGCAGTTCGTCGAATCCAGCCCCGTCGAACCCGCTCATGAGCGCACCGTACCCACATTTGCGCTGGTCCGGCTCGGGCAGTGGTCCTAGGACCAAAGTCGGATACCGACGCCGTCCCGCGCCCGATGGCGGCGAACGGCCGCGTCCCTAGCGTCGATCTCATCGACGAGAGAACGGAGGTGACGGGATGTCCGTCGCCATCATCACAGGAGCATCCCGCGGTCTCGGCCGCGCGCTGGCCACCGGACTCGCGGACGCCGGCTGGCGGCTCGTGCTGGACGCTCGGGACAGCACGGCGCTGGAGGCGACGCGGGCCGCCATCGGCGATGCCGCGATCGCCGTGCCGGGCGACGTCACCGATCCGGCGCACCGGGCGGCGCTGATCGCCGCAGCTGACCGGCTGGGCGGGCCGGATCTCCTCGTGAACAACGCGGGCATCCTCGGCCCGAGCCCGCAGCCGGCACTGGTCGACTACCCGGCCACCGCGCTGCGGGAGGTCTACGAGGTCAACGTGTTCGCACCACTGGCCCTCGCGCAACTGGCCTTGCGCGCGCGGGTCGGGATGATCGCGAACATCACCTCGGATGCCGCCGTCGAACCGTATCCCGGGTGGGGTGGCTACGGCTCCGCGAAGGCCGCGGTGGAAGCGCTGTCCAGGGTGTTGGCCGCCGAGCAGCCGAACGTGCTGGTGTGGGCCGTGGATCCCGGTGACCTGCGGACCCGGATGCACCAGGAGGCGTTCCCCGGCGAGGACATCACCGACCGGCCACTGCCCGAGACCGTCGTGCCCGCGTTCCTGCGGTTGCTCGCGGACCGGCCGGAGTCCGGACGGATCAGCCTGACCGGCGTGCTGTCATGACGACCAGGACCGTGCTCGACTTCGAACTGCCCGGCACGTTGGAGGCCCACGAGCCGCCGGAGGCGCGCGGCCTGACCAGGGACGGTGTCCGGCTGCTGGTCGGCGACGCCACCTGCGACACCGTGGCGCACCACCGATTCACCGACCTGCCCGATCTGCTGCTGCCCGGTGACGTGCTGGTGGTGAACACGTCGGCGACCATGCCGGCCGCCGTGCCGATCCCCCACCACGACCTGACCGTGCACCTGTCCACCGAACGGCAGGACGGCACGTGGCTGGTCGAGTTGCGGCGCAACGCCGACAAGGCGACAACGCCCTACACCGGCGGTGAACCCGGCCAGCGGTACGCGCTGCCCGGTGGCGCTGAACTGGTGCTACGGCAGCGGTACTCCCGTGAGCGGCTGTGGATCGCCGATCTGCACACCGGCGGATTCGGCTCGGTGCCGGCATTTCTGCGCGTACACGGCATGCCGATCCGGTACGGCTACGTCCCCCGGGAGTGGCCGATCTCCGCCTATCAGACGGTGTTCGCCACCCAGCCGGGCAGCGCTGAGATGCCGAGCGCGGCCCGGCCGTTCACCGACCGGCTGGTCAGCAGGCTGGTCTCGGCGGGCGTGTTGGTGGCACCGATCCTGCTGCACACCGGAGTGGCATCACCGGAAGCCCACGAACGGCCCTACCCGGAACGTTTCTCGGTCTCGGCGACCACTGCGAGGGTGGTCAACCAGGCGCGAGCCGCAGGAGGCCGGGTGATCGCGATCGGCACGACGGCGGTGCGGGCGTTGGAGAGCGCGGCCGACACCGACGGGACACTGCACGCAGCGGGCGGCTGGACCGAGCTGATCATCACCCCGGAACGGGGCGTGCGCGCGGTGGACGGGCTGCTCACCGGCTTCCACGAGCCGAAGGCGTCACACCTCGACATGCTCGCCGCGGTCGCGCCGGCGACACTGCTGCGCCGCTGCTATGCCGAGGCGATCGAGGCAGGTTATCTGTGGCACGAGTTCGGTGACCTCAACCTGTTGCTGGCCTGACATAGCCGTCAAGCGACCATTTGGGTATAGGTAGTCACAGTAACCAGATTCACACCCCCTAGTTTTTCCCGAGATGCGCCCAAAATGTCTCACCAGGAGTTACTACTGATTGTCACCGTCGCCGATGCGACCCGGCGGCCGCACGTGAAACTCGGGTTACGACAGTTGCCGTAGTGCAGTGCATCGCTGCTAGGATCTCCAGCTGTCACGTGATCAAATGCCGGACGCCGGAGCCGGGGTTGCGACCCGGTGTCGCAGCGTTGTCCGGCGTTTGGTATGCAGGTTGTGCGGATGACGAAATACAACCGTCCGCATGTGGGGGCACAACCGAACAATGGACGCATCCGACGTGCTGGGATTCCCTACCGAGGTCGCTAATGTCTGATTTTCCTCCAGGTAACACGCATGCCCGGTGGGTCGAGCCGGGCGCGGAGCCCTCGGCGGGTGTCGCGGACACGACGAGTGCCGCACAGCCCAGCATCGCCAGGGTCGCCGTGTTGCCGACCGTCGTCATGGCGGTACTGGGAGCGGCGGCAGCCGTGCTGCTCGCCAAGGACCATTCGACGGGAATGATCGTCGGCGTCCTGGTCGGCGGCATCGTCGGAGCCGGCATCGTCCTGGCCTGGTCCGCCACCGGCGCCAAGGATGCGGCGCGCGCGGTGCAGGACCGGATCAACGAACTGAGCCTGGTGGCCGGCGCGGAACAGCACTCGGCGCGCAGTGCCCGGCAGCAGTTGATCGGAGTGCAGCAGGCGCACATGGAACTGCAGCAGGCCTACGAGAACGCATCGTCCTGGCCTGCGCGTTTCACCTACCACATCGAGCAGTTCGCGGCGCGGGTCCGGGACGGCGAGCGGCCCGCCGTCAGCGAGCTCACCGACGAGTCGGGTTCGCAGGTGGACCGGGACTACCGGGCCGCGGTGCATGCGGCGGAGTTCGCCATTGTGCAGTCCGCGGAACCCAATGTGACCGCGGACCCGATGCAGCGGCTACAGGTGTTCGCCAATCTGGGTAGGCGCCTCCAGTCGCTGGTGAACCGCGAGATCCAGATGCTCGACGAACTCGAAAAGCAAATCGAGGACCCCGAGACGCTTGAGGGCATTTTTGCCGTCGACCATCTCGCGACGCGTATCCGGCGCCAGGCGGAAAACCTTGGCGTGCTCGGTGGTGCGAGGGCACCACGTCAGTGGACGAAGCCGTTGACGATGGTGACCACCCTGCGCTCCGCCATGCAGGAGGTTGAGCACTACAAACGCGTCAAAATGGTGTCGCCGATCAATGGCACGCTGCGCGGCCACAACGTCACCGAAATCATCCACCTGCTGGCCGAGCTGATCGAGAACGCGACCGCGTTCTCCGGCCCGGAAACGACCGTCATGCTCAGCGCGCAGAACGTCACGGCCGGCCTGGCCATCGAGGTGGAGGACCGCGGCCTCGGGATCAAGGCCGACGACCTGGACCGGATCAACGACCTGTTGTCCGGCCCCGAGATCAGCGACGTCGGTGTGCTGTTGTCCGACGGCCGGCAGATCGGGCTCTGGGTGGTCGCACAACTGGCTCGCCGCAACGACGTCCAGGTCCGGTTGGCCAGGAACATCTTCGGTGGCGTCACCGCCGCCGTCGTCGTGCCGCACAGCCTGCTCGGCGACGACACCGACGACGCGGCGCTGGCGCAGGGCACGCACCGCGAGTTGGTGACGGCCGGCGCCGCACCGGCCCAGGAACTGACCGCGCCACGGCACGGCGCGCACCGGGTGTACTCGCTGGCCGGCAACACCAGCGACAGCCTGGTGGTCCCAGCCGTTCCCGACGAACAGATCGCGCCCGATGTCGAGCCGCACGTCGCGGAGCTGGACCCGTTCCGGTGGCCGGGCAGCGCAGGCGAACTGCCGTCCGTCGAGCCGACACCCGTGGTCAGCACTCCCGATCCCGCGCCCCCCGAAGTACCGATCGAGCAGGACCGCCCGCCGCTGCCCAAGCGGCAGCCGGGCACGAACCACCTGGCGTACGAGCTACGCACCCCGCCGCCGCCCGTCGCGACGGCCACTCCATCGGCTGGTGAGCACAACCCCAGTGCGACAGCCGCGTTCCGCAGCGGCATCCGTGCGGGTAGCGAGGAGAACGGCGAGCCCGTTGTCCCGCTGACCACGCGCTTGTCACCCCAAGGAGAGTCCACTCACCATGATCGATAGGCCCACGAGCCAGGCAGCGGAGCCAACCTGGCTACTAGACCAACTGGTGACGGCCGTTCCCGGCGCTCGCAGTGCTGTGCTGTTGTCCTCCGACGGGATCGCCAAGTTCTGGTACGGCCTGACGCTGGACGAGGCACAGGTGTTCGGCGCCATGGCCTCCGGGCTGTGCTCGATCGCCCGAGGTGTCGGCAAGCAGTTCGGCAACGACGACGGTGTCCGCCAGGTGTTCCTGGAACTCAACGGTGTTGCCGCGTACGTGTGCTCTGCGGGCGCCAACGGCGTGCTCGCCGTGCTGGCCGACCCGGAGGCGGACGCAGGTGTGCTCGGCTTCGAGATGGCCCAGATGGTGAAGCGGGTGCCGGATCACCTCGGCACTCCCGCTCGCACCGTGGTGGCGACACCTGTCGACGGACACCGGTGATGATGCCGTTCCCCGAGGACGATCCACTCCTGGACGCCGACGCGGGTCCAGTGGTGCGGCCGTATTCGGTGACCTACGGGCGAACCCGACCCCGGTCGACGCTGGACCTGATGACCATGCTCCTGGCGACCGGTAGGACACCGCCGCACATGGAACCGGAGCACGCCGTCGCGCTGGACCTCTGCCGGAGCGCCACCTCGGTGGCCGAGGTGGCGGCCAATCTCCAACAGCCCGTCGTGGTCGCCAAGGTCCTGCTGTCCGATCTGATCGCCTGGGACGCGCTGATCATGGGTGCCCCCACCGTCGACACCCCCGACCTACAGACCATGAAGGACCTGCTCGATGGGCTCCGTAAACTACAGTTCGCCTCCGATCCCGACCGCAGCGAAGATCCTGATCGCGGGGGGCTTCGCGGTGGGTAAGACCACCCTCGTCAAAGCGGTGAGCGAGATCGAGCCGCTGACGACGGAGGAAAACCTCACCGTGGCGGGCATCGGCACCGACAGCCTCGCCGGCGTGGAGAACAAGTCCACCACCACGGTGGCCCTGGACTTCGGTCGGATGACCTTCCCCGAGCAGAGTCTCGTCCTGTACCTGTTCGGCACACCGGGCCAGGACCGCTACTGGTTCATGTGGGACGAGTTGTCCCGTGGCGCACTGGGTGCCGTCGTGCTGGTCGACACGCGTCGACTGCAGGACTGCTTCCCCGCCCTGGAGTTCTTCGAGCAGCGCGGCATCGAGTACGTGGTGGCCGTCAACGAGTTCGACCGCGGTTTCCGCTACACGCCCGCTGAAGTGCGGGACGCGCTGACCATCCACGAGCGGGTGCCGATCGTCATGTGCGACGCCCGTGACACCCGCTCAGCGACCACTGTGCTGATCAGCCTGATCGAACACGTCCTGCTCGCTGTCACGTCCCGTTCCGTGTAACCCCAACCATTACCCCGGAGCTTCGCATGGCCTTCGAACCGAGCACCAGCTTTCCGCACGCCGCTGCCGTGGACGACCGGCTGCTGACCGCGCCGGACGACCCGGAGGCGGCCCGGCGCATGGCGCGGCTGCGGGAGTTGGGCGTGGAGCCACGGCCGTACGCCGAGTTCGACGAACTGGCCCGCAGGCTCGCGCACGACGTCGGCGCGCCGGAGGGCTACGCGATGGTCAACTTCGTCGGCCCCGACCAGCAGTACTTCGCGGGCCTGTACGCGCCGGGTGCCGCCAACGACGCGGCCGAGCAGGCGGTGGCAGCAGCCGCGTCAGCGCAGCCGGGCCGGGTGATGGAACTGGATCACGGTTTCTGCCCGCACGTGGTGCTGGGCCGCAAGACCTGGGCACTGCGCGACGTTCGCGACTACCCGAGGTTCAACAGCAACCCGGTGGTCGACGAGTTGGGCATCTATTCCTACATCGGCACCCCGCTGCTGGACCGGGACGGCACCGCACTGGGCACAATGTGTGTGGTGGCAACGGAAGCGCAGCAGTGGGACGCTGCCGGCGTGCAGACCATCAAGGCGGCGGCAGAAGAAGTCGTGCAGCGCATCTACCACCGCGCGGGGCTTGGCTAGGGATCTTCAGCAGGCCAGGTCGGGGCGCAGCAGGTCGGCCAGTTTCTCCGACCACTGCTGGCCTTTCGCCGTACCGAGGGCCAACTCGGCCAGCCTGAGCCGCTGGATGTCCGACGTGCCCGCCGGGGCGACGATGTGGTGGGCGTCCCGCAGGTAGCGCTGTACCGACCTGGCGGCGTCCAAGCCGATGGCTCCGTGCACCTCCAGCGCCGTGCGCGCCGAGTCGATCGCGTACTCCACGTTGACCAGCTTCGCGTTCATCAACTCCGCGTCGCAGGGCAGACCCTCGTCGAGCAGGTGTGCCGCGTGGTAGGCGGCCAGCCGGGCGGTCATCAACCGGGACTGCATCTCGCCCAGTTTCTGTTTGACCGTGGCCACTTCGTGCAACGGCCTGCCGTAGCGCCGCTGGCTGCTGGCGAACGCCATGGTGTCCGCCACGGTGGCCCAATGGATGCCCAGTGAGACGGCGGTCAGGTTCGGCCTGCCGTACAGCACACTGGACGAGTAGGCGACCTCGAGACCGTCGCCCTCGACACCCAGCATGTTCTCCACAGGAACCCGACAGTTGTCGAAAATCAGCTCACCGAAGCTGAAACCGTGCAGACCCATCGCGGGGTGGTGTTCACCCAGTGAGAAGCCGGGACTGTCGGCCTCCACCAGGAACGCGGACAGGCCACGTGAGCCGGGCCCGGTGCGGACGACGACGCCGTGCAGGTCACCGACGTGCGAGTTGCCGACGAACACCTTGCGGCCGTTGAGGATGTACTCGTCACCGTGCCGTTCGGCCGTCGACTGCATGCCCAGTACATGACCGCCGGATTCCGGCTCGGTGACGGCGATGGTGGGCAGACAGTGACCGGCCGCGATGGTCGGCAGCCAGGTCTTCTTCTGTGTCTCGTTGCCGAAGTGCACGATCTTCGCCACACCGAGTTGCGATGCCTGCACCATGGCGCCCATCGCGCCGCTGACCCGAGAAAGTTCCTCGATGATGATGGTTTTCGCCAGATGACCCAGACCCATGCCGCCGTACTGGGGATCGATGGTGACGCCGATCCAGCCCTGCTTGGCGATCAGTCTGGACAGTTCGTGCTGGACAGCCCTGGTGGCTTCCATCTCCGCGACCCGGGGGGCCACTTCGGCTGCCGCGAAACGACGCACCGAGGCGCGTAACCAATCGTGGCGCTCCGTTGTGAAATAACCCTTCGTCGGGGCGGCGAGGTCCATCATCGCTCCAATACGGTCGCATCCGTGCCGTCTCAGCCCGCCGCGTCGAGGTCTCCGTGTGCCAGCTTGGTTACCTACAGTAACAGAGGCTATACGGTGACTGGCCTACGAGGTACCGCCTAAATGGTGACCCGACAACGGTCAGCACACCCTCGTTACGGGTAACTTCCCCGAAAGTGTGGCCTGGACGTGGCAAATGGGCGCGCTACTAAAGTGATCGCTTGTGCTCAAGGTGATCAGCGACACGCCGAATCAGTGGGTGGCGATAGGTCTGACGCGAGCGAGCGAGCGTCAGAAGCCCACCAAGGACCGGCTTCAGCCACCGTCCGTCGAGCGTCCCGTTGGCCGGTTGATTGCTCAGTACCGACCGAATCAGCGCTGGTACCTACTGCTTCGGGATGCCGAACCGGATGCCGTCGGCGCACTGATCGACGCCGCCGTCCAAGCGCTCCAGCAGGATCTGCTGATCGAAGTGAACGAGTCGGACACCGAGACGTTGAACACGTTGGCGGCACGTGGCTTCAGCGTGTCGCGCCGCGAACATCTCTACCTGGTGCCAACCGATTGGCCACGCAGCGAGGCGGCCGGGTTCGACATCATCTCCGCCGTGGACGCCGACCCGGTCAGGTGGTGCGAACTGGACGACGCACTGCGCCGGGACGTCCCCGGTTCCATGGGCTGGCACAACGACCCGACGAACTTCGCCGCCGACACGTTGCGCGACCCGCAGTTCGACCCGGCCACATACCTGATCGCGGTGGATCAGGCCACCGGCGACTACGCGGGCCTGGTGCGGGTGTGGCAGCGCCCGGTGGGACCGAGACTGGGCATGATCGCCACCATGCCGGCCTACCGCAGGCGTGGCGTGGCCAGGGCCCTGCTGTCGCAGTCATTCGACGTACTGCACCGGGCCGGCCACACGGAGGCCAGTTGCGAGGTCGACGCGACCAACGTGGCGTCGAACACGCTCCTGACCGGATTGGGCGCCCGCCGCGACGGCGGCAACGTCGAACTGGAGCGCCGCGTCGCCGGTCCACAGTAGATAGCAGCACGCCGTCACCTGATCCGCCCGCCGCCCGCCTGGGCGAAGCGACTCCCACATGGGCTCATCCCCTGGTCAACCACGCCCTGGGTCAACTCACTTGCATAGTTTGCTCATCCGAGCTAAATTCTGCTCATGCGAGCAAGGACGTTCACCGAATCGGCCAGGCGGACCCAGATCGTCACTGCGGCGATCCAGGTGATCGCCGAGGAGGGCTACGCCAAGGCGTCGTTCAGCCGGATCGCGAAGCACGCCGGGCTGTCCAGTACCGGCATGATCAGCTACCACTTCGCCGGCAAGGACGACCTGCTCGCGGCGTGCGTGGCCGAGATCGAGAAGGTCACAGGGGCGTTCATGGAACCGCGCATCGACGCCGCCGTCGGCCACGTCGCGCAGCTGCGCGCCTACGTCGAGTCCAACGTCGCGCTGGTCGGCGAGCACCCGGCAGAGGTCCGGGCGCTGATCGACATGGTGAGGAACGCGGGCTCACAGAGCCCTGCGGTCAACGGCCGTATCGCCCTGTTCACGGAGCACTTCCGCACCGGCCAGGAAGCCGGTGTCTTCTGCCGGTTCGACCCGCTCACCGCGGCGCTCGCCCTCACCAGTGGCCTCGACGCCGTCGTCGCCACAGCGGCAGCCGCCACACCAGAACCCACTGAGCTCGCCCGCATCGGCCGCGAGCTCGCCGACTTGTACGTGCGGGCGACCGCACCCGCTCCCGAGGGGGGATCCGAATGATGATCGATGCGAAGCCCGCGCCGGACATGGGACTGCGCCGGCTGATCCGCGCCAACGTGCTCACCGTCGTGTTCGAGGTGCTCGTGCCGATGGCGCTGTTCTACAGCCTGCGCGCCGCCGGGGTGAGCCAGTGGTGGGCGCTGATGGCGGGCGTCCTGGTGGCCGCGCCGTTCGTGCTGTGGACCATCGTGCGCAACCGCAAGGTCGACCTCGTCGCGCTGGTCACGCTGAGCGTGCTGGTGCTCTCCGTGGTGCTCGGCCTGCTGTCGGACGACCCACGCGTCCTCGCGATCCGTGAGGGGTGGACCGCGGCGCTGGGTGGATTGTTCGGCCTGTGGATGCTGGTCACGGTGTTCATCGGCAGGCCTGCCCAGCTGACGTTGGGCCGGACGATCGCCGAGGTCAAGCGCGGTGCCGAGGGTGCCGACGCGTGGGTGGGCCGCTGGGACACCGACGCCCGGTTCCGGCGCGGGCTGCGCATCAACACGGCCGCCTGGGGTGGGGTGCTGCTGGCCGGCGCCGTGGTGCACGTCGTGCTCGTCTACACGCTGCCGATCGACCTGATCTCGGTGGTCACGACCGTCGTGTGGTTCGCGTCGCTGGGCTGCCTGATCGCGTGGCACGTCTGGTACATCAACAAGGAGCACCTCGATGCCTGACGTCCTGGTGGCCGGCGGCGGCCCGACCGGCCTGATGACCGCGTTCGAGTTGGAGCGCGCCGGGCTCGACGTGCTGGTCCTGGAGCGCGACGCCCGGCCGACCACCCGGTCGAAGGCACTCGCCCTGCAGCCCCGGTCGATCGAGGTGTTGGCCGACCGGGGCCTGCTCCCCGCGATCGAGCCGTACGTCGAGGCTCGGCTGCCGGCCGGGCACTTCTCCGGCATCCCGATCGACTACACGGATCTGCCGACGCGTTTCCCGTACCAGCTGGGCATCGAGCAGGCGCACGTCGCCGTGGCCATCGAGGCGCGGCTGCGCAGCCCGGTGCTACGCGGCGCCGCCGTCACCGCCGTTCGGCAGGACGGCGACGGCGTCACCGTCACCGCGGGTGGCCACGACCAGCGGGCGGGCTGGCTCGTCGCGGCGGACGGCGGACACAGCGCGGTCCGCACGCTCCTGGGGGCCGCGTTCCCCGGCTCATCGGCGCGGTTCTCGCTGGTCGTCGCGGACGTCACGCTCACCAGGAAACCCGCGGGGCTGGCCGACGGCTGGCAGTTGCCGTCGCTCACGTCGGGGTTCCTGCTGCCGCTGTCCGGTGGGCGGTACCGCGTGGTCGTCGGTGGCGAGGAGCAGCAACGGCTCGGTCGCGACGCGCCTGTCACGGTCGACGAGGTGCAGCGGGCGCTGACCGCGGCGCACGGGCCGGGGGTCGAGGTGGGCGACGTGCTCTGGGCGTCCCGGTTCGGCGACGCGGCACGGCAGTTGGAGCACTACCGCCACGGCCGCGTGCTGTTCGCGGGCGACGCGGCCCACATCCACCTGCCGGTCGGCGGCCAGGGGCTCAACCTCGGCCTGCAGGACGCGGTGAATCTCGGCTGGAAGCTGGCGGCACAGGTCCGTGGGCATGCCCCGGACGGACTGCTGGACAGCTACCACGACGAGCGGCACCCGGTCGCCGCCCGTGTGCTGGTCAGCACCCGTGCGCAGGGAATCCTCGGCGTGCCCGACCCGGACGCCGTGGCCGTCCGGGAGATCGTCACGGGGCTGCTCGCCGTTCCCGAGGCGCGCCGCACCGTCGCGTTGGAACTGTCCGGCATCGGGCTCGCCTACCCCGGTACCACCGGTCGCGCCGACGTACCGGTCACACCGGACGGTCGCGCCGTGCTCGTCGGCGCGGCACTGCCCCCGGGCTGGGCCGATCGCGTCGAAACCCGTGCCGGTGCCGCGCCGCGACTGGTCCGCCAGGACGGCTACGTGGTGTGGGCGGGTGGACCGGGCCTGGACGCGGCACTGCGTCGCTGGTTCGGTCCCGGGGTGAAGCCTGCTCAGCCGAGCGATCTCGTGTTCGGCTCCCAGCGGGCGCCGTAGGCGAAGCCCGGCTTGAGGTCGTCGAACCTGACGTGGACCTCGCCCGCCCTGTCCAGCGAAACGGCGTCGCCGACCTCCACCGGGTCGTCGACGTCGTTCTGGAAGGCGCTGTTGAGGCGCCACACGCCCGGCGGCGGGCGTTCCCTGTCGAAGCGGACCCGCAGGTCGAACCGGTCGCACCGATACCTGGGCACGCACACGTAGTGCGGCCGGAACGCCTTGCTGTCAAGGATCCGGAAGCGCAGCGCGAACTCGGCCTGCTGTGCCTCGGCCAGCGGCTCGGGCAGTTCCAGCGAGAAGCCGATGCGGCGGCTGGACTCCATGACCGTGCGGATCAGGGTGCCGCCCCACAGGAGGTCGACGCCGAGGTCGGTGGAGTCCGCCGCTGTGCCGGCGGGCGCTGACGGTGGTGCGGTGATCGTGACGGCGAGGTCGATCGTGGTCAGGCCGTCCCGGTGGCTGATGATCCGCCGCCGTTCGATGATCTCCGGGCACACACCGTCCAGCACCACTGTGGTGTTCAGCCGCTGCGTGTGCCACGGGATGTTCTCCGAGGGCAGCGCCCTGATCTCTCGGTGGCGAGCCGCGGCCGCGGCGAAACCGGCAAGCTGTGTGCACGCCTCGTCGACCCGGCGCTGCGCTGTCCGCCCGTCCCGGCCCAGCTTGCCGGCCAGCCATGCCATGCGGTCCTTGTAGAAACGGTGTCGGGCGTCCTGGTGCAGACCGAACGCGGCGAGCACCGCCAGCGCCAGGTCGGCGGGCAGCCGCGCGGCCGACTCGGTCAGCCAGTCGTGGGCCGCTGCTCTGATGTCCGCTGCGGACGCGTCATCGTCGACGTCGAGCACGAAGCACAGGGTCGGCCCAGCGCGATGTCTGAGATCACCGTCGTCAATACCTCTGCCTTTGCGCAACGCCTTCAGTTCGGTGATCAATTCGGCTGCGATGTCCTGCATGCCTCATCTCCCGTTCGGGATCGCCGGTAGGCAATAGCCGAGTGTAGTAGTCGTCGTTGCCTACCGGAAAATGGCAGGTTTTTGTCCAATATCTGCCCTGTCCCGTTTCCGGTGTGTTCAAGAAACAGGAAACCCATGGTGTTCGAATTTGTCTCACCGCATGATTCGAGTACGGCAGAAATGGCCGCACGGCAACGAAATCGAGGGAGGGATTCACCGTGCAGACTCATGTGATCAGCATCTTGATTGACCTGTTCACGCTGTGGTCGCGCTGACCTGGCATCGGCGATACTGGCCGGGGACAGGAACGGAGAGACATGGGCGACGATAATTTCGGCACCGAACTGCGCAGATTGCGGACGGCGGCCGGTTGGTCATTGACCGACCTCGCCAATCGAATTCACTACACCAAAGGTTATCTGAGCAAGGTCGAGAACGGCGTCGCACCACCGAACGAAGCGCTGGCGACGCTGTGCGACGCGGAACTCGAAACAGGAGGAGTGTTGATCGCCGTGGTGCCGCGCCGCCGCCGCAAGATCCGGTCCCGCACGTTCACCGTCCGGCCATCCGGTCTGCCACCCGCCACCCCGTTCTTCACCGGCCGGGACGACGAACTCGCCGAGGTGTGCGGGATTCTGCGCTCCGGTCACACCGGCTCGCCCGGCGTGTGCGCGGTGGACGGCATGGCGGGCTCAGGCAAGACAGCGCTCGCCGTACTGGCGGCACACCGGGTGGAGGACGAGTTCCCGGACGGCATGTTGTTCATCGACCTGCACGCCCACACCCGGGGCGGCCGCGAGGTGGACAGCTCCGACGCGCTCGACCGGCTGCTTCGCCAGTTGGGTGTGCCGGGTGACGAGATTCCGCGCTCGCCGGAGGATCGCGCCGTCTTCTACCGGGGCTGCCTGCGCGACCGACGGGTGCTCGTGGTGGTGGACAACGCACGCAGCACACAGCAGGTGTTGCCGCTGCTGCCCGGCGATCCCGGCTGCCGGGTGCTGGTCACCAGCCGCAACCGGCTGGTCGCGATGGACGACGCCCACCACGTCTCGCTCGGGCCGATGACCGACGCAGAGGCGGTGACACTGTTCAGTTCGATCGCCGGTCGGGTCAGGCTGCCCGACGGTGCTGACGGCAGGCGGACGCTGGCCAGGATCGTGGACCGGTGCGGTCGGCTGCCGTTGGCCATTCGCATCGCGGCGGCCCGGTACCAGAGCAATCCGGTGTGGACACTCGCCGACCTCGATGACCGGCTTGCCGACAGTCAGACGTTGTTCCACGAGTTGGACGACGGCGAACGCAGTGTGCACGGCGCGTTCCAGCTGTCCTGGGACGGACTGCCGGCCGAGCAACGGCTGCTGCTGGCGCTCGGCACGCTGTACCCGGGCACCGACATCGACGCCCACTCCGCGGGCGCGCTCGCCGGCGTCCCGCTTGCGCGGGCACACCGCTTGCTGGACCGGCTCCAGACGGCGCACCTGCTGATTCCACAACCAGGTGGCCGCTACCAGTGCCACGATCTGCTGCGCGCGTTCGCGGCGCAGACCGGACTGCGTGATGTCACGCCCGACGAGCAACGGCGTGCGGTGGTCCGGCTCGTGGACCACGCCGTGCACGCGGCGGCAAGCGCGGATGTGGTGATCACACCTGGCCGTTTCCGCCCTGTGGTCGGCTACGACCACCTGCCGCCCGATGTCCGGTCGTTCGGCGACACGGCTGCGGCGGTGTCGTGGCTCGGCGTCGAATGGCCCGCGCTGGCGGCCCTGGTCACGGTCGCGGCTGAGCACGACCTGCACGACCGCGCCTGGCAGTTGGCGTTCATGCTGCGCGGCTACTTCTTCCTCACCAAGCTGTGGGACCCATGGATCGAGACACATCAGGTGGGACTGGCGTCGGCCCGCGCGGTCGGCGACCGCTGGGCCGAGGGCGCCACGCTGAACAATCTCGGCATCGCGCACATCGACCGTGGCGAACTGGACATCGCCACCGGCTACTACGCGGCCGCCCTTGTGGTGTTCCGGGAGTTGGAGGACGGCCACGGCGAGGTCAACGCGCTGGCCAACATCGGCTGGGTGCACCACTACCGGGGCGACCACGCGGCAGCGTTGCGTGACCTGTCATCGGCGTTCGAGTTCTACCAGCGGACCGGCGCCGACCGGAACGCGGCCATCACACTGCGCGGCATCGCGCTCGCCGAAACCGAACTCGGCGCCTACGAGGACTCGCTCGCACACGCCACCGAGGCCCTTGGCATGTTCGAACAGCAGGGCCTGCTGTTGGACGCGGCCATGGCACTGAACTGCCTCGGCTGGACCAACTTCCGGTCCGGTCGGCACGAACAGGCGGCGTCGGCCTACCGGCGGGCCGCCGAGGCCGGCGAGCGGGCGGACAGCCCGTACGAGGTCGCCAGGGCCAAGACGGGGCTGGGCAACATCGCGGCGGCGGCCGACGATCTCGATGCGGCACAACGGTATTGGGACGACGCGCAGCAGCGGTACCCGGACCTGAACACGACCACCGTCGGCGAGTCGAGGGCCCACCAGGCCGTGGGCGTGCCGGACGCGAGTGGACTGTCGGCGCATTGACCCATCGAGCGGGCCACGGACGCTCAGCGGGCTGATTCGTCGATCTGGACCGGATAGCCGCTGCGCAGCACTGCGATCGTGGCCGGCGGCGTGATCACGTCGGCCGTTCCGGACCTCGGCTTCGGCCTGCGGGTGCCGTAGCCTGCGTGTGTCCACTCCGTCAGGTGGTCGGCGACCACCAGGGCCGGTGTGTCGTCGAGCCGGACAAATGTGCCGTCCGGCAGGTCGGCCCACGGCATCTCGTGCAACCGCCGCTGATGGGTGCCGCGCACGATCCGCTCGCCGTGCAGCCGCTGGTTCATCTCCTTCGCGCTCGGCGTCGGTACCCCCAGGCCGTCGCTCCATGTCTCGCGGTAGGCGTTGTAACGGTCCCGTCGACACTCGGCACACGGACGGTGGCCGGCTGCGAACGAGACGGCCTCGTCGTGGAAGTACAGCCACGTGAAGTGGTGCGGTCGCCACTGCTCGTGCCACCGGTCACGGAACCGCAGTGCGCACGTGATCCACAGGTCGCTGGCGTGGTAGCGGACGATCGTCCGGCCGGAGTGCAGAATGCCTCGATTGCCGGTCAACGCACCGCGCAGTGGGATCGCCTCGATGTCACCCATCGGGGTGACGCGGTTACGACCGGGTGCCATGACGTGTCCCTTCGACGCACCAGTGTGGCGGGCCAGGACGCGGTAACGGAGAATGAACACCGTGGTTGCGTCCTTCGACGTGCGTGTAGCGCGTGCCTACGATCCGCCCGAGCCGACCGACGGGGCTCGGGTGCTGGTGGACCGCCTGTGGCCGCGTGGCCTTGCCAAGGCCACCGCAGCGCTGGACGACTGGTGCAAGCAGATCGCGCCGTCGCACGAGTTGCGTCACTGGTACGCCCACGATCCAGACCTTTTCGTCCAGTTCACGGCGATGTACCGGACCGAGCTGGAAGACGCCGAACGCGCAGCCGCCCTCGCCGAACTGCGCGAGATCGCGCGCCACCGCACCATCACACTCCTTACGGCAACGAAGGACCTGGAAATCAGCCACGCCACGGTGCTGGCAGGCGTGATTTCCGAGCTGGACTGATCCGTCCGGTCCGCTCCGCCCGCTTCAACGGAAGGGAGCCACCAGTGGTCACCTCGCACACCCGGCAGCCGCTCACCTCGGTCGACCTGGTCAAGGCAGGCGAACTCGCCGAACAGCTCCGCGTCGACTCCATCCGGTCCAGCACCAGCGCTGGATCCGGCCACCCGACGTCCAGCATGTCCGCCGCCGACCTGCTCGCGGTGCTCGTCAGCCGTCATCTGCGCTACGACTGGGACCTGCCGACCGGGGACGGCAACGACCACCTGATCTTCTCCAAGGGGCACGCGTCTCCCCTGCTGTACTCGGTCTACAAGGCTGTCGGCGTCATCTCCGACGAGGAGCTGATGACCGGCTACCGACGCTTCGGCAGCCGCCTGGAGGGCCACCCGACGCCGGTGCTGCCCTGGGTGGACGTCGCCACCGGGTCGCTCGGGCAGGGCCTGCCCGACGGTGTGGGCGTGGCGTTGGCCGGCAAGTACCTGGACAAACTGCCCTACCGGGTGTGGGTGCTGTGCGGCGACAGTGAAATGGCGGAAGGCTCCATCTGGGAGGCGCTGGACAAAGCCGCGCACTACCAACTGTCGAACCTGATCGCGATCGTCGACGTCAACCGCCTCGGGCAGCGCGGCGAGACCGAACTCGGCTGGGACATCGACGCCTACGCCCGCCGCGCCGAGGCGTTCGGCGCCCGCGTGCTCACCGTCAACGGCCACGATCTCGGCGAGATCGACGCCGCGCTGGCCACGGCAGGCGACGGCAGCGGCGACCGGCCGACCGTGATCCTGGCCAGGACCGTCAAGGGCAAGGGCTTCCCGGAGGTCGAGGACCAGGGCGGCTGGCACGGCAAGCCGTTCCCCGCCGACATGGCCGCCCGGGCCATCTCCGACCTCGGTGGCGAGAGCAATCTGCTGATCCGTGGCCCGCTGCCGGACCTGGCCGGGGCACTGGTCACCGCTGCGGCCGACCCACAGGCACCCGCACCGGCCTATTCCGTCGGCGACGAGGTCGCCACCCGCAAGGCCTACGGTGACGCTCTCGCCTGGCTCGGCGCGGTCGAGCCGAAGGTGGTCGCGCTGGACGGCGAGGTGAGCAACTCAACCCACGCCGACCAGTTCGCCAAGGCCTTTCCCGACCGGTACTTCGAGATGTTCATCGCCGAACAGCAGCTGGTCGCGTCGACGGTCGGGCTGAGCGTCCGGCGCTACATCCCGTTCGCGTCCACGTTCGCCGCGTTCTTCACCCGGGCGTACGACTTCATCCGGATGGCCGCGATCTCGCAGGCGAACATCCGCCTGGTCGGCTCGCACGCCGGTGTCGAGATCGGCGCAGACGGGCCGTCCCAGATGGCGCTGGAGGACCTGGCGATGATGCGGGCCGTGCAGGGGTCGACGGTGCTCTACCCGAGTGACGCCACCAGCACGGTCGCCCTCACCAGGGCCATGGCCGACCAACCCGGCATCAGCTACCTGCGGACCACGCGTGGCGCGTACCCGGTGCTCTACGGCAGCGACGAACCGTTCCCGGTCGGCGGGTCGAAGGTACTGCGGACCGGCGGCGCGGTGACTCTCGTCGGTGCCGGCGTGACAGTGCACGAATGCCTGATCGCCGCCGACCGGCTCGCCGAGGACGGGATCGGGGCCAGAGTGATCGACCTCTACTCGATCAAGCCCGTCGATGCCGCCACACTCGCCGCGGCGGCGGAAGCCACCGGCGGCCGGTTCGTCGTGGCCGAGGATCATCACCCCGAGGGCGGTATCGGTTCCGCTGTGACGGACGCCCTGGTCACGGTAGGTGTCCAGGAACTGCGGCTGGCCCACCTGGCTGTGCGCGAACTGCCCGGATCGGGCACGACGGCCGAACTGCTCGGCGCCGCCGGCATCGACGCCCAGCACATCGAGGCGGCGGCTCGGAATCTGCTCTAGTGCAAGGCCGCCCAGAGGTGGTGGCTTGCGTACGACCGCCATGGCGCCCATTCCGGCCTCCCGTCTGCCAGGTCGACGCCGAGGCGGTCGGCTGACTTGCGTACGCCCAGGTCGGTGGCCAATAGCACGTCCGGGTCGCTCATGGCGCGCATCTGGACGTAGTCGGCCGTCCACGGCCCGATGCCGGGCAGCGCGAGCAGCGTGGCGCGCTCGCGCTCCCGGTCCGCGCCGGGGTCCAGGCTGAGTTCCCCGGTGGCACACGCCTCGGCCAGCGCCAGCAGCGTCCTGGCGCGGGCGCGTGGCATCGGCAGTGACGTCGGGTCGATGCCGGCGAACTCGGCCGCGCTCGGGAACAGTCGGAACTCCTGGCCGTCGAACGCGCGCGGCCCGTACTCGGCGGCGATCCGGCCCAGCACCGTGCGGGCTCCGCTGACCGAGATCTGCTGCCCGACGACCGCCCGGACCGCCATTTCGAACCCGTCCACCGCACCCGGCGCGCGCAACCCGGGCCGCTTGGCGACCAGGTGACCGAGCACCGGATCGCCGCCCAGCAGGGTGTCCACAGCGGACGGATCGGCGTCCAGGTCGAGCAGCCTGCGCACCCGCGAGACGACCATGACGAGGTCCCGTTGGTCGGTCAGGCTCACCCGACAGGCGACAGCGCCCTCTGTCGCCGTCAGCACGACCAGCGCTGGGCCGCCAGGAGCACGGATGACACGGGTGAAGCGGTCCGGCTCGTGGTGTTCGACGTTCGGGATGGCCCGCATGCCGAGAAACTGAAGCGTGGCACCGAAATCCATCGGGCTGCGATAGGGCAACCGCAGCGGGATGGTGCCCGGGTCGGCGATCTCGGTGCCGCGCCGGTTCGCACGGAGCGTCGTCGGCGTGGTGCCGAACACGGCGCGGATGGTGTCGTTGAACTGGCGCACGCTGTGGAAGCCGGCGCCGAACGCCACGTCGGACATCGGCAGATCCGTTGTCTCCAACAGGATGCGGGCGGTCTGCGCCCGCTGTGCGCGGGTCAGCGCCAGTGGACCGGCACCGACCTCGGCGATGAGCGTGCGGGTGACCTGCCGTTCGGAATACCCGAGCCGCTGGGCCAACCCGGCCACCCCGTCCCGGTCGATGACGCCGTCACCGATCAGCCGCAACGCCCGCCCGGCCAGGTCGCCGCGCACGTCCCACTCCGGCGATCCGGGGGACGCGTCGGGCCGGCAGCGCTTGCAGGCCCGATAGCCGGCGCGCTGCGCGGCGGCAGCGCTCGGGTAGAACGTGACGTTCTGCCGGCGAGGTGTCACGGCGGGGCACGACGGGCGGCAGTACACGCCGGTGGTGCGGACCGCCGTGTAGAACCAGCCGTCGAACCGGGCGTCGCAGCCACTCACGGCTCGGTAGCAGGTATCGGCATCCGGCAGGATCACTAATCCATTATGTACCGGCGATCTGACAGTCGTTAGCGGCTTTCGGACATCAACAGTCGCAGGCACAACCGGGTGAGAGTGGTGCGCAGTTCGTCGTCGGACAGGTGGGCCAGCCGCCGGGTCACCGGCCCGAGATCGTTGGCCATCCAGTAGGCGGCCTGTTCGTCCAGTGTCGGCCGGTCGCCGAACAACAGCCGCAGGCCCCGCTCGGCCTGCTCGTCCAGCGTGCGGGTGATCCGTTCGTGCCGCCGCATGCCGGGGTCGGTCCGGCTCAGCGGCGAGATGCCCCGGTTGACGACGACCTGGCCGACGAACCCGTCGACCAGGAACTCCAGCCGCGCCCGCCGGTCGTCGATCGTCGCCGCCGTGGTCAGCATCGTCTCGAACATGGCGATGCTGGCGTCCAGCAGCGCTTCCAGGATCTCGATCTTGGTGTGGAAGTAGTAGTAGACGTTCGCCTTCGTCACACCCATGGTGTCCGCGATGAGCTGCAGCGATGTCGCGTCGAAACCGTGCTCGACGAACAGCCGCGCGGCGGTCACGAGCACCAGTTGCCTGGTCTGTTCCGCCTGCTCCGATCGGGTGGGTGACACGCGGCGATGCTAACCGACGCCACCGGCCACGATGCGCTACAGTAGATTTCATTAGCCGATCGGCTAATGAAATGGAGGGTCGAGATGACCGAGACCGTGCTGGTGACCGGTGGCACCGGGTTCGTGGCGGGCTGGTGCATCGTCGACCTCCTGCAACGTGGCTATGCGGTGCGCACGACCGTGCGCGACGCGGCGAAGGAGCGGGCCGTCCGGACCGCGGTGTCCAGCGAGTTCGACCCGGGCGACCGGCTCACCTGCCACGTCGCCGACCTGATGTCGGACGACGGCTGGGACGCGGCCGTGGCCGGGTGCGACTACGTGCTGCACGTGGCATCACCGATGGGCACCGGCAATCCGAAGGACCCGGACGAGTTGATCGTGCCCGCGCGGAGCGGCGCTGTGCGCGTGCTGGCCGCAGCGACCAGGGCCGAGGTCAAGCGCGTCGTGCTGACGTCGTCGTGTGCGGCGGCCACCCCGTCTGCGAAGGACACGGCCGACGTCCTCGACGAGACCGTCTGGACCGACACCGACGACACGAAACTGGACGCCTACCGGAAGTCCAAGGCGATCGCCGAGCGTGCGGCGTGGCAGTTCATGGCCGACAACCCGGGCCCGACCACGTTGACCACCGTCCTGCCCGGCGCGATCTTCGGCCCCGTGTTGTCGGCGGCCGGCCTCGGTTCGGTGCAGGTGATCGGCCGGATGCTGCAGGGCCGGATGCCCGGCAGCCCACGCATCGGGCTGGAGGTCGTGGACGTGCGGGACGTCGCAGACCTGCACATCCGGGCGATGACATCGCAGGCGGCGGCGGGCGAGCGGTTCATCGCGGTCAACGAGTTCCTGTGGATGGCCGACGTGGCAAGGGAACTGCGCGCGAAGCTCGGCGCGTCGGCGAGCAAGGTACCGACGCGGCCCCTGCCGGACATCGCGCTGCGGGCCATGTCCGTGTTCGACCCGTCGGTCCGCGCGATCACACCGATGCTGGGCCGGAAGTTCGTCCACACGTCGGCAAAGGCCCAGCGTGAACTCGGCTGGCGCCCACGACCCGCCGGCACCACCGTCGTGGACTGCGCCGAGAGCCTGATCGCCCGCAACGCACTCTAAATTAGAGTTCGATGCGGGTGCCCATCACGATCGTGCGGCCCACCGGCAGCTTGAAGTAGACGGCAGGCGTCGCCGCGTTGTGCGACAGGCCGATGAACAGCCGTTTCTGCCAGTTCGGCAGGCCGCCCTTCTGGCCGCGTTCGATGGTGATCCTGGACAGGAAGTAGAACGCCGTCGCAGGGTCCACCTCCAGCTCGCTGGTCAGCATGAACGCATCCCGCAGCACGCCTGGGATGTCCTGGTCGTCCTGGAAACCGAAGCGCGCGGCCAGGTGCACGATGCCGTCGTCGGAGTGGGTCAGCGAGTCGACGCTCAGCCGTTCGTTCCTCGGCACGTGCGGCACGTTCTCGGGGATCACCGAGACGATCACGACGTGCTCGTGCACGACGCCGTTGAACTCGACGTTGGCCCGAAGCGCCAACGGCACGGTTTCCTTGGTGGGGTGCGGGAACACGGCTGTGCCGGGCACGCGGGTCGGCTTGCGCTGGCGCAGTTCCTCCACGAAGTCGGTCAACTGGCCCTCGACGTCGACCCGCTTGGCGGTGATCACGCGACGGCCGCGCTGCCAGGTCAGCATCACGGTGACGACCAGCGCGCCGAGCAGCAGCGGCAGCCAGCCGCCGTGCACGACCTTGGTCAGGTTGGCTGCGAAGAAGATCAGCTCGAAGCCGCCGAAGACGATGCCGAACAGCACGATCTTCCATGTCCGCCAGTGCCACGCGGAACCGGCCAGCACGAGGTACAGCGAGGTGGTCAGCAGCAGCGTGCCGGTGACCGCGAGGCCGTACGCCGTGGCCAGCGACGCCGACGTGCGGAACGCGAACATCAGGATCAGCACACCGCCCAGCAGCAGCCAGTTCACTGCCGGGACGAAGATCTGACCGCTCTCCTGCCGCGAGGTGTGCCGGACCGTCAGGTGTGGCAGGAAGCCGAGTTGCATCGCCTGCCTGGCCACCGAGAACGCGCCGGAGATGACGGCCTGCGACGCGATGACGGTGGCCAGCGTCGCCAGGATGACCATCGGAACCCGCGCCCAGCCGGGCACCAGCAGGTAGAACGGGTTGCTCACCGACTCGGGCCGCTGCAGGATCAGCGCACCCTGGCCGAGGTAGTTCAGCGTCAGCGCCGGGAAGACGACGGCGAACCACGCCCTGCGGATCGGCGGCCGACCGAAATGCCCCATGTCCGCGTACAGCGCTTCCGCGCCGGTGATGGCCAGCACCACGGCACCCATCGCGATGAACGCGATGTACGGGTGGTCGGCCACGAACGCGACGGCGTACGTGGGCGAAAGACCTCGGAGTACACCCGGACTGGCGACGATCTGCGGCACACCAAGGACGGCCAGCGAGACGAACCACAGCAGCATCACCGGGCCGAACAGCCTGCCCACCTGGTGGGTGCCGAAGCGCTGCACGACGAACAGCACGATCAGGATCGCCGCCCCGATCGGCAGGATCGCGGTGTGGATGCCCGGCGACACGATGTCCAGACCCTCCACAGCGGACAGCACCGAGATGGCAGGCGTGATGACGCTGTCGCCGAAGAACAGCGACGCCCCGATGACGCCGAGCAGCACGGCGACCGCGACCAACCGGCGCTGGCCGGTGACCCGCCGCCGGATCAGCGCGGCGAGCGCCATGATGCCGCCTTCGCCGTCGTTGTCGGCGCGCATCACGAAGACGACGTACTTGATCGAGACGATGAGCAGGATCGACCAGAAGACCAGCGAGATCACGCCATACACGTCGCCGGGTACCGGCCGGACGGCGCCGTTGTCGATCGAGAACACCGTCTGCAGCGCGTACAGCGGGCTGGTACCGATGTCGCCGAACACCACGCCGAGCGCGCCGAACGCCAGGGCCAGTACAGGCCCGTGCCGGCGTGCGCTGTGCGCGGCCGGGGCGGGCTGTTGTTCGTTCCGAACCGAGGTCACCTCGGTAGTGTGCCCGCCGGTGTCGGCTCTCGTGTGGCAGGCGATGCCACCGGCCCGGCGCGCAGGCTGGTAACCGTGGTGATCGCGAAGACGGCCAGGATCAGCACCAGCGACAGCCACGTCGGGATCTCCGGTACGCCCGGCACCAGTCCGTGCAGGTAGTGCAGGACGAGCTTGACGCCGATCAGCCCGAGCACGATGGACAGCCCGTAGTGCAGGTGGGCCAGCCGATCCAGCAGTCCGGCGAGGACGAAGTACAGCGCACGCAGGCCCAGCAGGGCGAACGCGTTGGTGCACAGCACCAGGTACAGGTTCTGGGTGATACCGAAGATCGCCGGGATCGAGTCCAGCGCGAACACGACGTCCACCGACAGGATCGCCAGCATGGCCAGGCCGAGGCCGGTGATCGCGAACCGACGGCTCGCCCAGCGCACCACGCGGCCGTTGCGCACGTCCGGCGGGGTGCCGTGCGAGCGCAGCAGCCGGACGGCGGTGTAGAGCAATAGCGCGCCGAAACCGAGGAACAGCACGGAGAACCGCTGCAGTGCGGCAGCCCCGGCCACGATGAACACCACCCGCATCGCCAGCGCGCCGAGGATGCCGATCAGCAGCACGCGCGACTGGTCGCGGGCAGGCACCGCGAACGCACCGAGGACGAGCGCGAACACGAACAGGTTGTCCACCGACAGGGTCTTCTCGACGACGAAACCGGTGATGAACTCGACAGCGGGGGTCGTGCCGCCGAAGACCAGCACGCCGACGGCGAACAGCAGGGCGAGGCCGACGTAGACCACCGACCAGGTGACGGCCTCGCGGAAGCCGACAGGATGGGGCCGCCGCGCCCGCCACACGTCGATCGCCACCGGAACGGCAAGACCGCAGCCGGTCGCCAGCCACACCCACACCGGCACGTTCATCGCGGCACCTCCCTCTGTGTGCCAGGGTGGTGCAATGAGTGCGCAACAACCAGGGCGTCGGCGGCCGAAATCGGTCAAGTTCGTTGCCGAGAGTCGGCAAGGCTGGCGCTCCGAGGTGGCCAAGGCAGCAGCCACCGACGCCGGTGGCCTCGATCCCGGTCTGCTCGGCGACTTCCTCGACCGGCTGGCCGATCCGGCGCCCGGCCGGGCCTGGGACCGCCACCAGCACGCCGCTTTCGCCGCGCTCGGCGCCCGGGCCGCCGAGCAGGGGGTGGCGCTGGCCGCCCTGGTGGACCTGTATCTGTCGGCGGCCTGGCGCGCGTGGCCACGGCTGCCGGCTGTCGCCGGTGACGACGCGCCTGCGATGCGCGAAGCTGGCCGGTCCGTGCTGCGCGCCTCCGATGACGTCGTGGCCGCCGTCGCCGAGGGATTCACCGCTGCCCGCAGGGCCGTCGTGCTCAGTGAGGCGTCGGCCCGCCGTGAGTTCGTGGACGACCTGCTGTCCGGCACCGCGGACCCGGCAGGCCTGCTGGCCCGCGCCGAGTCCTACGGCCTGCAACTGGCGGGCGCGCACGCCGTCGTCCTGATCGACAGCGACGCACCCTTCCGCGAGGCGACCCCCGTGCTGTCCGACGTTGCCGCCGCGCTGACCGGTGTGCTCGGCGATCTCGATGTGCTGATCACCACGAGGGACGGCCACCTGGTGATCGTGCTGCCCACGTTGCCGGCCGACGTGCGGGACCGGGCCGTGGCAGCGATGCGGGGTGCGGTGCCCGATGACGCGCGACTCGCGGTGGGCCGTGCCTATCCTGGTCCGTCCGGGGTCGCCAGGTCGTTCACCGAAGCTCGCGAGGCGCACTCGATCGCGGAGCGCATCGGGCTGACCGATCCCGTGCTGCGGGCCGAGAACCTGCTCGTCTACCAGGTCCTGCTTCGTGACCGTGCCGCGTTGACCGACCTGATCGAGACCGTGCTGGCGCCGCTGCGGCAGGCCCGCGGCGGCGCCGGGCCGCTGCTGGACACGCTGCACGCCTACCTGGGCTCCGGCGGCAACACCACCCGTGCCGCCGCCGTGCTGCACCTGTCCGTCCGCGCGGTCACCTACCGGCTGGACCGGGTCGCCGAGCTGACCGGTTGGGACCCGCACGACCCCGAGCAGCGCTACGTGCTGCACACCGCGGTACTCGGCGCCCGCTCGCTGGGCTGGCCGGACGTTGCCGACTCCCGGCAATGAACCAGCCCGATATTGGCCTCCGACGTACCCACCTTGCGGCCTGGGTGCAGCCACACTGGATGGAAATACCCCAGGGAGGGCCACGATGACACCGATCGCCGACCGCATCGCCCGCGCACTGCGCAGTCCCCAGGCCAAGCGGCTGACCGACAAGGCGAAGGAGATCGCGCGCGATCCCGAGACCCGTCGCAAGCTGGACCAACTCCGCACCCGGCTGACCAAGCCGCGCCGCTGAACCCGAATGGACACGCCATGACCGTGCACACCACCACCCAGCCCACCGAGCAGGTGCCGGCGAGCCGGGTCAGGCGGATCGGGCGGATCGCAGGCGGCTGGGCACTGCTCGCCGCCGGCGGCGCGATGCTCGTGCTGCCGGGACCGGGTCTGCTCGTCATCGCGGGCGGCCTCGCCCTGCTGGCCACCGAGTACACGTGGGCGGCCAGGCTGCTCGGCAACGTCAAGCAGCGGCTGGCCCGACTGCGCCCGCGCAAGGATGACGGGAGCCAACCATGACCGCCGACGTGTGGCAGGTGACCTGCCCGAAGTGTGGCTCCGCGATGGGTGCCGTGGACAAGAGCGGCGTGCACATCGAGCAGTGCCCCCGGTGCCGGGGCATCTTCCTCGACCAGGGCGAACTCGACAAGGTCATCGAAGCCGAGACGTCGTTCTACGCCCAGCCGCCGCAACACCGCGAACACCACCGCCGAAGTGGCTACCCTGATTCGCGCTACGACAGGTACAGCGGTCACCAGCGCCGCAGGCGCAGCTTCTTCGAGGAGTTGTTCGACTGACCCCGGCAACCCCGCTCCACCCGCTGAGCGTCTGAAGTAGTGCAGCCTCGGCAGGTGGGAGTCGGCGATGCGAACGAGCAGGACATGGGTGCTCGTGCTGGCGGGCGCCCTGTGCGTGTCCTCGTGTACCGCCGTGGCCACTCCCCCGACGCCGCCGGCACCGAGCCGGTCCTCGGTCGCGGCTCCGCCGACCGTGGCGCCGATCTCTGGCCACATCGCGGCGCTCACCCCGTTGCTGGACCGGATCGAAAAGCACTTCACCGACCTCCGGGGCGCGTCCCCGGGGCCGGAGGACATCGCCGACTACGGCATCGGCGCCCTGTGGCGCAAGGGCATCGACGGGACCGGGACCACGGTCGCCCTGGTCGAGGGCTGGAACGATCCGCTGATCAACGACGCCGTGCAGAGGTTCGACCAGGAGTACGACCTGCCGGACCCGGACATCCAGACCATCTACCCCACCACCGGCGGACACCTGCCGGCCCGCTGCCCGGCCGGCATGGCCAAGCTCGGCCTCTACGGCTCGTGCTCGGCGTGGGCGCCCGAACTGGAACTCGACGTCGAGGCCGTGCACGCCATCGCGCCCTACGCCAAGATCCTGCTCGTCGTCGCACCTGCGGACAGTGAGATCACCGGTGATGCGGCCAGCCAGGTGGCGCCACCGGAGATGATGCAGGCCGTCGAGTACGTCAGCGAACACCACCTCGCGGACGTCATCTCGATCAGCGACGACACCGGCGAGAGCACCTACAGCTACCACCAGCCGGAGATCACGGCCCAGGACCCCGGCGAACTGGCCGCGGCCGCCGCCGGCATCCCGCTGGTGGTCGGCACCGGCGACTGCGGTGTCGTGCAGAACCTCGCCGTGGCCACGTCGCAGTGCGGCAACACCAGTACCAAGCCGGACACGGCCGCGTGGGACGACTCGCCGTGGGTCACGGCGGTCGGCGGCAGCATGCCGGAACTGAACCCGTCGACCGGTGGCCATCTCGGGCCGGACCGGGTGTGGCAGGAAGGCAGACTGTCCGAGGGCGCCGGCTTCTCGTCCGTCTACACCAGACCGGACTTCCAGAACGGCGTCGCGGCAGCCACCGGTAGCGCCATGCGCTCGGTTCCGGACATCACGATGGACGCGCAGAGCGGTACGTCCGAGTCGACGCCGCTGTTCGCCGCGGTGCTCGCGCTGGCCGCGCAGCTGAACCACGGCAGCGTCGGCGCGGTGAACGACGCGCTCTACCGGGTGCTCGGGCCGCAGGGCAAGCAGGCCGGCATCACCGACATCGTCACCGGAAGCAACTCGGTGCCCAAAGCCCGCGGTTTCGCCGCACACGCCGGATTCGACGTGGCCACCGGCTGGGGCACGATCGACGCGAGCACGTTCGTCCCGGCGCTGGTCGCGGCCGTGCGGGCCCAACACGGGCCGAACTCGCCGAACCAGCAGGCAGCAGCAGCGCTGGAACGGCTGCGGCATGCCGCCCACGTGACAGGCGGCACGAACCTGACAGCGACCGGGTTCCTGCCGAAGCATCCGGTCCGGCTGGCCATCGACGGCCACGCGGTCGCCACGGTGACCGCGAGTACGACCGGAGCGGTCAGCTACCGGGTGCCGGGGCTGACGCCCGGCAGGCATACGGCCACAGTGGACAGTATGCTGCTGACCGAAACCGCGACATTCACCAGCCGCTGACTCATGTCGAGGCCAACAACGCCGCCGCTACAGCGGGATCCAGCCCGAAGTCCGAACTACCGGCCGGCCTGCCAGCGGCCACGAACCAGTCCCACGTGTCGGCCACGGTCTGCTCCATCGGCCGGCACCGCAGGCCCGCCGCCAGGGCCTTGTCGGTGTTCGTCTCGTGCATCGGGCGGAACGGGTGGTCGGGCGGCACCCAGATCGGCAACTGCGCCCACGGGGTGACGCCGGCCGCGAGCACCGCCTCCGGCGCGACCCAGCGCAGCCGCGCGGACGAGCCGGTGACCCGCAGGCAGTAGTCCAGCAACTCGGCCGTCGTGGTGTGGCCGGGTGCGCTCAGCGCGTTGAACGTGCCGGTCAGGTGCTGTTCCGCGCTGTCCAGCAGCCACGCTGCCAGGTCCCGCGCGTCGACACACTGGAGCGGCAGATCGCGGGGACCGGGCGCGAGCACGTCACCACCAGCCGCCACCTTGGTCAGCCACCACGGCAGCCTGCCGACGTCCTCGTACGGC
>DASXYT010000428.1:0-22570 GCA_036502345.1 Pseudonocardiaceae bacterium | reverse complement strand
GGCAACCCGATCGGCGGCCCGATGACCGGGTGGCTGGCCGAGGAGTTCGGCGGCCGCTCACCGTTCCTGGTCGGCGGGGTCATCTCGGTGCTCGCCGCGGTCGGCTGTGCCGCGGTCTTGCGCCTCAGGCGAAGTTAGCCTAACCTAAGAAACGCCAGCTTCGTGGTGGGAGCGAGGCAAGTCAGTTCGGGTGCGAGGCCCGGAGGGCCTCGCAAGCAGTGGCCCGGGGAAGCCATTCCCCGGGCCACTTGCTGTCTCCGAGGTTCTACCCGATCACCCGACAGGCCACGTGTGCACCGGTTCGCCGCCACGCATCAGGTCCACGTACGTCCCCAGCATCCCGGTCAGCGCGCCCTCCCGGCTCACGCCCCGCTCCTCCAGCAGCGCCACCGTGTCCCGCTGCCAGGTCGAACCGGTCTGCCTGGCCAGGCAGCGCTGCTCGATGATGCCCAGGTACCGCTCCCGCGCGCTGTCGGCCATGCCGAGATCGCGCAGGCCCTCGTGGGCCAGCGGCAACAGCTTGCGCAGCACGAGTTCGGCGGGCGAGATCCACCCGATCTCGGGCCAGTACAGCTGCGCGCCCATCCCGTCCCGCGCGCCTGCCCGCAGGTTCTCCTCGGCTGCCTGGAACGACATCTGACTCCACAGTGGACGATCCTGCGCCGCGAGTGCCCGCTGGGCACCGTAGAACAGCGCCGCGTTCGCGATCAGGTCCACGACGGTCGGCCCGGCCGGCAGCACGCGATTCTCCAACCGCAGGTGCGGCACGCCGTCGGCCAGGTCGTACACCGGCCGGTTCCAGCGCCACACGGTGCCGTTGTGCAGCCGCAACTCGGCCAGCTTCGGCGCGTTGCCGGCGGCCAGCGCGTCCAGCGGTTCCTCGTCGTCGGTTTCCGGCAGCAGACTGGGGAAGTAGCGCGCGTTCTCCTCGAACAGGTCGAAGATCGACGTGATCCATCGCTCGCCGAACCACACCCTGGGCCGCACACCCTGGTTGCGCAGTTCCTCCGGCCGGGTGTCGGTGGCTTGCTGGAACAGCGGAATCCTGGTCTCCTGCCACAGCGCCCGCCCGAGCAGGAACGGCGCATTGGCGGCCAGTGCCACCTGCACACCGGCCAGGCACTGCGCGGCGTTCCAGTATGCGGCGAAGTCCTCCGGGGCGATCTGCAGGTGCAACTGGACCGACGTGCAGGCCGACTCGCCGAGGATGGACGAGCAGCGCGCGTGCAGTCGCTCCGCCGCCCGGCCGGGCATCGGTGTGCCCTCGATGTCCAGCAGCATGTCCTCGCCGCGCGCCGCGAAGATCTCGTCGTTGAGCACCGAGTAGCGAGCACCCGCGGACAGCCAGCGGGCGTCGAAGTGTTCGGGGCGCAGGGTCGGCAGCATGCCGATCAGGACCAGTGACGCTCCGGCGTCCTTCGCCTTCGCGTCGGCCTCGTTCAATGAACGGCGCAACTCCTGTTCCAGCGCCACCGCCTCGTTGCCGGACAGCGGCCGCGGCGGCACGTTCAGCTCCAGGTTCTGCTGGCCGAGTTCGGTGGTGAACCGGGGATCGTTGATCTTCTCCAGCACCACCGAGTTCGCCATGGCGGGGCGCAACTGCGCGTCCACCAGGTTCAACTCGATCTCCAGCCCCATCTGGCGCTGTCCGAACGAGAACAGGTTGTCCCGCAACATGAGAGCCAGGGCGTCCAGACAGCGCCTGACTTTTTCCCGGTAGAGCCCGCGATCAGCGCCCGCGCGCCCTGCCACGTCGTGCTGCCCCATGTGGCCGCCTTCCCTCGCACTCCGAATGTCGAAGCCCCCGCGGTCGTCTGGCGCCGAAACCCACCGTGACATGTGGGGTTGACCGCGGGCTAGCGGCCAATCCGGTGCAGTGCTCCCACATCCTTTCCACGGTGGGTGGCGTGCCACACTTCGGTGATGCCGCAGGTGATCGACGTCGACGACCCGGGCGACCCTCGTCTGAACGACTTCCGCGACCTCACCACGGCCGACCGTCGCCCCGACCGGCCCGGTGGTCGAGGTCTCGTTGTCGCAGAAGGCGTCGTGGTCGTGCAACGCATGCTGCGCTCGCCCTACCCGGTCCGGTCCCTGCTGGGGGTGCGCAGACGGATCGACGCCCTGGCCGCCGATCTGGCCGCGTATCCCCGGCAGGATCTGCCATGTTACGTGGCATCTGCCGAGGTGATGGCCCATGCGGTGGGCTTCCACCTCAACCGGGGCGTCCTCGCGGTGGCCGACCGGGCGCCCGCGCCGGACCTCGCCGCGCTGGTCTCGTCGGCCCGACTGCTGTGTGTGCTGGAGGGCGTCGGTGATCACGAGAACCTGGGTTCGATCTTCCGCAACGCCGCCGCGCTCGGCGTGGCAGGCGTGCTGCTCGGGCCCGGCTGTTCCGATCCGCTGTACCGGCGAGCCGTTCGGGTGTCCATGGGGCACGTCCTGCGGGTCCCGTTCGGCCGGCTCACCGAATGGCCCGATGGGCTGAAACAGTTGCAGGCGGCTGGATTCCGCGTGCTCGCGTTGACACCGGGCGCCGATGCCGTTCCGCTACCCGATGCCGTGCGTCCCGGCGAGCGGACCGTCGTGCTGCTCGGCGCCGAGGGACCGGGGCTGACCGCCGAAGCGCTGGCCGCCGCTGACGAGCGGGTACGCATCCCGATGAGCGGCGATGTCGACTCGCTGAACGTGGCGACGGCGGCCGCGATCGCGTTTTCCGCCGTTTCGTCTCACGCGGTAACGACTTCCTGAGTAGTTTCATGGCCGAACGCAGGAGAGGGGACGTTCGTGCAGCTACGCGCCCGGGACGGTCGAGCGCTGCTGGCCGGGCAGGCCAGCGACACAGCCGGCAACATGGCCCCTGACCAGCAGCCGGCCGAGGCCGAGGTCGACCCGCACAGTCTCGCGCTGGGCTCCGACCTGGCCGACGCCCTGCACGAGTGGGCCATGGTCGCCGACGCCGTGCACCGCAACGGCCAGACCGACGGCAGTGCCGCCGCCGCGCTGATCTCCCGGCGCGGCCGGCAACTGGCCAGCAGGCTGGCCGCCGTGATGGGCCGCCCGATCAGCTACGCCGACCCGCTGACCGGCGAGATCACCGAGGTCGACGTGCCGGCGGACGAGCAACCGCCGTCCCCGAGCCAGTTGGGCACGTGGTGGGCAAGGCAGCAGGACGCGCCGAGACACGGCAAGCCGCCCAAGCACAGCGTCGGTGAGGAGAAGCCGCCGTGGTCCACCGGGCTGACCGTCAGCATCGTGACCGCGGTGCTGATGATGATCGTGGTGATCACCCTGTCGCTCGCGCTGGGCGCGGCGAACCGCTGGCTGCCGCTGATCGCGAACGTGGTGATCGCGGTCGGCCTTGCTCCCTCGGTGTGGCTGGCCAGGCGGGCGCCGGTCTGGCGTTGGGTCGCATACGGCGTGGTGGCGGGCATCACTGTCGCGTGGATCGCGCTGCTGTTCACAGCACTTTGACGACGACACCCGCCACCGACGACTAGGCCAGCGACTCCAACCACTCGGCGTGCAGGTCGGCGAACCGGCCGGTGTTCGCGACCAGGTCGGCGGGCGACCCGTCCTCGACGATCCGGCCACCGTCGACGACCAGCACGCGGTCGGCGATCAGCACGGTGGACAACCGGTGCGCGATGATCAGCGCGGTCCGGTCGGTGAGCACCGTCTCCAGCGCCTCCTGCACCGCCCGCTCGGTCGGCACGTCCAGGCTGGACGTCGCCTCGTCCAGCACCAGCACCGCCGGGTCAGCCAACAGCGCCCTGGTGAACGCCACCATCTGCCGCTGACCGGCGGACAGCCGACCGCCGCGCTTGCGCACGTCGGTGTCGTAGCCCTCGGGCAACGCGTTGATGAACACGTCCGCACCGACAGCCTCGGCCGCCGCCCTGATCTCGTCCCGGGTGGCGCCGGGCCTGCCCAGCGCGATGTTGTCCGCGACCGACCCGGAGAACAGGAAGTTCTCCTGGGTCACCATCGCCACCGCCTCGCGCAGGTCCAGATCGGAGATCCGCCGCAGGTCGACGCCGTCCAACTCGACGGCACCCGACGACGGGTCGTAGAGCCGGGCCACCAGCTTGGCCACCGTGGACTTGCCGGCACCGGTCTCGCCGACCAGCGCAACCGTTTGCCCTGCCGGTATCCGCAGGTCGAACGTCGGCAGCACGACCGGCGTTTCCGGCCCGTAGCGGAACTCGACGTCGGCGAACCGGATCTCGCCGCGCGGCTCCACCACCGGCACCGGGTTGGCCGGCTCAGGCACCACCGGCACCTCTTCCAGCACACCGGAGATCTTCTCCAGCGCCGCGCTGGCCGCCGTGTACGAGTTGGCGAACATCGCGAGGTCGTCCAGCGGGTCGTAGAACCGCCGCAGGTACAGGGTGAACGCGGCCAGCACGCCGATCTCCAGCCCGCCGTGCGCCACCCGGATCGCGCCGATCGCCAACACCAGCGCCAGCGAGATGTTGCCGACCATCCGGACCGTGGAGGTGAACGTGGCGACCACGGTCAGCGCCTGCCGGTTGGCCTCCTGGAAGCTGGTGTTCAGCGTGCCCATGATCGACTCGTTGCGCGGCTCCCTGCGGAACGCCTGCACAGCGCGCATGCCGTTCATGGTCTCCACGAACTGCACGATGATCTTGGCGATCGCCCCTCGGGTCTCCCGGTAGGCGTGCTGCGAGCGCCGGTAGAACCACCGGGTCACCCACAGCAGCGGCACCAGGCCGACCAGCACGATCAGGCCGAGCGACCAGTCCAGCCACAGCATCACGATGCCGATGCCGAGCACGGTGAACCCGGCCGACAGCAGGCCGTCCAGGCCCTGGTCCAGCAACGCGTCGATGGAGTCCATGTCGCTGGTCAGCCGGGACACGATCTTGCCGGACGTGTAGGACTCGTGGAAGGACAGCGACAACCCCTGGGCGTGCCCGAAGATCCGCCGCCGCAGGTCCAACAGGATGTCCTGGCCGATCCGGCCGGACAGCCGCAGGAAGCCGTAGCGCAGCAACGCACTGACCACGCCACAGCCGAGATAGCCGACGGCACACCAGATCAACGGGCCGGACCGCCCGTGCAGCACCGCCGGCACACCGGTGTCCAGCGCCGCCGCGATCAGCACAGGGCCGAACAGGCCTGCCACGTTCTCGCCGATCACCATCACCAGCGCGACCAGCACGGCACGCCGGTGAGGCGAGAGCAGCGAGCGCAGCAGCCTGCGTGACCTGGCCTGCAGCTTCAGGCCGATCGCGGCGGTCAACTCGTCGAGGTCCTCGGC
The DNA here is from genome assembly GCA_036502345.1 of Pseudonocardiaceae bacterium. GTDB lineage: Bacteria > Actinomycetota > Actinomycetes > Mycobacteriales > Pseudonocardiaceae > DATEPR01. Next base: position 17,286 of record DASXYT010000428.1, on the reverse strand, counting down.
GGCAACGCCGCGCCAGGCCTCCTCGGGGTCGGGTATGTCGAGCTTCTTCGGTTCCGCCTCGGTACTCACGCCAACTCCTCCGACGGCTCCCGATCGCCCAAAGTGGACAGCAGATTGCGGTATTCAGGGTTGTCCGCAAGCAGTTCGTGATGCTTGCCGACAGCGGTGATCCGACCGCCGGACATCAGCGCCACCCGGTCGGCCAACTGCACGGTGCTCGGCCGGTGCGCGACGACCAGCGCCGTCACCCCGTGCAGCACGGTGCGCAGCGCACGTTCGACCTCGGCCTCGGTGTGCACGTCCAGCGCGGACAGCGGGTCGTCCAGCACCAGCACCGCTGGCCGGCCGACCACCGCCCTGGCCAGCGCGAGCCGCTGCCGCTGGCCACCGGACAGCGACAGGCCCTGCTCGCCGATCCTGGTGTCCAGGCCCCACGGCAGTTCCTCGACGAAGCCGTCCGCCTTGGCCACCCGCAGCGCCGAGCGGACATCCGCCTCGGTCGCCTCTGGAGCGCCCAGCGCCACGTTCTCCCGCACGCTCGCCGAGAACAGGACCGGCTCCTCGAACGCGGTGGCCACGGCGGTCCGCAGATCGGCCAGCGTCAGATCACGCACGTCCACGCCGTCCACCGTGATGCTGCCCGACGTCACGTCGGCCAGCCTGGCGACCAGCATGGTCAGCGTCGTCTTGCCGGATCCCGTCGCACCGACCAGCGCGACGGTCTCGCCTGGCCGCACGTCCAGGTCGATGCCGCGCAGCACCTCGGTGCCAGGACCGCCGGAGTAGCTGAACCGCACGTTCTCCAGCCGCAGGTGGCCGGTGCCGTCGGCGGGCAGCGACTTCGGTGTCTCCGGGTCGAGAATCGTGACCGGCGCGTCCATGACCTCCCAGTACCGCTCACACGCCGACGCGGCCTGGTTGGTCTCGGACAGCAGCCAGCCGATCGAGTCGGTCGGCCAGCGCAGGTAGGTCGCCACGGTCACGGCGGCCACCAGCGTGCCAAGCGTCATCGTGCCGTGCGCGATGGCCAGGCCACCGACCAGCAGTTGGACGCCGATCCCGATCTCGGGCAGCGCGATGATCACCGCCCACAGGATGGCCAGGATGTGGATCTTGCGCAGCTGGGTGCCGCGCAGTTGCCGCGCCTGCACGGAGAACTTGCGCAGCAGTTCGGGCCCCCGCCCGAACGCCTTCAGCACGCGGATGCCCAGCACCGACTCCTCGACGGTGGTGGCCAGGTCGCCCTCCTGGTCCTGGGCCAGCCGGGAGACCACCCGGTACTTCGACTCGAACAGGGTGGACACCATGATCAGCGGCAGGCTCGCGCACGTGACGATCAGGCCGAGCAGCGGCGCCAGGAAGAACAGCACCACGAGACCGAGCACCAGCGTCAGCGAGTTGACCACCAGGAAGATCACCGCGAACGCGAAGAACCGGCGCAGCGTCGACAGGTCGGAGACGGCACGGGACAGCAACTGCCCGGACTGCCACTGGTCGTGGAACGAGATGGGCAGCCGCTGTAGGTGCCGGTACAGGTCCGCCCGCATCCGCGCTTCGATCTTCGTGGTCGGGCGGGCCACCATCCGGCGCCGCGCGAAGAACGCGGCGGCCTCCAGTACGCCCAGTGCCACGACGATGCCGATCAGCAGCGGCAGTTCGGACAGCTTGCCGGTGGCCACCGGGCCGTCCAGGATCCGCTGGATCACCAGCGGGATGACCAGGCCGCACACCATCGCGAGCATGGTGGTGGCCGTGGCCCCGAACAGCGGCCACCGCACCGGCCGCACGTAGGGAGCCAGCCGGAACAACACCTTCAACGTCGACGCGGACGCAGGTGTGAGCGTGGTGGGAGTCACAGTTGTCGGGTCGGGTTTCGGATCAGGTACAGCAGTCACTACATCTCCCCCAGGGGCGCGGTGTCGGGGTTGCCGGCATGCCGAACTGGCCCATGGTCTGGGGTGGACCTGGGCATACTTGTCGGGTGACAGAGCGGCGAAAGCCTGCACTGTGACACTAGGTGACGTGCCCGAAAGGGGCACCTGGTTTTCGCTACCGGCCGATCATGCGACCTCGACTTCGGTGGAGGTCAAGCACGGCAGGGGGAGCGTCATGGGTCATCATGGTGCGCATGACGCGTTCTGAGCCCGTCAGGTTCATGCGCACCGAGGCCACGATGGCCTATCCGGAGGGGCGCCTACTGGCAGTGGTCGAGACGGTGCTGTACGTGCTGGCACCGGACGGCTGGTCGCACCTGTCCGCGGCCACACCACCGCATGCGGATCCGCTCACGCGGGAGGACGCCGAGGACTGGTGTGAGCGGCAGGGCTGGGACCTGGAACTGCTGGACACGGTCCCGCGCCAGGTCGCCTGATCCGTTAACCCCGCTGGGTGCGGACCCCGAGCAGCACGTCCTCCCAGGACGGCACGATCGGGTGATTCTTCTTGCCGCGCTTCGTGCTCGGCTCGGTCTTGCGCGGCGGCACCGGCGGTCCGCTCGGCTTCTTCGGCTCGACCTTCGCCTCGGGTTCGGGCTCAGGTTCCGGCTTGGCCTCCGGCGCTGGCTCAGGCTTGGTCTCCTCGACCAGGTCGACGACCGGCTCGGGTTCTGGCTCCGGCTCGGGGACCGGCACGATCTCCTCGATCGGCACCGGCTCCGCGACCGGCTCCGGCGTGGGCTCGGGTTCGCGCACCGGTTCCTGGACCACGGGCTTGCGCGCGACGGGTTCGTGGATGACCGGCTCCTGGAACACCGGCTCGGGCTCCCGCTCCTGAACGGCCGCTTCGCGCTCCCGCTTCAGCGCGGCCGCTTCGCGCTCCCGAGCCTCCTCGCGCTCCCTGGCCTCCGCACGTTCTCGGGCCAGCTCCCGTTCTCGGGCCAGCTCTCGCTCCCGTGCCTGCTCCTGCTCTCGGGCCTGCTCCTGTTCGCGGGCCTGCTCGCGCTCCCGAAGCGCCGATTCGCGCTCGCGAGCGGCCAACTCGCGCTCCCGGATCTGCAACTCGCGTTCCCGAACGGACGGCTCGCGCTCGCGAACGGGCTCGTGTTCCCGCACGGCCTCACGCACCGGCTCATGAACGGGCTCGCGCTCACGCACCGGCTCACGAACGGGCTCCCGCAGTACCGGCTCACGTTCCCGGACCGGCTCGCGCATCGGCGGCTCGTCGTCGTACTCGTCGTAGTCCGCGTCCCTGAGCTGCGGCCCGGCCTCCAGCGCCTGCTTGGCCAACTCGGTGACCGGCCGCACGGTGCGCAGCGGCCGGTTCGCGGCGGCGGGGTCCATCAGGTCGTGGGCGTGCTCGTCCAGCGGGGTCACCGTGCCGCCGTGCGCGCCCGGGTGGAACGCCCAGTGCGCGCGGTTGTCCGACCGGCCGGTCTCCCAGCGCAACTGGACGACCCACCTGCCGTCCTCGCCCCGCCAGGAGTCCCACGTCGCGATCGCGTAGTCCTGGCCACGCAGCCCGAACGCGTGCGCGGCCACCTCGGCGAGGGTCTGCACGTCAGGGCCGTCCTCCCGGACCGGATGCGCCCGCTGCGCCAGTTCCGCCGTGCGCGAGCGCTCCAACAGCACCGGGTAGGCGAACCTCTCCACCCTGTGTGCCGGCACGCCCGCTGCCGCGGCGACCTGGTCGACCGACTCACCCGCACGAATGCGGGCCTGAATTTCACGGGGACGCATCTGGCTCTCCAGCTCGATCTCGATCTGGCCGAGTCGGGTGACGTCGCCACGGGCGGCCGCACGGAGCCGCTCGTCGGCCGGAACGATGAAACGCTCGCTGCGCGCGACGTCCTCGCAAATGACGGACTTGCCGTCTTCGCTGAGGCCGACCACTCGCAGCGCCCGCATCACGTCCTCCAGATGACTTCACCTCGCCGGGTATGACGTTAGGTCGGCGTGCCTCCTTGACGCCGAAGGCGCGCCGTGCCCGACGAGATCAAGGTGTGATCTTGCCTGATGCGACTGTGTCCCGCATCCGACATCTGAGCGTTGCTGTGGAAATACCTGTCAATCCGGCCATTCAGCTCAGCCGCTCGACCACCCAGTCGACGCATTCGGTCAGTGCCGTTACGTCGTCCGGCTCGATCGCCGGGAACATGCCGACCCGCAGTTGGTTGCGGCCCAGCTTCCGGTACGGCTCGACATCGACGATTCCGTTGGCGCGCAAAACCTTCGCCACTGCGGCAGCGTCGACGGAGTCGACGAAGTCGACCGTGCCGACGACCTGCGAGCGGTGCTCGGGGTTGGCCACGAACGGCGTGGTGAACGAGGTGCGCTCGGCCCAGTTGTACAGCCGCGACGACGAGTCCAGCGTGCGCTTCACGGCCCAGTCCAGGCCACCGTTGGCCAGGATCCAGTCGATCTGCTCGGCCAGCATGAACAGCGTGGCCACGGCGGGCGTGTTGTACGTCTGGTCCTTGGTCGAGTTGTCCAGCGCCACCGGGAGCGACAGGGACTCCGGCACCCAGCGGCCCGCCGAGCTGATCTCGTTGACCCGCTCGATCGCGGCCGGGCTCATCAGCGCCAGCCAGATGCCGCCGTCGGACGCGAAGCACTTCTGCGGCGAGAAGTAGTAGACGTCGAACTCCTCCGGGTTCACCGGCAGCCCGGCGGCACCCGAGGTGGCGTCGATCAGCACCAGCGAGCCGTCCGAGCCGGCGGGCCGGGTCACCGGCACCATCACGCCGGTGGAGGTCTCGTTGTGCGCCCACGCGATGGCGTCCACGCCGTCGGCTGCGGCAGGCGCCGGAGCGTCGCCGGGCTCTGCCGAGATGACCACCGAGTCGCCGAGGAACGGCGCGCCCTGCGTGACCTTGGCGAACTTGCTGCTGAACTCGCCGTAGGTCAGGTGCAGCGACCGGTTCCTGATCAGTCCGAACGCGGCAGCGTCCCAGAACGCGGTGGCGCCACCGTTGCCCAGCACGACCTCGTAGCCCGCCGGCAGGCCGAACAGCTCACGTAGCCCGGAACGCACCCGCCCGACCAGCGACTTCACCGGCTTCTGCCGGTGGGACGTGCCAAGCAGTTCTGCTCCGACCGTGGCCAGCGCCTCGACCTGCGCCGGGCGCACCTTGGACGGACCGCAGCCAAAACGACCGTCGGACGGCTTGAGATCGCTGGGCAGTTCGAGTGTGGTCGGATCCGCGGCGTTGGTCATGTTCGGCGCCCTTCGAAACGCGGGTGGGTGAGGACATGTAGTCCGGCGCCGTTGCCGGAGCAGCGCTGTCGAGCAGGGCGAGCCCGCTCACGCGTCAGCACAACCCAGCTTGGCCTATGTCGCCCGGCAGTGTTCTCCCGACCCCCGAACCGCCAGGCCGAATCACCCGAAACCCAACCGGAACGCACTCAGCCCTGGCGCAGCGAGGACCAGCCCTCGACCTCGTCGGGAGTACGCGGACCAGGGCCGATGTACCGGGCGGACGGCCGTACCAGCCTGCCGGTGCGCTTCTGTTCCAGGATGTGGGCCGACCAGCCCGCGGTCCTGGCGCAGGTGAACATCGACGGCATCATGGCAGGCGGCACCTTCGCGAAGTCCAGGATGACGGCCGCCCAGAACTCGACGTTCGTCTCGATCGGCCGGTCCGGCCTGCGCTCGCGCAGTTCGGTCAGCGCTGCCTGCTCCAGCGCGGCCGCGGCCTCGTAGCGCTCGGCGCCCAGTTCCTTGCAGGTCCGCCGGAGCACCCTGGCGCGCGGGTCCTCGGCCCGGTAGACGCGGTGGCCGAAGCCCATCAGCCGGTCGTGCCGGTCCAGGATCGACGCGACCACCTTGTGCGCGTCGCCGACCTTCTCGACCTCTTCGATCATCGGCAGCACCCTGGCCGGGGCGCCACCGTGCAGCGGGCCGGACATCGCGCCGATCGCGCCGGACATCGCGGCCGCCACGTCGGCACCCGTGGACGAGATCACGCGGGCGGTGAAAGTAGAGGCGTTCAGCCCGTGCTCGGCGGCGGACACCCAGTAGGCGTCTACGGCACGCACGTGCTCGGGGTCGGGCTCACCGAGCCAGCGGACCATGAACCGTTCGGTGATCGTCTCGCACTGGTCGATCCGCGCCTGCGGCACGGCGGGCCGCCCGACGCCACGGGCGGACTGGGCCACGTAGGACAGTGCCATCACGGCGGCCCTGGCCAACTGGTCGCGGGCCTGCTCGTCGGTGATGTCCAGCAGCGGCTGGTAACCCCAGATCGGCGCCAGCATGGCCAGCGCGGACTGGACGTCGACGCGGACGTCGCCGGTGTGCACGGGCAGCGGGAACGGTTCGGCGGGCGGGAGGCCGTGCCCGAACTTGCCGTCGACCAGCAGTCCGAACACGTCGCCGAAGGTCACCTTGCCGACGAGGTCCTCGATGTTCACGCCCCGATAGCGCAGCGCGCCACCGTCCCGATCGGGTTCGGCGATCTCGGTCTCGAATGCGATGACGCCTTCGAGGCCCGGTACGAAACCAGGATCGTGGGCCGTGTTCTGCTGCTCGGTCTGCACCACGGTGTGCACGCCCCTTCGCGAGTGCTTTTGGTAGGACCTTGCACCCGAAAGAGTGGCTTCGCAATGTGTTCGGCCGGTGTCTTCTGTCACGAATCAGCGCACGATTCAGTGAACTAGAATCGACCGGTTGGTCCAGTCTGTGTATAAGTCTCGCCGCCGTGACGTTAACCGGCACAAACGTGCTGTTCACCTTCCGTCCATTGCCCAACCGAACCACTGACCTCGGTTACCCAACGTCGCGGGATCGATCAACGGGCACGATCAAGTAGCTGACAGTGGTGGCTGGGATCACCGCTCAGGCGGTTCCGGTACTGCCCGTGACCCAGTACCGTCCTCCGACACGGCAACGATTGCCGTAACTCCCCCTGCACGGTGTCCGCACAACGGATCAGGCCGGAAGGTGGTTCGGGATGTCCGAAACCGAAATCGCGTTGGAACTGCCCGCGATGCGGGTGTCCTACGAGCAGGGTGCCCTGGACGCCACCCAACTGGCCGGTACCTGGTACGAACAGTTGGAGCGCTGGTTGGACGAAGCGCGCCGCGCGGGTCTCCCCGAGCCGAACGCGATGGTGCTCGCGACAGCGGACCCGAGCGGCAGGCCGTCATCGCGGACCGTGCTGTGCAAGGGGATCAGCGAACGAGGCGTTGTTTTCTTCACCAACTACACGTCGGCCAAGAGCCACGATCTGCTCGCCACGCGATTCGCTTCGGCCACCTTCCCGTGGTTCGCGATGCAGCGGCAGGCACATGTCCGGGGCGTCGTGGAAAGGGTCAGCCAGGCGGAAACGGCGGCCTACTGGGCAGGCCGGCCGCGCGGTTCGCAGTTGAGCGCGTGGGCGTCGCCACAGTCGAGGTCGGTGCACAGCCGCTCGACGCTGGAGAGCGCGCTGGCCAACGTGGAGCGCCAGTTCGCCGACGCGGACAAGGTGCCGGTGCCGCCGCACTGGGGTGGCTGGCGGATTCGGCCGCAGAGCGTGGAGTTCTGGCAGGGCCGGCAGGACCGGATGCACGACCGGCTGGTCTACGAGATGCGGGCCGAGGAGTGGCGGATACAGCGGCTGGCGCCGTGAGTCTTTGAGACTCTGCTCACTCGTTAGTTCGCCTAAACTACTAGCTTGTGCCCACTGAGCCCGACACCGACGCTGCTCCCACCACTGTTCCACCCGGTCGGCGTCGTGGCTTCGGCTCCATGGTGCTGGACACGCGGCCACTGAAGGTGGTCGCGTTCCGGCGTTTGTGGGCATCCACCGGTGTCACCGCGATCGGCAGCCAGCTGACTGCCGTCGCGGTGCCCAAGCAGGTCTTCGACATCACCAACTCGTCCGGCTACGTCGGCCTGGCCGGTGCCGTGGCGCTCGTGCCGCTGTTGGTGTTCGGCCTGTGGGGCGGCGCCATCGCGGACACTGTGGACCGGCGCAAGCTGCTGCTGGTCAGCAACGCCGGCATCGCGCTGACCTCGGTCCTGCTGTGGCTCCAGGCGGCCGCACACTTCAACTCGGTGTGGATCGTGCTGGCGTTGTTGGGCGTGCAGCAGGGATTGTTCGCGATCAACCAGCCGGCGCGCAGTGCGTCCGTGGCCCGGTTGGTGCCGCTGGCCCTGATGCCGGCGGCCAACGCCGTGTTCGCCGCGGTCTTCAACTTCGGCGCCGTGCTGGGCCCGTTGCTGGCCGGCGCGTTCATCCCGGTGCTGGGCCTGCCGACGCTCTACCTCATCGACGCGATCGGCCTGATCATCGCCATGTGGTCGGTGTGGAAACTGCCGCCGCTGCCACCGCTGTCCGGCATGACGAGGCGGGCCGGGATCGCCGACGTGGTGAACGGCTTCCGCTACCTCGGCACCCGACCGGTGCTGTTGGCGTCGTTCCTGCTGGACATCATCGCCATGGTCGTCGGCATGCCCCGGGCGCTGTTCCCGGAGATGGCCGAGCGCACGTTCGGCGACCCACCGGGCGGTGGCGTGGCGCTGGGCTGGCTGTTCGCCGCGATCCCGATCGGCGCGCTGGTCTTCGGGCTGCTGTCCGGCTGGCTGTCCCGGATCAGCCGGCACGGGGTGGCCGTGGTGTTCGCGGTGTGCGCGTGGGGCGTGGCGATCGCCGGCTTCGGCCTGTCGCACTCGCTGCTGTGGGCGGCCCTGTTCCTGGCCCTGGCGGGCGCGGCCGACATGGTGAGCATGGTGTTCCGAGGGTCGATCCTGCAGTCGGCCGCGACCGACGAGATGCGCGGCCGCATGCAGGGCGTGTTCACGGTGGTCGTCGCGGGCGGTCCCCGCCTGGCCGACACGTTGCACGGCGTCCTGGGCGCCGCCATCGGGACGACGGCCACGGTCGTGGGCGGCGGCATCCTGGTGGTCGTGTTCGCCCTGATAGCAGCGGCCCTGCTACCGGCGTTCCGGCACTACCGGGCCCCGAGCCTCGAAGAACCGGCGGAAACGCCGGCCTGACAGGTCATTCGGCTTCGGGTTGCCACTCGATCGTGTCGGGTCTGCGGCAGGTACGGACGAACTCGGCTGCCGTCGCGATCACCTCGGCCAGTGGCAGTTCGGAATGCGGCGGCATCGCGTTGTCGTGCACGTCGGCTGTGTAGTAACTGGCCCACTCGGCGTTGCGGCCGTGCGCGGGGACGAGCCGCTGGTCGGCGATCCATTCCAGCGCGCCGACCTCACCGCGGACCCCGACCGCGAGGCACGGGGCGTCCATGCCGGCACCGTCGAACAGGAACCACACCCGGCCGGACGCCGACGACCGGGCGGCGTTGGCGTCGGTGAGCAATCGCCCGATGTCCTCGGGCTGTCCGATCGCGCTGATGTCGATCTCGACCTGATCGGCCAGGGAATCGAATCCAGCGGTCATGCTTGCCCCTTGTAGGTGTGGGAGAACGGCAGGCCGGCCTGTGTCGTTCCGTGCACGGTCAACGTGTAACCCTGGGGAAGGTACCTCGCCAGCACCTGGTGGCAACCGCTCCGCATCGGGCGTTGGGAGCCGCACGGAGCATGGTTGATCACTACCTCACCGGCTCGCTCGCCGAGTTGGATCATCAACTGGGCGACCTTCATCTCGACGTGGTTCTCCAGCCGGAGCATGGTGCGAATGCCCAGCTTGGCGAGCCGGTTCCGGATTTCCGGCGTCCATGTTCCGTCGCGACCGGACGTCATCGTGTGGAGATCTCGGCCTCCGACCAGCACCCGACCTATCGTTCGCTCGTTGGGAACGCCCTCCCGAACGCGACGGGGAAGGTCTGGCACAGCTCAGGCTGCCGCAGTCGGGTACCGCGAGTCGTCCCGATGGCGTGCTGTCGCTGGTTCGGACGCTGTTCCGCCCAGTCGGGTGATGATCGCGGTGATGGCTGTTTCGGCTCGGGCGGCGAGTTGGTCGGCTTCGGCGAGTTGACGTCTTGCCAGGGCGTCGAGTTGGGCGAGTTCGGTGGCTTCGGGTCGGGTCGAGCCGGCCATGGTGGTCCGGTAAGTGTCGGCAGCCTTGTCCCAGGCGGCACCGGCAAGGAGCCGCCGTGCCGTGCCGATCTGTGTCAGCACGGCTCTCAGTCCCGCGATGACGTCGGCCACCGAAGCCATGATTGGGAGGCTAGTGACCTGGCCTGACCTGGGCGGTCAGTTCTTGCCGGGCTGGCAATCGTCCCTCGAAAGGGTGTCGTTTACGGATCTGTATACTGGGCTGTATGACAACCATGTTGCGGGTGAGCGAGCGGACCCGGGACCGGGTCATGCAGGTGGCTGCGCACGACTTCGGTGGCGCGACAGCGGAAGAGACGCTGATCCGCCTCCTGGACGAGCACTGGGAGGCCCAGGCCATCGCGGCGATGGATCGGTTCCGCGCCACCGACCCGGGCGGCTGGGCCGAATACCTCGCCGAGGCCGACCGGTCGGACAAGGCGCAGGCAGTCGTCGTCGACGCGTGGGACGAGCAAGGCCCCGCGTGAGGATTGAGCCGTGGCAGGTGTGGTGGGTCGACTTCGAACCAGTCGCCGGCCGCGAACAAGGTAAGTCCCGGCCGGCTGTCGTCGTGTCGTCGGCGTTCCACCTGCGGCTGGTGCGCGGCGAACTGCTGAACGTGCTGCCGCTGACCACGGTCGAGCGCGCAGGCTGGCTGCATCGCGTCGAGGTCGCCCTGCCCGGCCGCAAGACCGGATGGGCCATCACCGAGCAGGTCCGCACGATCTCCGCCGCCCGGCTGACCGGCACCGAACCGATCGGGCGGCTCGACGAGGACCAGATCACGCCAATTCGTTCGGTGCTCGGCAAGATGCTCGACCTGTAGCGGGTGACCTGGGCCGACACGGGCGGGGTTGTTGATTGGCGGATAGGGTGACATGGGAGCAAAGGGCCTGAGGGGGCGTTGTGCGTACTGTTACTCGGATCGGCCGTGGGCTTGGCGTGGCCGGTGTTGCCATTGCGCTGGTCAGCGGCGTTGCCGCCTGCGGCAAGACGGTCACGGGGTCGGCCGAGGCGGCCACCACCTTGAAGACCGCGCCGCCTACGGCCAGTAGTCAGCCCACCTCGACACCGCCCGACAGTGGCAGCAACGGTGACGCCACGCAGCAAGCCCAGGAGACCTGCTCCCAACTGCCGAAGGACGCGGTCACCTCCGCGTTCGGCGTCTCGGGCGTCTCCGTCACCGCCGACAGCGGCACCACGCTGTCCGGCGGCATCCTGCAGATCAAGTGCGTCATCGACGGAGCGAACGACTTCCGCGCGAACGTCGTCGTGCAGGTCTACCCGGACTCGGTGCTCAGCGACGCCGGCCAGTACCTGCAGATCATGCAGCAGAAGTTCCCCGGCGTGGCGACCATGACCATCGCCGGTGCCGACAAGTCCGGCACCTTCCAGGAGACGGTCGACGGCGTTCTGGTGGACGAGGCCTTCGCGGCGAAGAAGGACTCCGACAACAAGACCGTCGACGTCCTGCTCGCCGGCATCGCGGACAGCGACGGCGTGAAGCCGAAACTGGTCGCCTTCATCACCGCTCTGGCGAACGACTGAGCGCGGGTTCCTGCGGCGGCGGCACATCGTCGACGAACTCGTCGTCCAACGGTTCGCTGAACTCGAACCGGATCAGTTTCAGGCCCGGTAGGCCGCCTGTCATTCGCGTGGCCAGCCGATAGGCCGAATCAGCATCAGTGTGCACACCGAAGTCGGTCTTACCCGTGTCCGGCTCCCGCCGAAATGTCACCGCCTCCTCTCCCGTGTCGATGCCGAACGCGTAGATCTGGCGCGTGTTCTCGGCGTTGACCAGCACGAACATCTGAGGATCGATCATCAGCGCAGCTCCTTTTCGGTGACCTGGAAATTGAGTTTGCCGACCGGGAAACCAGCGCTGGGGGTCCACGGCGCGTGGGATCCCGGTTCTGGGAACCCATTTCCTATGATCAGCAGTGGTCACGGAAAGGAGTCACATGGGCACGGAGGGCAGCCCCACACTGCACCGACGACGGCTGGCCCGTCGGCTGCGGCAGATGCGGGAGAAGGCCAGGATGACGCTCGCCGAAGCCGCGCCGAAGCTGGACAAGACGAAGAGCGCGCTGGGCCGCATCGAGACCGGCGAGACGGGCGCCGACATCCACCTGGTCCGCACCATGATGGATGTCTACGACCAGTACGACAAACACCTGCCGGACCTGGTCCGCGCCGCCATGCAGCCTGGCTGGTGGACTCCCTACGGCATCCGGGATCGCGGCTTTCTCGGCCTGGAAACCGATGCCGACGAGGAGTGGGACTTCTCCCTGATGTACGTGCCCGGCCTGCTCCAGACCGAGGCCTACACCCGCGCATTGCTCAGCGCCGGCCGACTCAAACGAACCAAGAAGCAGTTGGAAGGCCAGATCGCCGCCAGAGGAATCCGCCAAGCCAGGCTCATCGACAAGGAAGCCCCGCTCACCCTCACCGCCATCATCGACGAAAGTGCCTTTCGCAAGCCGATGGGCAGCCAAGAGATCATGCGCGACCAACTCAAGCATCTGATCGAGGCCGCCGAACTGGAGACTGTCACCATCCAGGTAGTCCCGGACGAGCTGGGTGGCTATCCAGGCATGGACGGCGCGTTCACAGTGTTGGAGTTCCAGGATCCTGACGATCCCAGCCTGCTGTATGTCGAGTACCCCACCGGCGCCATTCACGTTGAGAAAACCGAGGAGGTGATGGACGCTAAGCTGTTGTTCGGCAAGCTGCGCTCGTTGGGATTGTCACCGGCCGAGTCGGTCGATTTCATCCGGCGAGTGGCTGAACGGCGGTATTCGTTGTGAGAGAGGCGGTTCCCATGTCCATTGTGGACCTGTCCGGCGTGGCGTGGCGCAAGAGCACTCGCAGCGGCCAAGGCGATAACGGCAACTGCGTCGAGGTAGGTTTCGTCGGACCCGCCGTCGCGGTTCGGGACTCCAAGAGCCCTGCCGCCGGGGCGCTCGTGCTGCCGGCCGCCGGCTGGGCGGACTTCGTGGCCCCTCTACGCTGCCCGCATGTCTAGACCGACCGAGGAGCCGACCGGCGAACAGTTCGAGATCACGTCCGACAACGCGCGGGCGGTGATCACGGAGGTCGGCGCCGGCCTGCGTGCTTTCGAGTGGCACGGCGTGCCCTACCTGGAAACATGGGACGAGAAGCCGGCGCTGGGCGCGGGTGCCGTGCTGGTGCCGTGGCCCAACCGGGTGGCAGGCGCGCAGTGGCAGTTCGACGGCAAGCCGCAGCACCTGGACATGACCGAGCCGGACAAGGGCAACGCGATCCACGGCCTGACCCGGCACCAGCCGTGGCGCACCGTGCTCCGCGAGACCAACCGCATCACGCTGGCCACCGACGTCGACGTGCAGCCGGGCTGGCCGGTGCCGCTGCACACGAGCATCACGTACGCGGTGGACGACAAGGGCCTGACCATCACGCACACCATGCGCAACGTGGGCGGCGAGCCGGTCCCGTTCGGCGTCGGCTGCCACCCGTACCCCCGCGCAGGCCTGTCGCCGCGCGAGGAGTGCACCCTCCAACTCGCCGCGCACACCGTGCTCCCGCTGGACCTGAACACCATGGTCCCGAGCGGCCCGGCCACCGACGTGACCGACACGGTCGCCGACTTCCGTGAGCCGCGCTCGCTCAAGAGCATCCAGTTGGACACCCCGTTCGGTGACTGCCGGCCCGCCGACGACGGCCTGGTCCACCACCGGCTGACCGGCCCGGACGGCGGCGTCGAACTGTGGGCCGACCCGGACTTCCGCTGGGTTCAGGTGTTCACGCCGGACATGTTCCCCGGTACGGGCTCTGCCATCGCGATCGAGCCGATGACGTGCCCGCCGGACGCGTTGAACTCCGGGATCGACCTGATCACGCTCGCGCCGGGCGAGGAGTGGACCGGCCACTGGGGACTGACACCACTGGGCGCATAGCCGGATTTCCATTAGCCTGGCTAACCATGGATGTGGCGATCACAGGCGGTTACGTGGTGCCCGTCGACGGTGAACCGGTCGACGGCGGAACAGTGCTGATCAGGGACGGCAAGATCGCGGCGGTCGGGGCGCCCGCGGACGTCGACCTGCCCGACGGTGTCGACGAGGTCGACGCGAGCGGCTGCTGGGTGTTGCCGGGCTTCATCGAGTCGCACGCGCACGTCGGTGTGCACGAGGACGGCGAGGCGTGGGCCGGCAACGACACCAACGAGATGACCGACCCGAACGGCGCGCGGTTCCGGGCGCTGGACGGGATCAACCCGGCTGATCTCGGTTTCATCGACGCGCTGTCCGGCGGTGTCACGTCGTCGGTGATCAAGCCCGGCTCGGGCAACCCGATCGGTGGCCAGACCATCGCGGTGAAGAACTGGGGCCGGACCGTGGACGAGATGGTGTTCCGCGAGGCGGTCAGCGTGAAGAGCGCGCTGGGGGAGAACCCGAAGCGGGTCTACGGCGAGAAGGGCAAGACCCCGGCCACCCGTCTGGGCGTCGCGGCCGTGCTGCGCGAGGCGTTCGTGAACGCGCAGAACTACAAGGCCAAGCGCGGGGACAAGGCCGACAAGGGCGAGCCGTTCGACCGCGACCTCACGCTGGAGACGCTGGTCAGGGTGCTGGACGGCGAACTGCTGTGGGACCAGCACACCCACCGCGCCGACGACATCGCCACCGCCATCCGGATCTCCGAGGAGTTCGGCTACCAGCTGGTCGTCAACCACGGCACCGAGGGCCACCTGGTCGCGGACCTGTTGGCGGAGAAGAACATCCCGGTGATCTTCGGCCCGATGTTCACCTCCCGCGTCAAGGTCGAACTGCGCAACCGCACCATGCGGGCGGCCGGCATCATGGCGAAGGCGGGCGTGAAGATCGCCATCACCACCGACCACCCCGTGGTGCCGATCCACTTCCTGGTGCACCAGGCCACGCTGGCCGTCAAGGAAGGCCTCGACCGGGCCACGGCGCTACGGGCGCTGACCGTGAACCCGGCCGAGATCCTGCGGCTGGACGACCGGGTCGGCTCGCTCAAGCCCGGCCTGGACGCCGACGTGGTGATCTGGTCCGGCGACCCGCTGGACGTGATGAGCCGCGCGCTGCGGGTCTTCATCAACGGCAAGGACGTCTACTCCTACGACGAGGAAGCCGGCCAGGGCACCGCCGCCAACCCGTACTACGTCTGAAGAAACGCGATCAGTTCGGCGTTCACCTCGGCGGGCCGTTCCTGCTGCGTCCAGTGGCCGCAGCCGGGCAGCAGGACGGTCCGCCGCAGGTTGGGCACGTAGTCGGTCATCCGCGCCAGGTACTGCCGGAAGCCGGGCGCGTTGACCACCAGGTCCTGTTCGCCTGCCAGGTACAGCGCGGGCTGGGTGACCTTGGCCCGGCTCCAGGCCGCCGTCAGCTCCCACGTCCGGTCCAGGTTGCGGTACCAGTTCAGGCCACCGGTGAAGCCGGTCTTCGCGTAGTCCTCGGTGAACGCGTCCAGGTCGGCTTCGGTCAGCCAGGCCGGCAGTGTGTCCGGCTCCGAGCAGAAGTCCAGGAAACCGCCGCCCTCGGGCGCGACCGGGTCGACCAGCGGGGCGTCGCCGGACGCGGAGTACAGCAGCATCCGCAGGGTGCGGCGCGGGTCGGCGCCCAGTTCCGCATCGGCGACGCCGGGCTCCTGGAAGTACAGCATGTAGAAGCCGTCGCCCCTGGTCAGCCGCAGTCCCTCGGTGGGCAGCCGACTGCCCCTGGGCAGATAAGCCGTGCTCAGGCCGGCCACCGCGGTGATCCGGTCCGGCCGCCACAACGCCGTGTGCCACGCCACCGGGCCACCCCAGTCGTGCCCGACGACGGCCGCCGTCGGCTCGCCGAGCGCGTCCAGCAGGCCGATCACGTCGCCGACCAGGTGCAACATCGTGTACTCGGCAACGTCGGCGGGTCCGCCGGTCCGGCCGTAGCCACGCTGATCCGGCGCCACGGCGTGGAAACCGGCGTCGGCCAGCGCGGTCAGCTGGTGTCGCCACGAGTACCAGGACTCGGGAAAGCCGTGCAGCAGCACCACGAGCGGGCCGCTGCCGGCCTCGGCGATGTGCATGTCCAGGCCGTTGACCGGCACGGTCCGGTGCGAGATCTCAGTCACCGGACCATTGTTGACGCACGATTCAGGTCTGGCGCAACTCCCGCGCGATGACCATCCGCTGAATCTGGTTCGTGCCCTCGAAGATCTGCGGCACCTTCGCCTCCCGCATGTACCGCTCGACGGGGAAGTCCCTGGTGTAGCCGGCGCCGCCGAGCACCTGCACGGCGTCCGTGGTCACCTTCATCGCCGCGTCGGTGGCGATCAGCTTCGCGATGGACGCCTGCCTGCGGAACGGCAGCCCGCGATCGCGCCGCCGGGCCGCCTCCAGGTAGGTCGCCCGTGACGACTCGACCGCTGCCGCCATGTCGGCCAGCAGGAACTCCATGCCCTGGAACTCGATGATCGCGCGGCCGAACTGGGTGCGCTGGTTGGCGTACCGGACGGCCTCGTCCAGCGCGCCCTGCGCCAGCCCGACAGCACACGCGGCGATGCCCAACCGGCCGGAGTTCAGCGCGTCCAGGGCGATCTTCAGGCCCTGACCCTCGTCGCCCATCCGCCGGTCCACCGGGATCCTGGCCTTGTCCAGCAGCAGCGGAGTGGTCGGTGAGCCGGTCAGGCCCATCTTGTGTTCCGGCCGGTCAGCCGTCATGCCGGGAGTGTCGGCGTCGGCCAGCAGGCACGTGATGCCCCGGCCGCCGTCGTCGGACGTGCGGACCATCAGCGTGTAGAAGTCGGCGATCCCGCCGTGCGTGATCCACGCCTTGCTGCCGGTCACGACGTAGTCGTCGCCCTCGCGTTCCGCGCGGGTGGACAGCGCGGCGGCGTCCGAGCCCGCATGGGCCTCGGACAGGGCGTAGGCGCCGAGCAGGTCACCGGCCAGCAGGTCGGGCATCAGGCGGTCGCGCTGCTCGTCGGTGGCGAACTTGGACAGCGGGTAGCAGGACATGGTGTGCACGGAGAGCCCGACGCCGACGGTCATCCACACGGCCGCCAACTCCTCCAGGACCTGGAGGTACACCTCGTAGGGCTGACCGGCGCCGCCCCACTGTTCCGGGTAGGGCAGGCCGAGCAGCCCACTCCGCCCCAGCAGCCGGAACTGTTCGCGCGGGAACCGCTCGGCCTCCTCGTACTCGGCGGCGACCGGCGCGAGTTCGTCGGTGGCGATCTCGCGCACGAGCTTGAGCAGGTCCTCTGCTTCTGAGGTGGGCAGCATGCGCTCAGCCGGCATGGGTCCCTCCATAGTCTGCGGCCATACAGTCGGACGTCCTACGATAAGACCGTGCGGCACGCTGTGTAGCGTTCTTCGGGTGTTTC
>DASXYT010000427.1:0-12714 GCA_036502345.1 Pseudonocardiaceae bacterium | reverse complement strand
GTTGACCCGCAACGAAAGTCTGCACTTCGTGTGCCGCGACGAGTGGCTGCGGGTGGAGAACGCCGCGACAACGTGGACGTCCCGGTTCGATCCGGCCGCGGAGATCCTGGTGCCGATCAAGCACATGGACGGCTGCTACGTGGCAGATCAATCCACTGTGGACGAACTGAACGGCGAGGGCAGGGTGGTCTTCCGTTACCTGGACAACCCGAACGGCTCGCGGGCCGGCATCGCCGGCATCACCGACCCGACCGGCCGCATCGTCGGGCTGATGCCGCACCCCGAGCACGCCACCGACGCGCTGACCGGGCCGAGCGACGACGGCCTCGGCATGTTCCTGTCCGTACTCGACCACCTGGTGACCGCATGACCTCCACCGACACCATCGACACCGTCGAGCACGCCATCGCAACGCCCGACCACGTCCAGCCCTACCGCGAACTCGGCCTCAAGGACGACGAGTACGCCAGGATCAAGGACATCCTCGGCCGCAGGCCGACCGACGCCGAACTGGCCATGTACTCGGTGATGTGGAGCGAGCACTGCTCCTACAAGTCGAGCAAGGTGCACCTGCGCTACTTCGGCGAGACCACCACCGACGAGATGCGCTCGAAGATGCTGGCCGGCATCGGCGAGAACGCGGGCGTCATCGACATCGGTGACGGCTGGGCGATCACGTTCAAGGCGGAGAGCCACAACCATCCGTCCTATGTGGAGCCCTACCAGGGCGCGGCGACCGGCGTCGGTGGCATCGTCCGCGACATCATGGCGATGGGCGCCCGCCCGCTGGCCGTGCAGGACTCCATCCGGTTCGGACCCGCCGACGCGCCGGACACCCGCAGGGTGCTGCCCGGTGTGGTGGCGGGCGTCGGCGGCTACGGCAACTGTCTCGGCCTGCCGAACATCGGCGGCGAGGTGGTGTTCGACAAGACCTACGCGGGCAACCCGCTGGTCAACGCGCTGTGTGTCGGTGCGATGCGGGTCGAGGACCTGCACCTGGCGTTCGCGTCCGGCACCGGCAACAAGATCATCCTGTTCGGTGCGCGGACCGGTCTGGACGGCATCGGCGGTGTGTCCGTGCTGGCGTCCGACACGTTCGCCGGTGACGGAGGTGGCCGGAAGAAGCTGCCCAGCGTGCAGGTCGGCGACCCGTTCACCGAGAAGGTGCTGATCGAGTGCTGCCTCGAGCTGTTCGCGGCCGGTCTCGTGGTCGGCATCCAGGACCTCGGCGGCGCCGGGCTGTCCTGCGCGACCAGTGAGCTGGCCAGCGCGGGGGACGGCGGTATGCACGTCGACCTGGACCGGGTTCCGTTGCGGGCCAAGGGAATGACGCCCGCCGAGATCCTGTCCAGCGAATCCCAGGAACGCATGATGGCGGTCGTCGCGCCTGCCGACGTCGAGGACTTCCTCGCCGTCTGCCGGCGCTGGGACGTCATCGCCACCGAGATCGGCGAGGTCACCGACGGGGACCACCTGGTGATCACCTGGCACGGCGAGACCGTGGTCGAGGTGCCGCCGCGCACCGTGGCCCACGAGGGCCCGGTCTACCAGCGGCCGGTGGAGCGCCCGACCACTCAGGACGCCCTGGTCGCGGACGCCCCCGACCGGCTGGCCAGGCCGGCAGGCGCGGAGGACCTGCGGGCCACCGTGCTGCGCATGCTCGCGTCGCCGAACCTGTCGTCCCGGCGGTGGGTCACCCAGCAGTACGACAGGTACGTGCGCGGCGGCACCGTGCTGGCGCAGCCCGCCGACTCGGGGATGATCCGGGTGGACGAGCAGACCGGCCGAGGCGTTGCCGTGTCCACCGACTGCAACTCCCGCTACGTCGCACTCGACCCGTACCGGGGAGCGCAGTTGGCGCTGGCCGAGGCGTACCGGAACGTCGCGGTGACCGGGGCAGTGCCGGCAGCGGTGACCGACTGCCTGAACTTCGGCTCGCCAGAGGACCCCGGCGTGATGTGGCAGTTCCGCGAGGCACTGCACGGGCTCGCCGACGGGTGCCGCGAGCTGGGCATCCCGGTGATCGGTGGCAATGTCAGCTTCTACAACCAGACCGGCGGCACCGCGATCCTGCCGACCCCGCTGGTCGGTGTGCTCGGCGTGATCGACGACGTCGCCCGGCGTATCCCGACCGGCCTCGGCGCGGCGAACGGCGATGCGCTGCTGCTGCTCGGCACAACCCGGGACGAGTTCGGCGGCTCCGAGTGGGCCCACGTCGTGCACGACCACCTCGGCGGCGAACCGCCCGCCGTGGACCTGGCCGCCGAGCGGCTGCTGGCCGAGGTCCTGGCGACGGCCTCCCGCGACGGCCTGGTGTCGGCGGCGCACGACCTGTCCGAGGGCGGCCTCGCGCAGGCGGTGGTGGAGGCCGCGCTGATCGGTCAGACCGGCTGCCGGATCGCGCTGCCCGCGGGCGCCGACCCGTTCGTGGCGCTGTTCGCCGAGTCGGCGGGCCGGGCGCTGGTCGCCGTGCCGCCCGCCGAGGAGGCGCGGTTCACGGCATTGTGCGAGGCGAGTGGCGTGCCGTGCACCCGGATCGGTGTCGTGGACGCCGACTCGCACGAGGTGGAGATCGCCGACGTGGCCACGTTCGGGCTCGCCGAACTGTCGGTGGCCTGGGAAGGCACCCTGCCTGCCCTCTTCGACTAGGCGCGGACCAGACCTCTGCCCGGTTCGCGGTTGTCCCGACTGTCGACCTTCCAACCGGTCGGCAGCCGCACGTCGTGCAGCAGCGACACGTGCATGCCGGTCGTCCTGCCGATCAGGCCGACGGTGTTGGCGAAGCTGAGTTCACCGAGGAACTCGGCGTGCTGGAAGTCGACCGTGGTGCCGAACCGGCAGCCCTGGAACGAGACCCGGTCGGCGAAGGTGGCGTAGGCGAACTTCGTCTCGCCCCGGAACTCGGTCCGGTCGAACTCGACGGGCCCGCTCGCGGTGAAGTTCGTCCACCACGAGATGCCGTGGCACACCATCTCGTTCGCCCGGAACGCCTCGCCCCACAGGTGCGCCCAGGTCAGCCAGATCGGGCCGTAGAAGCGGGTGCCCTCGAACGAGACGGCCTCGTAGAAGTGCGCTGACCGGGCGGTGAACGTGCCGACGATCTTGTGCGACAGGTCGAAGTACTCCAGCGCCGCGCCGGTCAGGTCCAGGTTGTACTTGGGGGCGTCCGGGTTGGACGTGGAGGGCAGCAGGTCGACGATCAGCCGCTGGGCGGCCAGTCGCACCTGGCGTTCCCGGTCCGCCTCGACGTCCCGGCTCCACTCCTCCTGCTCGACGTTGCGGCGTTCCGCGTAACTGCCGTGGTCGTAGGGCCTGCGCAGGTAGGCGCACAGGATGTCCAGCGTGGTCTGGGTGTACTCCGGCCTGCTCCTGGCCAGACCGGCCAGGGCATGCAGCGCGCCGACCCGGACCTGGTCCGCGTCGTGCCCGAGCAGTTCCAGCGACCTGGCGAACCGTTCGTCCGCTGTCCTGCCCCGGTCGTCGTCGGCCCGCTGCCGGTCCAGTTCCTGCCGGGTCTCCTCCAACCGGAAGCGCTGGTCGTCCAGTTCCTTGCGTTGGTTGTCCAGCGTGCGCCGGTCCTCGTCCACCCGGCGCCTGCGGTCGTTGAGCCACAACCCGTACAGCGCCACCACCGAGGCGGCGGCCAGGCCACCGGTGCGTAACGCGTCCGAGTCGGTGGTGCCGGTGCTGTTCAGCAACAATCCGGTGACCAGCGAGAACACGCCGAACGCGAGGACGATCGTGCCGGTCAGCGCGGACTGGGGCCGCTGCCGGTCCGGGTCGGTAGTGATGCGCCCTGTCGCGGACAGCCAGGCCGCGACCAACACGGCGGCACCGCCGACCGTGCACACCCAGCCGATGACTAACCAGGGAAGAGCGCTCATCAGGTCACCTCTCGGACCGGCGATGCCGGTCCACCCCGGTGACCGGGCGGGGCGGACCGGCGACACGTTTGCCGTGCTCAGCCGGTGGCCAACGCCTGGAGCCTGGCCACTGTGCCGTTGAACTGGTCCTGGTCACCAGGGAACGTACCGGAGTCGGCGAACTGCCAGATGGTCTGGAGCGCCCAGTGATACGGCATTGTGCCCGGAGACGCGCAGTAGCAGGCCAGCATCAGCGGATTCGTCGACGAGAAGTCGCCCTGGCTGCCGGTGCACGTGCTCCACCAGTCGGTGGTGGTGTAGATGACCGGGAAGCGGCCCGTCTTGGCGTGGTACTCGTTGCTGAACGACAGGATCCAGTTGACCATGCCGGCCGCACTCAGCCCGTAGCACTCGGCGCCGTAGGGGTTGTACTCGATGTCCAACAGGCCGGGCAGCGTCTTGCCGTCGGCCGACCAGCCGCCGCCGTGCGCGACGAAGTAGTCCGCCTGGACCGCGCCTGTCGTGGTGTTCGGTGTCGCGAAGTGATAGGCGCCGCGGATCAGGCCGTTGCCGAACGAGCCGTTGTACTGCTGGGAGAAGTCCGGGTTCTGGTAATACGTGCCCTCGGTCGCCTTCATATAGGCGAACTTGGCACCGTTCGCGGCCACGGTCGCCCAGTTGACGGCGCCCTGGAAGCTGCTCACGTCCAGCCCGAGCGTGCCGCTGACGTGTGGCGTCACCGTCACGTCGGCCTGCGGCTCGTGCGCCTTGATCGTCGAGCCCATCCAGTCCAGCTGCGGGTGGGTGACCAACCGTTGCGCAGCGATCTGACCAGGCGTCTGGTGGAACGGGTTGGCAGTCGCCGATGCAGGAGCGACAGTGCCGACGAGCATGGCGCCGACGAACGTGCCGATGGCTAACGCCCCGATCGCGCCGCGCTTCACTCGAACCGTGAACCTCATGTTGACCCTTTCGATGTGCCCTCGATTCGGCCACCGGGCACCAGAAATCGACGCACGACACTCTGGTACCGCGCGTTATCAACCCTGGCTGGCGACCGTTTTCCGCTTGCCCTCGCCGGACAGTGTCCCGGAAAGCCAAACAAAATGTCATGACAGTTGGTCAATGGTTAACAAGACGTTCGTCCTGCACTATTGATCAACTCTGGGCCGATCAACTCTGGGCCGATCAACCCTTGGCCAGCGCCCGCAACTGGTCCTGGGTGCCGTTGAACTCGTCCTGGTCGCCGGGCAGCTTGCCGGCGTCGGCGAACTGCCAGATGGCCCACGCGTTCCAGCCGGGTGGCAGCGCGCCGAGCGTCGAGTTGTATCTCGCGATCCACAGTGGATCGGCGCCGAACCCGGCGTTGTTGCCCATGCACAGCTTCCACCAGGACGCGCTGGTGTAGATCGTGGGCCAGCGGCCGGTTCTGGTGTGCACCTGGTCGACGAACGCGTGCACCCACGCCACCAGGGTGGCGGCGCTCAGGCCGTAGCAGGACGCGCCGTACGGGTTGTACTCCAGGTCCAGCGCGGGCGGCAGTGTCCTGCCGTCGGCCGACCAGCCGCCGCCGTGGCTGACGAACCAGTTCGCCTGGTTGGCGCCGCCGGACGTATTCGGTGTCGCGAAGTGGTACGCACCCCTGATCAGGCCTGCCGTGTAGCTGCCGTCGTACTGCTGCTTGAAGTACGGGTTGACGTAGGTGGAGCCCTCGGTCGCCTTGATGTAGCCGAACACGCCGTGGTTGGCGGCGGCACTGGCCCAGTTCACGTTGCCCTGGTGGCTGCTCACGTCCAGGCCGGCCAGGTGCGGCCCGCTGGCCGCCGGTTGCGCCGGGACGACATCGGCCTGGATGGCCTTCGCGCTGGTGTCCCCCTCATGGATGGCGATCTGCGAACCGGCCCAGTCGTCCTGCGGATGGGTGATGGTGGGTTCGGCGGGCGCGGCCGTGGCCGGCGTCGCCAACAGCGTGACGGGCAGACAGGCGACGAGCGCCACGAGTGCACAGTTCTTCGCGCCGACCACGGCAATCCCCTGACGTCCGTGTGAACGATCTTCCACTGTTCGGTCTACAGGGTGCCGCTGGTCGGGTGAACGCGCATCTCGACCGAATGCGGGCGCGGCGCGGCGTGGGGCGGTGGCCGATAGTGTCGGGCCATGCCACTGGAACACCCGTCGGCGCAGCACAGGCACGTACCGACGAGCCCGGAAGTGGCCGTGAATCCCCTCTTCACCAGGGAACCGGTCCGAATTCCGAAGGACACCTTCCCGGCCCGCGGGATCGACCCCGACATCGCCTACCAGATCGTGCACGACGAACTGATGCTGGACGGCAACTCCAGGCTCAACCTGGCCACGTTCGTGACGACGTGGATGGAGAAACAGGCCGTCGACCTGATGACCGAGACGTTCGACAAGAACATGATCGACAAGGACGAGTACCCGCGTACGGCGGAACTCGAGGCGCGCTGCGTCCGGATGCTCGCCCAGTTGTGGCACGCGCCCAACGGTGCCGCGGCGGTCGGCTGTTCAACCACCGGATCGAGTGAAGCCTGCATGCTCGCCGGATTGGCGATGAAGCGCCGCTGGCGGCACCGCAGGCTGGCGGCCGGCAAATCCGTTGACCGGCCGAACATCGTGATGGGCATCAACGTCCAGATCTGCTGGGACAAGTTCGCCAACTACTGGGACGTCGAGCCGAGGCTGGTGCCGATGGACGGCGACCGGTTCCTGCTCTCCGCCGAGGAGGCCGTCCGGCTCTGCGACGAGAACACCATCGGCGTCGTCGCGATCCTCGGCTCCACGTTCGACGGTGGCTACGAGCCGGTCGCGGACATCTGTGCGGCACTGGACGAGTACGAGGAGCGGACCGGCAACCACATTCCCGTGCATGTGGACGGTGCCTCCGGTGGCATGATCGCGCCGTTCTGCGACCCCGACCTGGTGTGGGACTTCCAGCTGCCCAGGGTGGCCTCGATCAACACGTCCGGGCACAAGTTCGGGCTGGTGTACCCCGGTGTCGGCTGGATCGTGTGGCGGGACAGCGAAGCACTGCCCGAGGAGTTGGTGTTCCGGGTCAACTACCTGGGCGGCAACATGCCGACGTTCGCGTTGAACTTCTCCCGGCCGGGCGGTCAGGTGGCAGCGCAGTACTACAACTTCGTGCGGCTGGGCTTCGACGGCTACCAGCGGGTGCAGTGGACGTGCAGGGACGTGGCCACCCGGCTGTCCGGCCAGATCGCCGAGATCGGCCCGTACCGGCTGATCACCGACGGCAGCCAACTGCCGGTGTTCGCGTTCACCCTGGCCAGTGATGTGACGTCGTACTCGGTGTTCGACGTGTCCGCCGTGCTGCGGGAGACCGGCTGGCTGGTGCCCGCGTACACGTTTCCCGCGAACCGGACCGATCTGGCGGCGCTGCGCGTCGTGGTGCGCAACGGGTTCACCCACGACATGGCGGACATGCTGGTGGACGACCTGAAGCGGGCGTTGGTACTGCTCGGCACGCAGGCCGGTCCGGTGCGCGGTACCGAGGCCGCGTCGTTCGCACATGGGGCGGGATCGAGGCCGAAACCGGCGAACTAGTAACACGGTCGGGTGATCCCTGAGCGCGTTGTGTGCGCCCAACTGGGATTTCCTCTGGAGTGGCTTAGGCGGTTCACTCGGTCGGACGTATGCTCGCCTAGGCGACGTGAGCAGTCGAGAGGGGCGACGCGGTGACAGGCCCGGCCAAGCTTTCGGGTGAGTGGCGCTCGGCCCTGAGCGGTCGACCATGACCCGATCGGCCCCCCGCCGCATCGACGACGAGACCGCGCCCCTGACCCCCGGCGCCCAGGCACTGCCTGCGGCGCGTGCGTTCGCCCGCTCGTGGGCGTCGGCCATCGCCGGCACCAGCTATGTGCCGATGAGCCGGGAAGAGATCGTCGACCTGCTCGTCGAACTGACCGGTCAGCTGGCCGGCGCGCTGCTGGACGAGCCGTTCTCGCCCGACCTGGCCAGGGACGCCGGTGCCCGGCTGGTCGCAGGCCACTTCACCGGCACCGGCACCATCGAGACCTCCGTCCAGATCGTCGGCGAACGGCTGCTGGACGAGCTCGGCCTGGTCGGCGACGGGCGGCTGCTCGGCAGGGTGGCCAGGGTGCAGGGCGCGCTGGCCGCCGGGTACGCGCAGGCGCTGCGCGAGCGGACGCTCACCGAGCAGGAGGCCATCCGGGGCGCGGTGCTGGACGCCAGGGACGAGGCCGAGGCCGCGCTGCGGGCCAGCGAGGCCAAGTTCCGCGCGATGTTCACCGACGCGGCGATCGGCATCGGCATCACCGACGTGACCGGCAAGGTGATCGAGGCCAACACGGCGCTGCTGCGGATGACCGGCACCACCCGGCCCGAGGCGCTGACCAGCAACGTGCGCAACTACATCCACCCCGAGGACCTGGCCGGTGGCCTGTGGGACTCGTTCGAGCGGGTGGTGCTCGGCGAGCTGGACCACTACCGGGTGGAGAAGCGGCTGTGCCGGCCGGACGGCGGCTGGGTGTGGGCGCACATCACCTGCTCACTGGTGCGCGACGACGCGGGCCAGCCACTGTTCGCGGTCGCCGTGATGGAGGACGTCACCGAGCGGCACGCACTGCAGGAGCGGTTGCGCTACCAGGCCACGCACGATCCGCTGACCGGGCTGCCGAACAGGTCGCTGTTCCTGGAGCGGCTGACGAACGTGTTCGCCGGCGGCGAGCAGGGACCGGCCAGGGTCGGCATGTGCTACCTGGACCTGGACGGGTTCAAGGTGATCAACGACAGCCTCGGCCACGCGGTCGGCGACCGGCTGCTGGTGTCCGTGGCGCGCAGGCTGGACGAGGCCATCGCGGGCTCCGGCAGGCTGATCGCCAGGATGGGCGGCGACGAGTTCGTCGTGCTGGCTGAAGGAACCACGGGCACCGAGGACGTCGTCGCCATCGCGGAGACCGTGCTCGGCGCGCTGCAGCGGCCGGTGCGCATCGGCGGCCACGAACTGACGGTCACGGCCAGCATCGGCGTCGTCGAGCGGCCGGTGGCCAGCACGACGTCGGCCGACCTGGTCCGGGACGCCGACATCACCCAGTACTGGGCCAAGGCCGACGGCAAGGGCCGCTGGCGGGTGTACGACCCGGAGCGCAACGCGCACGAGGTCGGCCGGTTCACGCTGTCCGCCGCGCTTCCGGCGGCGATGGACCGCGAGGAGTTCTACGTCGACTACCAGCCGCTGGTCCGGCTCGGCGACGAGCGGACCGTGGGCGTCGAGGCGCTGGTCCGCTGGCAGCATCCGGAACTGGGCAGGCTCGGCCCGGACCGGTTCATCGACCTGGCCGAGGAGACCGGCCTGATCGTGCCGCTGGGCAGGTGGGTGCTGCGGTCGGCGTGTGTGCAGGCGAAGGGCTGGCTGGACCGGTTCGGCGCGGACGCCCCGTTCATCAGCGTGAACCTGGCGGTCCGGCAGTCCAGGGAACCCAACCTGGTGGCGGATGTGCGGGCCGTGCTCGAGGAGACCGGGCTGCCGCCGACGCAGTTGCAGCTGGAACTGACCGAGAGCGCGATCATGAGCACGGCGGACGAGCCGCTGGAGGCGCTACGGACGCTGTCCGACATGGGTGTCCGGATCGCCATCGACGACTTCGGCACCGGCTACTCGAACCTGGCCTACCTGCGGCACCTGCCGGTGCAGGAACTCAAGATCGCGGGCTCGTTCGTCGAGGGGCTCCGGTCGGCCGACCGCACCGACCCGGTGGACGCCCAGATCGTGGCCACGCTGGTCACGCTCGCCCACGCGCTGGGCCTGACGGTGACGGCCGAGGGCGTGGAGACGCCGGCCCAGGCGGAGCGACTGCGCAGGATCGGCTGCGACTCAGGCCAGGGCTGGTTGTTCGCCCGCCCGGGCCCGCCGGACAACATCGTGAAGCTGCTCGAAGCTGGTTAACGGCTTGGACGTACCGGGCTACTGGCTTCGCCGCCCAGCATGTTGGCCTGCCCGGAATTCACTCTGACGACCCTTCGGGTCGTCAGCCGCCAATAACCGGCGGAGCGGTTCGCTCGTCGGTGCCGAAGATCGAGTCCGGGTCGGCTTCGACCAGGAACGAGGCGCGCTTGTGCTCCTCGTCCTCCTTGCCGCGCTGGCCACGGCCGGCACCCATGCCGCCCCCGCCGGCACCCGCCTCGCCCGCGCCACCCCGGGCGCCCGCGATGCCCCTGCCCATCGCCGACTCCTCGGCCGCAGCGGCACCGGCCGCGCTCCGCGCGCCACCAGCCGAACTGCTCGAGTCGCCACCGGCACCGGCGCCACCGGGCCCGAAACTGGACCGGCCACCACCGCCGAACCCACTGCCCGAGCCGCCGGCACCGCCGCCCTCGCCACCAGCGCCCGAGCCGCCGAAACCGGACCCGCCGCCCATGCCACCGGCAGCCGAACCGCGGAAGGCGCCACCACCGGCTGCGCTGTCACCACCGAATCCGCCGCTGCCGCCGAATCCGCCGACCGGCATCCCGGTGAAGCCGCCGCCCATGCCACCCGCACCGCCCGCGCCTGCGCCACCCGCACCGATGCCACCGGCACCGGTGCCCACGTAGCCGGGCATACCGGGAGTGAGCGTGCCGGGCAGGCCACCGGAGCCGAAGCCGCCACCCGTCGACGACGGATCGGTCGACGTGCCGGGACCGGGCAGTCCGCCGAACCCGCCCGCGCCACCAGCGCCGCCCCCCGCGCCGCCGCCACCGCCGACACCGACGCCGCCGATCCCGCCTGCGCCGCCACCACCAGCGCCGCCACCGCCCCCACCCCCGGGGAACGTGGGCGGCAGGCTCGCGCCGCCGCCACCAGCGCCACCGCCGCCGGCACCACCCGCGGCGCCACCACCGGCACCGCCAGCACCACCGGGGAACGTCGGCACGCCGCCGGCTCCGCCAGCACCACCGCCACCGGCACCGCCTGCGCCACCCGCTCCGCCTGCGGCGCCCTTCGAGTTCGGATTGAAGGTCGGGGGCGGCGCCATCACCGGCATCTTGCTGGCCGACGAGCTGAGTGTGGTGTCGTAGCTCTGCACCGCGGTGGCCGCCTCCTGGTGGGCGGCCTGCTGCGCGGCCAGCTTCGTGTTGATCGTGTTCATCCCGGCGGCCGGGTTGGGCGCGCTGAAGAAGTCGCTCAGCTCGTTGGTGAAGCTGTAGGGCACCGGCTTGGGCACGGAGCTCTGCACGGACTGGGCCGCCTGCGACTGGTTGAACATGGTGTCCGAGGCCAGCTGGGCGCTCTCGCTGGTGCTGCCGGTCCAGCCGGCCACACCCGTGTGGAAGCTGCGGGCCGCGTCGGCGGCGTCACCGGTCCAGGAGCTCTCCGTGGCCTGGGACGCGGTGCTCAGCGTCTTGCTCACGTTGACCAGGGCGTTGCTGATGCTGTTCCACGACTGGCCGCTCTGCCCGACCTGGTCGGCGGACAGGTTCGTGTTGACCATGCTGTACAGCGCGTCGTGGCTGTAGCTCATGTAGTTGTTGTCGCCGATGGCCGGCGCATCCCGGGTGCCCACGTCAGAGGCCAGCGTCGTCTGCTGCTGGCTGATCTTCTGGTCCGCCTGGACCGTGCCCTCGACGTTCGCGATGGCCTTCTCGAGGGCAGCGGCGAAGCCGGTGTCGCCGGGCTGCAGATGGTACTGCGCCTCGACCTGCTGGATCGCCTGCTGCTTGACCTGGCCTGCGTAGGTGAAGTTCTGCGGCAGGTTGCTCGGGTCCACGTTGCCGGCGTGATTACCGGAATGACCGTTCCCGTTCGGTGGCATTGTGTTCGCCCTCCCCTTACCGCTCAGCTCCCGGCAGGCAGCTGAGGCTCAACCACCTTCGCCAACTGATTGGCCACACTGCAAGCCTGATTGGTGTCCGTGCCGGCCACCGACACGTCCACCCTGGACGAGTCACCGACGCCGATCACCACGATGCAGCCGCCGCCCGCGTCTGCCTGGACCAGACGGCCGTCGTGGCTGCCGACGTTGTCCTCGGTAACGGTGTTGCCTGCGGTGTTGATGTCCTTGATGCCCTGACTGTCCCGGATGGCGATCTCCACCGAGTAGCCGTTCGCGCCGTTGATGTCGACCGGCTTGGTCCAGTCGCACGGCCGCGCGGCGGGGATGGTGATCGACTGTGTCTTGCTCAGCCCGAACTGACTCAGCGTCGCCGAGCTGAGCAGGTTGCACGGCTGCACGGAAGCCAGCGCCGAACTGCCGCCTCCACTCGATCCGCTACTGGAGGGTGAGCTGCCACCTGTGCCGCCCTGCGCGGGGGTCGTGACCGGTGTGCCCTGGCCCGTCGTGGTGCTGCTGCACGCGGCCAGGCCCAACGCTGCCATCGCGACCAGCGGGAGGATGGCAAGACGACGGTTCACGACACTCCTCGACACGGGTGTAGGACGCAATGGCTCGGGTTGCGGTTCCGCTACGCCAGCTCGCCGGTCTTCGCCTGCATGGACTGCTGGACGAGCGCTTCGGTCTCGGCGTAGTTGGTGCTGGCCTTCTGGTAGGCCTGGATCATGTCCTGCAGTGTCTTCGTCAGGTTCTGGATGGCAGGCATGATGCCCTGGGGATCCATCGCGACGTTGTGCGTGAACGGCGAGATGACCTGCGCACCAGGGGTCTGACCGAGCTGTGGCGCCTGCTGCAGCTCCTGCGTCTGGATCCCGAGCGCGTTGAGCTCGTCGAGCGACGTGCGGCACGAGTTGATCAAAGTGGCGGCAGCGGTGGGGTCGATGTGGAACCCTTTGCCTGCCGCTGCCGCGAAGCTCTTGGCGCTGCTCTGGATCTGGACAGCCTGCTTGGAAACCAGCTCCATCCTGGCAGCCAGTTCG
>DASXYT010000426.1:0-4010 GCA_036502345.1 Pseudonocardiaceae bacterium | reverse complement strand
AACTCCGCGCGCACGGCATGCCATATGTCTCAGCCTACCGCCGCCAACACTGCCCGCGAGGTCAGCACGGTGGCCAGATGCCGACGGAACTCGGCATCCGAGTTGGCGTCGCTGCCCGGATGTGTGCCCTCGGCGGCGTGTGCGGCCGCCGCCCTGATCGAGTCGGCCGTGGCGGGCTGCCCGATCAGCGCCTGTTCCACCGAACTGGCCCGGACCGGGGTGGCCGCCATGTTGGTCAACCCGACCCTGGCCTCGGCGAACGTGCCGTCCTCCACCCGGACCGCCGCCGCGACGGCCACGATGGACCAGGCCTGCGCGACCCGGTTGAACTTCTCGTAGTGGGCGCCCCAACCTGTGTACTTCGGCACTCGCACCTCGACCAGGATCTCGTCCGGGGCCAGTGCCGTGGTGAAGAAGTCCACGAAGAAGTCGGCGGCACCGACCGTGCGCCTGCCGTTCGGGCCCGCGATGACGAACTCGGCGTCCAGCGCGAGTGCCGGCGCCAGCAGGTCACCGGCCGGGTCGGCGTGCGCCAGCGCGCCACCGAACGTGCCCCGGTGCCGGATCTGCGGGTCGGCCACCGTGTCCGTGGCCACGGCGAGCAGCGTGGCGTGTTCGCGCACCAGTGGGTCGCGCTGCACGTCGTAGTGCGTGGTCATGGCGCCGATCACGATGGCGTCGCCGTCCTCGCGGATGCCGCGCAGTTCGGCGATCTTGCCCAGGTCCACCAGCCGGGACGGCCCGGCCAGCCGCAGCCGGAGCACCGGCAACAGGCTCTGCCCGCCGCCCAGTACCTTGCCGTCCTCGCCAGCCTCGGCAATGGCACGCACCGCGTCCTCCACTGTGGACGGCGCGACGTAGTCGAATTCGGCCGGAATCACTGGCCACCCCCGGGAGTCGAGTCGATGGAACCGAGGCCGCCGCCCGCAGCGGCTGTCGACACGTCGGTGTCGGTCGCGCCACCGTGGATCGCCCGCCACACCCGCATCGGCGTGCACGGCATCTCCACGTCGTCGACGCCGAGGTGCCGCACCGCGTCCACAATGGCGTTGACCACGGCAGGCGTCGACGCGATGGTGCCGGCTTCGCCGACTCCCTTGACGCCCAACGGGTTCGACGTCGACGGCGTCTCCGTCCGGTCGGTGGTGAAGAACGGCAGATCCACCGCGGACGGCAACAGGTAGTCCGCGAACGTGGCCGTGGTCAGCGTGCCGGCCTCGTCGTGGATGGCCTCCTCGTACAGTGCCTGCGAGATGCCCTGCGCCAGACCGCCGTGCACCTGGCCCTCCACGATCAGCGGGTTCACCGCGACGCCGATGTCGTCGACGCAGACGTAGGACCGCAGCTTGACCGCGCCCGTCTCGGTGTCCACCTCGGCGGCGCACAGGTGCGTGCCGTGCGGGAACGAGAAGTTGTCCGGGTCGTAGGTGGCTTCCGAGTCCAGCGACGGTTCGACGCCGTCGGGCAGGTTGTGCGCCGCGAACACCGCGAGCGCGATGTCCTGGATGCTGGTGGCCGACTCGGTGCCGCGCACGGTGAACTTGCCGTCCGCGAACTCCAGGTCGTCCTCGGAGCACTCCAGCAGGTGCGCCGCGATCGGCCGGGCCTTCTCGATCACCTTGCCGGCCGCCTTGACCACGGCGATGGCGCCTACGGTGAGCGATCGCGACCCGTAGGTGTCCAGGCCCTTCGGCGAGGACATGGTGTCGCCGTGGATGACCTCGATGTCGTCGAACGGCACGCCGAGTTGGTCCGCGACCACCTGGCTCCAGGCCGTTTCGTGGCCCTGGCCGTGCGCCGACGAACCGGTGACCACCTCCACCTTGCCCGAGGGCAGCATCCGGATGGCCGCGTGTTCCCAGCCGCCAGCGCCATAGCTGAGCGAGCCGAGCACCCGGGACGGTGCCAGCCCGCACATCTCGGTGAACGTGGAGATGCCGATGCCCAGTTGCACCGGGTCGTTGTCCGCCCTGCGCTTGGCCTGCTCGGCGCGTAGACCGTCGTAGTCGAACAGTTCGGTGGCCTTGTCGGTGGCCGCCTCGTAGTTGCCGGTGTCGTAGGTGAGGCCGCAGACCGTGGTGAACGGGAACTCGTCGTGCGTGATCCAGTTCTGCCTGCGCACCGCCATCGGGTCGACACCGAGTTCGGCGGCCAGTTCGTCCATCATCCGCTCGATGGCGAACGTGGCCTCCGGCCGGCCGGCGCCCCGGTAGGCGTCGGTGGGGACCTTGTTGGTGAACACGTTGGTGCACACGAACCGGTACGCGGGGAACTTGTAGATCGCGTTGAACATGAACGCGCCCAGGATCGGCACGCCCGGCGTCACCAGTCGCAGGTAGGCACCCATGTCGGCGAGCAGTTCGACCTTCAGCCCGGTGACCGTGCCGTCCTTGCGGGCGGTCAGCGTGAGCTTCTGGATCTGGTCCCGGCCGTGGTGCGCCGCCTGCACGCTCTCGCTGCGCGACTCGGTGTACTTCACCGGCTTGGCCAGCCGCCGCGCCACCAGGAACGTCAGGATCTCCTCGGGCGTGACCTGGAGCTTGCCGCCGAAACCGCCACCCACGTCGGGCGCGATGACGCGGACCTTGTGCTCCGGCACGCCCAGCGTCAGCGCGAGCATCAGCCGCAGGATGTGCGGGATCTGGGTGGCCGACCACATGGTGAACTGCGCGCCGGTCGGGTCGACGACGGTGGACCGTGGCTCCATGAACGCAGGCACCAGGCGCTGCTGGCGGAACGTGCGCTCGACGACCACCTCGGCGTCGGCGATGGCCTGCTCGACGTCACCGCCGGTGCCTGCCTCACCGGAGTCGAAGATCCAGGTGGCCGACGAGTTCGTGCCCAGATCCGGGTGCACCAGATCGGCGCCGTCGGCGATCGCGGCCCGCATGTCCAGCACCACGGGCAGATCCGAGTAGTCGACGTCCACCGCGTTCACGGCGTCGGCCGCCTCGTACGCGGTCCGGGCCACGATGACGGCCACGGCCTCACCGGCGAAGTTCACCCGGTCCACGGCCAGCGACGGAGCCGGTGGCGACTTCATGTCCGGGGTGATCGGCCACGCGCACGGCAGGCTGCCCTGCTCGTCGGCGAAGTCGGCGCCGGTGTAGACGGCCACCACGCCGGGCATCGCCTTCGCGGCCGACGTGTCGATGTTGGTGATCGTGGCGTGCGCGACGGGACTGCGCAGGATCGCCATGTGCAGCATGCCGTTCAGCGTCATGTTGTCGGTCCAGCGGGTGCGGCCGGTGATCAGCCGGTCGTCCTCCTTGCGCAGCCTGGACTTGCCGATCTCCTGCCCCGGCAGCGTGGCCGTCACTGCTTCGCCCCCAGGGTGTCGGCTGCCTGACGGATCGCGCTGACGATGTTCTGGTAGCCGGTGCAGCGGCAGAGGTTGCCCTCCAGGCCGTGCCGGATCTGTTGCTCGTCCGGATCAGGATCGTCGGCGAGCAGGTCGATCGACTGCATGATCATGCCTGGCGTGCAGAACCCGCACTGCAGAGCGTGGTTGTCGTGGAACGCCTGCTGCACCGGGTGCAGTTGGCCGTCACGAGCGATGCCCTCGATCGTGGTGACCTCGGCGCCGTCAACCTGGACGGCGAGCACCGAACAGGACTTCACGCTGTGGCCGTTGAGATGCACGGTGCACGCGCCGCAGTTGCTGGTGTCACACCCGATCACCGTGCCGACCTTGCCCAGCCGCTCGCGCAGGTAGTGCACCAGCAGGAGGCGGGGTTCGACATCGTCGGTGTAGGTGGTTCCGTCGACGGTGACGGTGATGCGCATGGGACCTCCTATGCCGGAACAGGCCCAACCCTGCTCTTTCGTGAAGCGGCTCACAAGTCCGATCACGTGGCATTCGCGCAGGCCACCGCAGGTGCGGTGGGTTGACGCCAATTGATCCGCAAACGCGGAACCCCTCACCGACCCGGCTGCTCCGCGGGCACTCCCGGCTCCCGGTGGATCCGCCCGGTCGTCGACGCCAGACGCGTGCCCTGCCCACCCCAACG
>DASXYT010000425.1:0-4207 GCA_036502345.1 Pseudonocardiaceae bacterium | reverse complement strand
CGCCGCGCAGGACCGTCGAGTTGGGCCACTGGAGATCCGCCAGTGCCGAGGACACGATGTACTTGGACAGGCTGCTCAACCTGTCCGCCCACGGGCCGGTGCGGGACGGCCAGCCCAGCGCGACGAACCACTCGTAGGTCCGCCGGCCCAGCAGCAGCGCGTCGGTGCCCAGCGCCTCCTCGAACTCGACCTTGGCCCACGCCTCACGGTCCTTGCCGCTCAGCCGGTCGAACCAGCCCGCGAACCGGAACCCCTGTTCACCGACGGGGTCCTGGATGACTCCGTCGAGCGACACGTTCT
Source organism: Pseudonocardiaceae bacterium (assembly GCA_036502345.1). GTDB lineage: Bacteria > Actinomycetota > Actinomycetes > Mycobacteriales > Pseudonocardiaceae > DATEPR01. The sequence goes on along the minus strand of DASXYT010000425.1, from coordinate 3,907 downwards.
CACTGATCACGATCTTGCCCATGTCCGTCTCCTTCGTCGGCGTTGCTGCCACTGATCAAGACGCCGTGACGTCGGAAGAAGAGGCGCCCGCCGACCGCCCCCTTCGCGCATCGGCCGGCGTCCGTACAGGATGGAGACGCGAGAGAGGTGGCGGTGGTGACGAGCGATCTGCTCACGAGGGCGCGGGCCGGGGACGGCGAGGCGTTCCGGGCGCTGACCGAGCCGCACCGCCGGGAGCTGCAGGTGCACTGCTACCGGATGCTCGGGTCGTTCCAGGACGCGGAGGATGCACTGCAGGACACCATGTTGGCCGCGTGGCGGGGCCTTGCCGGGTTCGACGGCCGAGCCTCGCTGCGCACCTGGCTCTACCGGATCGCCACCAACCGGTGCCTGAGCACTCTGCGCTCGGCCAGCCGCCGCCCGGCCAAGGAGTGGGACATCCCGGGGGTGCAGCCGCCGGAGCCGACCCAACTCGGCGAGGTCGTCTGGCTGGAGCCGTATCCCGACGCCCTCATCGAGGGTGCGATCTCCGTGCCGCTCGGCCCGGAGGCCCGCTACGAGCAGGCCGAATCCATCTCGCTGGCCTTCGTGACCGCGCTCCAGGTGCTGCCGCCACGCCAACTGGCCGTCCTCATCCTGCGCGACGTCCTCGGCTTCCACGCCACCGAGGTGGCCGGCATGCTGGACACGACCGTCGAGTCGGTCAAGAGCGCACTCAAGCGGGCCCGCGCCGGCCTGGAACGCCACAGGGCGACGATCGCCGAACCACCACCGGCCCCTGGCTCCCCGGCCGAGAACGCGATCGTGGCGAACTTCGTGCGGGCGTGGGAGTCCGCTGACATCGACGCACTGGTGGCCCTGCTGACCGACGACGTCTTCATGTCGATGCCGCCGCTACCCCTGGAATACCTGGGCAGGGACGTCGTGGCCGCCTTCTGCGCCCACCTGTTCGGCGCGGGCCGCAGGTTCGACCTGGTGCCGACCCGAGCCAACGGCCAACCCGCGTTCGGGGCGTACCTGAGCGCCGCCACCGGCATCCGCCACGGCACCGGCGTGTACGTCATCGCCCTGGCAGGCGACCGGATCAGCGCGATGACCCGCTTCGAGAACAGCGTGCTCCCGTCGTTCGGCCTACCGCGCTCGCTGCCGGCCGCCAGAAGCTGAGATCAGTGCAGCCGGCAGACGAGTTGGATGCCGGTGTCCGAGTCGCCACGGCGGACGCCGGTGAGCAGCAGGGCGCCGTGCGAGACGGTCACCGTCGTGCCGGCGCCCACGGCCAACCTCACGGGGCAGTACAACTAGTCGGCACGTCAGGCGTAGCTGTTCGCGACGCCGGCATTCGTGTCCGCCACCGGAAGCGCGCGGCTCAGCATGGTGACGGTGACAGCCGTGACGACCAGGTGCATGACCCACAGGCCGACGACGTTGAGCGCGCTGTGCCCCACGACGATCAGGATGACGCCGGGAACGAACGACACCACCAGCACGACCGGCACGAGCAGGCGCAACAGGGCGGCGGGGCGGGCACCGCGACGCCGTACGGTCGCCCAGCCGATCGTCGCGACGACGATCCCCAGCGCGGTGGCGGGACCGTAGGCCACGGGCATCAGGCCGATCTGCGTTCCGCCCGCATCCAGCGATTTCGTCGCTAAGGCGATGCCGGTGTTCACGGCGATCGAGACCACGATCGCGGCGAGGACCGCGAGCACCACCCAGGACGTCGACCTGGTTGTCTGCACATCGGTGCGGTTCATCGGGCTGCTCCTGCCTTCGAGACAACTGGAGAGGGGTTCTCCACTTCCACGACGCCGCCCGCGAACTGGTCGCCCAGGTCGGTCTCGACATCAGCCACGACGACATCGCCCGCGCCGCCGACGTCGGCGTCGGGACCGTCTACCGGCGCTTCCCGGACAAGCAGAAGCTCATCGAGGAACTGTTCGACGAACGCGTCGACCAGATCGTCGCCCTCGTCGACGCCGCCCGGCGGCTCGACGACCCCTGGCAGGGCCTGCGCCACTTCCTCGAGGGCAACCTGGAACTCCAGGCCGGCGACCAGGGCCTGAAGGAACTCATGCTCGGCAGCAGCCGCGCCACCGACCTCGCCCAACGAGCGCAGCGCCGCATCGGGCCGAGCGGGCGGCGAGCCCACTCCGCTGCCGGGCCGCATGGCGGCTCCCGAACAGATCGAGCAGGTGCTCAGCCACTGGCGGCCGCCCAAGCGGGCACCGCGCGAGACATGAGAGATCAAGCGTCCTTGGTCGCTGTGACGAAATGGGTGGCGAGGAACGGGCCACCTGTGGCCCCAGCGACACGAACCGGCTCACCAGGCCGCTGATCATTGGATGCGGCCGATGCCAGCGTATGCCTGCAGGGCGGCGGCGTGTTCGTGCTCCGCCAGCGGGCTGTCGTGGTCACGCCAGTCGAGCAACCGCGCGATTCCGGGCTCGACCAGGTCGGTTCCGTCGAACCAGGGCAGCAGTTCGGACCGGTCGCGCAGTGTGATCTGCTCGTCGGCGGACTGATAGGCGGCCACGACCCTGTCGAGTTCCGCTGCGTGATCCGGTTCGAGTCCTTCTGTGGTGACCTGCGAAACGGCCAGGTAACTGCCCGACGCCAAATGTTCGAGATAGGTCCGGATGATGTCGTGAGGCCGGTCGGAATCGGGGATGAACAGCAGCACACCGATCAGCAGCAGCCCGACCGGCTGATTGAAGTCGATCAACTCCAGGGTTTCCGGATGGTTGAGAACGGCCATCGGGTCACGCAGATCGGCATGCAGGATCGTGGCATTGGGATTACGCGCCAGCATCGACCGGGAGGCGTGGTAGGCGATCGCCTCGTAATCCACGTACACCACGCACACGGCGGGATCGGTCTCCTGTGCGATCTCGTGCACATTGCCGACGGTGGGAATGCCGGAGCCCAGGTCGAGGAACTGCCGGATGCCCTGGCCGAGCATGTGGCGCACGGCGATGCCGAGAAACTCCCGGTTCCGGCTCGCCCCTGCCACCCAACGGGGCGCCGTCACACGAAGGCGGTCCACCAGCTTCCGATCGAGTGCGGTGCTGTGTCCACCACCGAGCATGCAGTCGTATATCCGTGCCGAATTGGGCTTGCCCAGGTCCAGTGATCTGCGACCGTATTCGGGCTGCGAGCCACGGACCTGCGTCATCGCCGTTTCCTCCGCCACTATGCGATCACTGTGGCTGTGCAGCCTACCGGCTGTCAGCGGGCAACCGACAATCTCGAACCGGCATTGAGCACTCGGCCAAATGAAACAATTGCCAGCCCACAGCGCGTCGTGGCCCAGCGGAGATCTCAGCGCGAACCTGCACGTGGTGTCGTCTATTGGACCTTGGTACCACCCAATATTGGGGGTATCGGCCATCGACAGAGAGGGCTGGTGCGATCGCGGGAACTGCGCGTCTCCCCCCGGATCAGGTGGTGAACTCGGTGGCACGACGCTCGGAAGGCCGCTGCCGACCGTTCGGCGATTCAATAGGCCGACGGCGGTGCGGCACGGTCTAGTACCAATGTCCACTACCTGCCTGCGCTCTCCGATCGGCACGCTGCACGCATGACATCGTCGGCGCCGCGATCGAACGGCTGTGGACCGGCCGAACACGCGCGGTCCAAGATGCCGGCACCCGCGCATCACGCCACTGCGACGGCGATGAGACAGGCGAAGGTAGGAAAAGTATGAAGCTCCGACGGAAACTGGGCATGGTGGCCGTCATGGCCATCATCGCCGGTACGAGCGCGGCTGTGATCTTGGTGGGCACGGCCTCGGCGAGTGGCGGCGGCCCTGGCGGCGGCGGTGGCCTCGCGGCAGGTGGCGGCGGCGGCGGTGGCCTCGCGGGCGGCGGTGGTGCCGCGGCCGGCGGCGGAGGTGGCGGCGGAGGAGGAG
>DASXYT010000424.1:0-5364 GCA_036502345.1 Pseudonocardiaceae bacterium | reverse complement strand
GCAGGCAGGTGTGGGTCGCGCCGCCGCCCCAGTCCAGGCGGCTCAGCATGGTCGGGCCGGCCAGGTCCGTGGTGTCCAGGACGACCATGCCTGCGTCGTCGTAGCCGAGGTAGGCGCGGTTCCCGGCCAGCAGCGCGTGGTGTGCCGCGTAGCGCTCGCGTGCCGGCCACGTCGGCGGCTCGTCCCTGCGCTGGCCCGGCCACCACCAGCGGCCGATCTCGGTCGGTGCAGCCGGATCCCGCAGGTCCAGCACGATCCAGATGCGGTCGCGGTAGCCGTCCGGCGTCGCTGACATGTGGACATACCGGCCACCGGTCCACACGACCCGGTGCACGCCAAGTCCGCCGGACTCCCAGAAACCGATCTGCTCGGGGTGTGCCGGATCGTCGAGCCGGTAGATCGCCAGGCCGGCTGACACGGGCCCGGCCGGCGGCTTGCGGTAGGGGAACTTCTCGTGGTTGACCAGCAACAGCCCGTCGGCGACCTGGACCTTGTGGGTGTGCGAGTTGGCCGGTGCCGGCCACTGCTCTGCCAGTTTCGGCTCGGCGGGGTCGCTGACGTCGAGGATGCTCGTGCCGGCGCCGCTCGTGCCGGTGTGGCCGACGTAGAGGAAGTCACCGCTGCGCACGACTTGCATGCCATCGGGTCGGCCGCCCAGATCATGATGGGACAGAACCGTGAAGCCGGACGAGGACGACACCTCGTACGCCATCGTTCGCCTCCTCCGTTGAGGCTTTCTGCAATCGTTCGCTGTCGGGGAACGTAACCAGCGACGGAGGGCCTGTCAACGATGCAGTTTGGTTACGGCCTGGCGCGCCAGCGGCGAGGGAGGCCGAGGAGCGAAGCGACACATCAAGTTCAGCGTTTCGGCGCTAGTTCAGTGTTTCGGCGCTGCCGTGGACTCGCGGACGATCAACTGGATCGGCAGCACGGCGTGTGTCGTGGCGTCCGAACGCCCGAGCATCTGGTCCAGCAGGATCCGTGCCGACTCGACACCCATCTGCGTGTGCGGGATCCGCACCGTGGTCAGCGGCGGGGTCAGTTTGTCCATGAACAGGATGTCGTTGAACCCGGTGACCGACATGTCCTTCGGGCAGGTCAGGCCGTGGTCACGCAGTGCGTCGAGGCAGCCGACGGCGAGCGTGTCGTTGGCCGCGACGACGGCCGTCGCATCCGTGCCGGCCAGCAGTTCGCTCATGCACCGGCGGCCCTCCTCCTCGGAGAACGCCTTCGCGAACGCGGTCCGTTCCGGCGGCAGGGTCAGCCCGTGCCTGCGCAGGCCCGCGGTGATCGACTTGTACCGCGCACGGCCGGTGGACAGCGTACGCGGGCCGACGATCGCGGCGATCCGCGAGTGTCCCAACCCGACGAGATGGTCGACGATCGCGCTGATCCCGGCGTTGTCGTCGGCGCTGACCGACGAGATGTCCGGTCCGGACGCCGTGCGGTTCACCGTGACGACGGGGATCTGGTCGCGGACCAGCGCGGCCAGCGTCTCGTCGTTGCGGTGCGCTGTGAGCAGGATGAAGCCGTCCACGTTGCGGGCGCGCATCGCGCGCAGCACCTTGCGCTCCCGCTCGGTGTCGTTGTCCGTGTTGGCGATCAGCGCGGTGAAGTCGCGCTCGGCCAGGGTGTCCTCGATCCCGCGGACGATCGGCGGGAACAGCGGGTTGGTCAGGTCCGGGATGAGCACGGCCGCCGTGGCGGTGCGCCCGGTACGCAGCGTGCGAGCGGTCAGGTCGGGCTCGTAGCCGAGTTCGTGCGCCGCCGCGACGACACGTCGGGCGGTTTCCACGTTGACCTGGTGGCGAGTGGCCTCGCTCAGCGCCCTGGACGCCGTCGCGGGGTGCACGCCGGCGTGTGCGGCGACATCGCGCAAGGTGACCTTCAACTGCGGCATGTGCGAAGCGTATCCGACTGTGACGAACCCGAACCGGGCATTGACGCGCGATGGTCCGAGCATGCAGAGTGCACTCGATTGCAGTCATCGCGGACAGGTGGAGGTAGAGCGGTGGACGAACGGCTCGCGTCCGCGATCTCGCACTGGGCCCCCCGGTTCACCACGAACGGTGTAACGGCAGGCGATTTCGAGCGAATCACGTCATCGATCGACACCTGGAGCGCGTGGTGCCAGGCGTGGAGTGCCGTCGCCGCCGAGCACGAAGCGCTCGGTGACGAGGCACTGGACGACAAACGAATGCGGTCCGCCGGTGCGCACTACTCCCGGGCCGCGACGTACTACCACTTCGCCAAGTTCGTGTTCGTCGAGGATCTCGACCAGATGAAGCAGGCCCACGCGTCGGCGGTGCGCTGCCTGATGCGAGCGCTGCCCCATCTCGACCCACCCGGTGAGCGCGTCGAGATCCCGTTCGAGAACAGCCGCATGGTCGGTGTGCTGCGGCTGCCGGCCGGCCAGGGGCCACACCCCGCCGTCCTGATGGTGCCCGGCCTCGACTCGACCAAGGAGGAGCTCCGCTCCACCGAGGAACTGTTCCTGCAACGCGGCCTGGCAACACTGTCCGTCGACGGGCCCGGCCAGGGCGAGGCCGAGTACGACCTGCCGATCCGGGGTGACTGGGAGGTGCCCGGCCGGGCCCTGGTGGACTGGCTGAGCGCGCGCCCGGAGATCGCGGCCGACCGCATCGCAGTCTGGGGCGTGAGCCTCGGTGGCTACTACGCGCCGCGCATCGCCAGCGGTGACGAACGGATCCGGGCCTGCGTCGGGCTGTGCGGGCCGTACAACTTCGGCGAGGTCTGGTCGGGCCTGCCCGAGCTGACCCGCGAAACGTTCCGGGTACGCAGCTACACCAACTCCGACGACGAGGCCCGCCGTGCCGCCCTCGAACTGGGCATGGCAGGCCGGACAGCGCAGATCACGTGCCCGCTGCTGGTCGTCGTCGGCAAGCGGGACCGGCTCATCCCCTGGCAGCAGGGGCAGCGGCTGGCCGACGAGGTGACCGGTGCACGACTGCTCGCGATCGACATCGGCAATCACGGCTGTGCCAACGTGGCCCCCATGCATCGCTACCGCACTGCCGACTGGGTCGCCGAGCAACTCGCCTGACCTGCTCGCCGACCGTAACTCGTGAAGGGACTCGACGATGGCCTATCAGCGTCTTGACCGACCGCGCATCGGCTGGATCGGTGCCGGCCGGATGGGGCTGCAACTGGCCGGGCGCCTGGTGGATGCCGGCCACGACGTCGCCATCTTCAACCGGACCAAGTCGAAATGCGCGCCGGTCGTGGAGAAGGGCGCGGTCGCGGTGGACACCGCCGCCGAACTGGCCGACCGGGATGTCGTGTTCAGCATCGTGTCCGCATCCGCCGACCTGCTCGAAGTGGTCACCGGGCGGAACGGTCTGCTGTCCGATCCCACGGTGGCGCCCGGGCTGCTGATCGACTGCTCGACGGTGTCCACCGAGGCGTCCGCCGAGGTTCGGGAGAGCGCGGCCAAGCGAGGCACCGACTACCTCGCGGCGCCGGTCAGCGGCAATCCGAAGGTGGTCGCGGCGGGCAAGCTGACGCTGGCCGTGTCCGGCTCCGAGGCGACCTACCAGGCGGCGCAGCCGCTACTGGACCTGCTCGGCCGCCAGGCCACCTACGTCGGTGACGACGAGGTGGCTCGACTGGTGAAGATCTGCCACAACGTGTTCCTCGGCGTGGTCACGCAGTCGCTGGCCGAGATCACCATGCTCGCCGAGAAGGGCGGGGCGTCGCGCGCGGCGTTCCTGGAGTTCCTGAACAACTCGGTGATGGGATCGACGTTCAGCCGGTACAAGTCACCGGCGTTCGTGAACCTCGACTTCTCGCCGACGTTCACGATGCCGTTACTGCTCAAGGACTTCGACCTGGGCATGGCTGCGGCGCACGACCTCGAGGTGCCGATGCCGGTGGCCGCCGTCACCGCGGCTCTGGTGGCGTCCGCACTGGGTGCCGGTCACCGGACCGAGGACTTCGCGACCCTGCTGCTGGAGCAGGCGCGCCGCTCCGGAGTGGAACTCACGTCGGAGAACGCGGTCGTCGACGACGGGTTGGCCCCCGCATGAGCGACGCGCGGCCACTCCCGGCGCCCGGCCACGGCGGCGTCGACTTCGAGCAGCGCGTCGACTTCGACCGGCTGCGCTCCTACCGGCTGGCCAGGGCAAGGGCCGCGCTGGAGGCCAGCGACTGCGGCGCCTTCCTGCTGTTCGACTTCTACAACATCCGCTACACCACGCAGACGTGGATCGGTGGCGCGCTCGGCGACAAGATGACCCGCTACGCGCTGCTGATCCGGGGAGCCGAGCCGATCCTGTGGGACTTCGGTTCGGCTGCCAAGCACCACCAGCTGTACTCGCCGTGGCTGGAGCCGGAGAACTGTCGGGCCGGCATGCTCGGCCTGCGTGGTGCGATCGCCCCGTCGGCCGGTCTTATGGCATCCGCGGTGCGCGAGATCCACGGTCTGTTGCAGGACCACGGCGTCGCCGACCAACCGCTCGGCGTGGACATCGTGGAACCGCCGTTCCTCGCCGAACTGAACCGCGCAGGCCTGACCGTGGTGGACGCCCAGCAGTCCATGCTGGACGCGCGCCAGATCAAGTCGGCCGACGAGATCATGCTGCTCAACCAGGCTGCGGCCATGGTGGACGGCGTCTACCAGGACATCGTCGAGGCCCTGAAGCCCGGTGTGCGGGAGAACGAGATCGTCGCGCTGGCCAACAAGCGGCTCTACGAGATGGGCTCCGACCAGGTCGAGGCCATCAACGCGGTGTCCGGCGAGCGGTGCAACCCGCACCCGCACAACTTCTCCGACCGCATCATCCGGCCCGGTGACCAGGCGTTCTTCGACATCATCCAGAGCTACAACGGCTACCGCACGTGCTACTACCGCACGTTCAGCGTCGGCAGCGCGACCTCGTCGCAGCGGGACGCGTACACGAAGGCGCGGGAGTGGATGGACGCCGCGATCGCCGTGGTCGCTGCCGGTGTGAGCACCGACCAGGTGGCGGCGGTGTGGCCGGCGGCGACCGACTTCGGGTTCGCGGACGAGATGGCGGCGTTCGGCCTGCAGTTCGGCCACGGCCTCGGGCTCGGGCTGCACGAGCGGCCGATCATCAGCAGGCTGAACAGCATGACGGAGCCGGTCGAGATCCAGGCCGGCATGGTCTTCGCACTGGAGACCTACTGCCCGGCATCGGACGGCTTCTCAGCGGCCAGGATCGAGGAGGAGATCGTGGTCACCGAGGACGGTCCCCGCGTGATCACGAAGTTCCCGGCAGACGACCTGTTCGTGGCCAACGCATACTGAAGGGCTCCGACATGACAGCGATCGACGCCCTGCTCAGCGACTTACGGACAGATCTGCAGATCGGCGGCAAGGCGGTG
>DASXYT010000423.1:0-2343 GCA_036502345.1 Pseudonocardiaceae bacterium | reverse complement strand
CCATCGCCGCGCTGGTACCTGGGGCGCTCGGCGTCGCCGTGATCATGGCTGCCTTCGGCGTGCTCGTGACCTGGCACAACCAGCCGCTTGTCGAGGCCGGCGTCACGCCACGCCTGCACGCCACCGTCTTCCCGGTCACCGGGATCGCCGCCGCCGGATGGGCGCTGGCGGGCTTCGCGCTCGGCGTGCTGGCCGGCCTGCTGTGGCGCCGCGTCCTCGCGGCGCTTGCGACTGCGTTCGCCGTCTGGTTCGGGCTGGCGTTCCTGGCCGCCACTGTCCTGCGACCGAGCTACCTGACACAGCTGACCACGACCAGCCTCCAGCTGTCAGGAAAAGATTTCTCGCTTGATCAGTGGTGGACGAAAGGTGGCGTGCGCATCAGCAACGCCCACATCAACACAGTCCTGCGGGCCATCGGTTTCCAAGCCGTCGACGGGAGCGGCAAGGTCACCGTCCAACCCGGAGCCGGCAGCAACGTCGATCCCGTTCAATACCTCCTCCGACACGGCTACCTTCAAGTCACCGGCTACCAACCCGACAGCCGCTATTGGGCCTTCCAGTGGATCGAGTTCGGCTGGCTCGTCGCCCTCACCCTGCTACTCCTCGGCACGACACTCTGGCTGCTGCGCCGCCGGTCAGCCTGAGCCGCCCCATGCGCGACTTGCCCTGAATTCGGGGACGCGGAGGTATCGGCCGTTGCCCTTCAGCCGGAATGTGTGACGGCAACGCACCGTTCCCGGCGACCGTCCCATGTCCTATCCGCGAAGCGTCCTCGCCCATGAATAGCTAATCCCAGCTGAGCGTGATCGGGCCGTTCACCGACATGACTACGATTTTCGAGCATCAATTGGCGCGCTATGCAGCGCCAAGGAGACAGCACCGAGGCCATGCTCGCCAACGGTCATCCTCCGAACGCGCATCGCCCGGACCGGCGGGGCATGGGTCAGCCGGCTCGCGCGGTGTCGGTGGTGACTCCGAGGAAGTGGATCAACCCGAGGATGTCCAGCACCTTGAGCGGCCGCGGCTGCGGATTGGCCACCACCATCGAGATGCCCCGGGGCCCACCTCAACCTGGCTGGTGTCCGGCGCGGTCATGGCCGCCCTAATCCCGCCACGGATCTTGGGAGCAGTATACGCATCGAGCTCACCGGTCACGGTGACGATGACGACGCCGCGTCTCGCGCGCTCGATGGTGTAGCTTGGCCGGACCGGGTGCAACGCCGGTTCGTCGCCGACGCCCGCGACCGGCTCTGGATCACCGACATCACCACACCGCCGAGACTGGCGACACGGCCGGGCGACGGCGGGTGGAGCGGCTGATGCGCTGCCACCGCCTCGCCGTGGTGTCACCCGGCGGGCACGGTAGCGGCCGTGGCGTGCACGGCGATGATCGTGTCCAACAGGTAGGCGTCGTCCAGGTCACGGGCCGACGGCGGGCGGCGCCAGAGCCGAGCCCGGTGGTGGCCGAGGTAGTCGGCTGTTAGGCGCGGGTCGCCGAAGTGCGGGTGACGGCTTTCACGGTGCGCCTGGCGGTGGGAGGAGTTCGGTTCGGTAGCGCGGTGCCAGGGACTGCGACTTGGCGATGAACTCTGCTTGCGCTGCCGGGTCGAACGGCGGTGGCGGCTCGGTCCGCGACGCTACCGGCTGCCCGACCAGGGTGAAGAACTCGTCCTGGCCGGCGGGGGCACACAGGCACAGCAGCCGCAACGGGCTGTCACTGGCGTTGGTGAATGCATGCGGGGCATTGGCCGGCACGTTGATCGTGTCTCCGGCGTGTGCCGTCAGGGTCTGGCCGCGGAAGGTCACCTTCACCTCACCTTCGAGGACGGTGAACATCTCCTCGAAGTCGTGTCGGTGCGGCGGCGGACCACCCCCGGGCGGCACGTGCATGTCGATGAGTGTGTACCGGCCCGCCGTGTCCTCACCGCCAACGAGGATCGTGTAGGTATCGCCGACAAGACCGATGTGCGGCAGGCTCTGGTCCTGATCGGGTCGCGCGATCGTGAGCCCACGGGATGGGTCGTCCGGGGGAATCGTCGCAGGCGGCGGGGTCTGATCACTCGTCATCATGTCTCCCTGCGAGTCGAGGTGGGCCGACGTCATGCAGCAATCTCGGCGAGTAGCTGCCGAGCGTACGCGGTGCGCGCCGGGGATCGTGCCCAGCACGAGGTCGTTCCCCGTGGAAGCCGTGCGCGGATGTAGTCGGCGATCATCACCTGGAGCCCGTCGCGCATCTGGCCCGTTGGCATACCGGACACGGCGACGTGCGGGCCGACGTCCTGAGCGAGAATCGTGCGCCCGGCGTAACGGCTCATTAGGTCCGCGATCTCGCTGCGGGTGACG
>DASXYT010000422.1:0-65790 GCA_036502345.1 Pseudonocardiaceae bacterium | reverse complement strand
CTGACCGGCTACTGGCCCCGCTGGCCGTCGATCGACTCGCGCAGCAGATCCAGGTGGCCGCAGTGCCGCGCCGTCTCCTCGATCATGTGCGCCAACCCGTACCGCAGCCGGAACGACATGTCCGGCCCACACGCCACGTCGTCCAACTCGGCCGCCGCCACCACCTGCCGGGACCGCTCACACTCCATTTCGTACCCGGCGACCAGGCCGGCCAGCGTGTCCTCCGGCGCCAGCCGGAACGCTCCGTGCGGGTTGTCCTCCGGCCATGGGTGCGGCAGGTCGGCGCCTGCGAAGTCGATGCTGAACCAGAAGCGCTCCGCACCCGCCAGGTGCTTGACCAGGCCGGCGGGCGTCAGCGCGGACGCCGGCACGGGCGTGCCGAACGCCTGCTCGTCGGTCAGCCCGGTGACCTTGTGCACCACCGTGCCGCGCAGGAAATCCAGCAGCCCGGTCAACGTCTCGCGCTCGGTGCCGTCCTCGATCGGTCTCACTCTGGTCATGGCCGGCAGCATGCCACGGGGCACCGTCAGCGGATGGGCTGCGTTGTGCCGTCCCAGTTGCCGCCCAGCAGACCAGGCAGGTAGTCGGCCAGCTGCTCCGGATAGATCTGCTCCGAAGTGGACTTGAGTTCGCGCTGCGTCCACCACCGGTGACTGTCGATCGTCCTGGTCTCCAGTTCGGTGAACCCGTCGTGGCTGATCGCGGCCACGTCCTGCGCGCCGACCCTGGCCAGGAAGAACCACTCCTCGCTGTCCAGGGTCTCGCCGTCGAACGGGAAGGTGACCCGCCGGATCCAGGCAGGCCCGACCAGCCGGTCCTCGGCGGCCAGCAGCCCGGTCTCCTCACGCAGTTCGCGCACGGCGGTGGCCCGCAGGTCCTCGCCGTCCTCCACGCCACCGCCCGGCGTGAACCAGAACGGCGACTCGTCCGGCCTACCGGGGTCGATGCCGCGGAACAGCAGCACCCGGCCCGCCGGGTCGGCGAGCACGATCCTGGCCGACTTGCGCAGCGGAGTGGCCGCCGATGCCGCGTCCGGGTCCGGCTCCGCGATCTCGAAGTAGTCCGGCTGCGCCGCGGTGCCGGCCAGCCGCAGCCAGCGCACCAACCGGCGCCTGCGCAGTGACCTGGTGTCCCGGACGGCGTCGTTGTGCACACGCCTGGCCAGCACGACCCGCTGCTCGGCGTCGGCCAGTTCCTCGGCCAGCGCCGACGGCACCGCGGTCCGGTCCAGCCCGGCGAGTTGCCTGGACAGTTCGTTCTCCGCGGCTTCGCGCTCGCCCCGGTCGGCCAGTTCGGCGTGGTCCGCGGCGGCGCGCAGCGCGTCGGCGCACGCCTGCGGCACGCTGCCGGTGGCCGCGACCGCCCTGGTGACCACGGCCCGCCTGGCCAGGGTGGCGTCCAGGCCTGCCCAGGCCGCGTCGGTGCGCACGTGCAGCCGGTCCAGCCGGTTCGCGGTGCCGAGCAGCCACGGCCCGAACACCACGGCGACGGCCAGCACCACGATGAGCAGCACGGCAACGGTATGCGCGGTCATCACCTGTCTCCTCCGCCGAGGCCCCCGATCAGCGGGGAATCAGTCAATTGTCCCCGGCCTCGTGCACACGCCCCGGAGTGGCCGCGATCGCCGTCTCGTAGACCCGCAGCACCTGCTTCGCCACGATCGGCCAGTCGAACCCGGCGACCCGCTGGGTCGCGGCGGTGGCCAGTTCGGCCCGCCTGCCGGTGTCGGTCAGCATGTCCCGCAACGCGTCGGCCAGCGCGATCTCGTCGTTGACCGTCGCCAGCATGCCGGCCTTGCCGTCGTCCAGCACCCTACGGAACGCGTTGATGTCGCTGGCCACGACCGGTGTGCCGGCGGCCATCGCCTCGGTGAGGATCATCCCGAAGCTCTCGCCGCCGGTGTTCGGCGCGCAGTAGACGTCCATGCTGCGCAGCGCCCGCGCCTTGGTCAGGTCATCGGCCATGCCGAGCAGCACCAGCCGGTCGGCCAGCAACGGACCTGCTTGCTGTCGCAACACGTCCTGGTCACCGCGACCGACCACGAGCAGCTTCAGGTCGGGCAGTTCCGGTGCCAGCCGACGCAGTGCGCCGAGCAGCACCGCCATGCCCTTGCGCGGCTCGGTGAACCGGCCGACGAACCCGACCGTGGCGCCGTTCGGGAAGCCGGGCAGCGGCTCGGCGCCGGAGTAGAAGCCGACGTCGACACCGTTCGGGATCTCCACGGCATCGCCGCCGAGGTGCTGCACCTGCACCCGCCTGGCCAGCGCGGACACCGCGATCCGTGCGGTGATCTTCTCCAGGAACGGCTGCAGGAACGGCTGGAACGCGGTCAGCGCGCGGGACCTGGTGGTCGACGTGTGGAACGTGGCCACGATAGGGCCGTCGGCCTCCATCAGGGCCAGCATGGCCAGGCTCGGCGCGGTCGGCTCATGCAGGTGCAGGACGTCGAAGTCGTGGTCCCGGATCCACCTGCGGGCCTTCGCGTACGACCTCGGGCCGAACGACAGCCTGGCCACCGAGCCGTTGTACGGGATGCCCAGCGCCCGGCCGGCCGGCGTCACGAAGTCCGGCACCGGGCTGTCCTCGTCGGCCGGGGCGAGCACGTCCACCTCGTGACCGAGCCGGTGCAGCGCCCGCGCCAGGTCCATCACGTGCGACTGGACGCCGCCAGGCACGTCGAGCGAGTAGGGGCAGACGATGCCGACCCTCACGACGTCTCCTGGGCCGTGGGTTCGGCAGGCTCGTCCAGATCGGACAGCCACAGCTTCTGCATCATGTGCCAGTCGGCGGGCTGGGCGGCGATGTCACCCGCGAACACGTCGGCCATCGCCTGGGTGGCCGCGCCGACGGCTGCCTTGCCGGCCACCTTGATCGGCGGGTGGATGCGGTAGCCCCAGCCGTCATCGGTGAACCAGCCACCCAACGGGAGCAGCGCGGCCCCGGTGCGTGCGGCCAGCAGGGCGGGACCGGCCGGCATCTTGGTCTGCTCGCCGAAGAACGTGACCGGCAGGCCGGTCGAGCTCAGGTCACGGTCGCTGACCAGGCAGACCACCTTGTTCGCGCGCAGCCGCTGGGACAGCACCACGAACGGATGGCGTTCACCGCCGGTCAGCGGCAGGATCTCGAAGCCGAGCGATTCCCGGTAGGCCAGGAACCGCCGGTAGAGCGACTCGGGCCGCAACCGCTCGGCCACCGTTGTGAAGCCGCCGTATCGACGCACGGCCCACACGCCGGGAATGTCCACGTTGGCGGTGTGCGGCAGCGCGACGACGGCGCCGTTGCCCTCGGCCAGCGCCGCGTCCAGGTACTCCTGGCCCGCCATGTTCGGGTCGACCCGCTTGTACAGGACGTCCAGGTCCATCGACGGCAGCCGGAACGCCTCGCACCAGTACCTGGCGTAGGACCGGACACCTTCCCTGACCAGCTCGTCCAGTTCGTCGTCACCGGCCCTGGGCACCACCCTGGCCAGGTTGGCCCGCAACTGCCGGACCCCGGGCCCCGCGCTCTTGGCGGCCCGGTCGGCACCGAGGCGGAACAGCCCGGCGGCGAAGTCGGCAGGCAGCCTGCGGACCGCCCGCCAGCCGACGCCGTAGCCGAGATCGGCCAGTCGGCCGCCGAGATCGCTCACTGTGGTGCCGTCTCCCCCGCGTCCAGGGCCTGTGCCGAGCGGTACACGGAGATCAGCCGCTGGGCCACGGTGATCACGGCCAGCACGGCGAGCAGCAGCAGCGCGATGGTCGCGATGTAGGGCACGCCGAGGCCGTGCACACCGGTGCCGACCAGCGCGATGATGAACCGCTCCGCCCGCTCCACCAGGCCGCCGTCGCCCTTCAGGCCTGCGGCTTCGGCGCGTGCCTTGATGTACGAGATGACCTGCGCGGCGACCAGGCTGACCAGCGCCGCTGCCCCGGCCAACCGGTCGTGTGCGACCACCAGCGCCCACCAGGCGATGGAGCCGAACAGGATGCCGTCGACGATCCGGTCGCAACTGGCGTCCAGCACCGTGCCGAAGCGGGTGACCTGGCCCGACGTGCGTGCCATCGAGCCGTCCAGCAGGTCGAACAGCACGAAGATGGTGACCAGGAAGCTACCGACGAACAGGTGGTCGAGCGGGAAGAACACCAGAGCGCAGACGGACGCGCCGACGGTGCCGATGACGGTCATCGCATTGGGGGTGAGACCGGCTCGGACCAGCCACGCGCCGACCGGATCGGTCACGCGGGAGACGGAGGCGCGGGCGAGGATATTGAGCATGGCGCTGTCGGCTACACCTGGTGTCGGGGTCGGCTGGCTTCGGCAGCGTATCGGCCCGTATCGGCACCGGTCGCCCGAACGGACGACGACACGGTCACGGTCGCGCCCCGCGGTGGCCCCTCAGCCTGCCCAACCAGGCCCGAACGGGTCCGGGCCGGCCTTGCGAACCGTGGCGCAGATCTCACCAAGCTGGTCCACCTGCTCCTCGGTGAGCACGTCGAACAGCGCTGACCGGACCTGCTCGACATGCCCGGGCGCCGCGGCGACCAGTGTGTCGAAGCCCTTCTCGGTGAGCACCGCGAACGCGCCGCGCTTGTCCGACGGGCAGTCCCGCCGCTCGACCCAGCCCGCGCGCTCCATCCGCGCCACCGCGTGCGAGAGGCGGCTGCGGGAGAACCGGCTGCGGTCGGCGAGTTCGCTCATCCGCAGAGTGCGGTCGGGCGCCTCGGACAGGGATACCATGATCTCGTAGTACGTGGTCGGCATCCCTGAGTCACGTTGTAGCTGCCGCTCGATCTCGCTCTCCACCATCCGCGTCGCGGCCATGTAGTTGCGCCACACGCGCTGCTGTTCCGTCGAGAGCCAGCGAGCATCACCCATAGCCAGAGTGTACCGTCCTGGTTGAGCTCTCAATCAAAAGTTGCTACCGTAGTAGTTGAACGCTCAACCTTAAGGAGGCTTGGCAAGTGAGCACGCCAGCAATCGCCATTCCCGGATACGTGACAGGGACCTGGTCCATCGACACGGTCCACTCGGACATCTCGATCACCGCTCGGCACTTCATGCTCAGCAAGGTGCGGGGCCACTTCAGGGAGTTCTCCGGCACCATCGTGACCGGCGCGACCCCGCTGGAGTCCTCGGTGAACGCGACGATCGTCGCGACGTCCATCGACACCAACAACGAGCAGCGCGACGGTCACATCCGCAGCGCCGACTTCCTCGACGTCGAGAAGTTCGCCGAGGTCACCTTCGCCTCCACCGGCATCCGCGCGGACGGCGAGGACTACAAGCTGGATGGCGACCTGACGCTGCACGGCGTCACCAAGGCCATCACCCTGAACCTGGAGCTCAACGGCTTCGGCCCGGACCCGTACGGCGGCACCCGCGTCGCGCTGGCCGCCAAGGGCTCCGTGCTGCGCAGCGAGTTCGGCATGAGCTTCCACCCGATGATGGAGACCGGCGGCGCTGTGGTCAGCGACAAGCTGGAGGTCATCATCGAGATCGAGGCCGTGCTCAACCAGCCGGAGGCCTGATTCCTCGGGCCTTACTCACCAAGCCGAACGGCGGTCGACATCATGTCGGCCGCCGTTGGTGTCTCCTCAGTCCTTGGCCCACGCCTCGTGCAGTAGTGCCTGCGTCTCGCCGAGCAGTTCCGGTAGCACCTTCGTGTGCCCGATGACCGGCATGAAGTTCGAGTCGCCGCCCCACCTGGGCACCACGTGCTGGTGTAGGTGGGCAGCGATGCCGGCGCCTGCCACCACGCCCTGGTTCATGCCGATGTTGAACCCGTGCGGGCCGGACACGCCCCGGATCACCGTCATCGCCCGCTGGGTGAACTCGGCCAACTCGACCGTCTCGGCAGGCGTCAGGTCGGTGTAGTCGGCGACGTGTCGGAACGGCACCACCATCAGGTGGCCCGGGTTGTACGGGTACAGGTTGAGCACCGCGTACACCAGCTTGCCCCTGGCCAGGATCAGCGCGTCCGCGTCGTCCAGTTCGACGAGTTGGTCGAACGGGCAGCCCGCCGGGTCGGTACCGGACGGCTTGCCAGTGCCACGGATGTAGGCCATCCGGTGCGGGGTCCACAGGCGCTGCAACGCATCCGGGACCCCGACACCGTCCTGGCCGACCAACTCGGGAACGTCCATCCTGGTCAGACCGCCGTCGGCTGGAAGGTCTCCGCGTTGGGCGATGCGTTCTCGCGCCGTTCGATCCACGCCGCGATCGCGTCCACCGCCTGCGCCACCGGCACCCCGTTCACCTGGCTGCCGTCCCGGAACCGGAACGACACGGCACCGGACTCGACGTCGCTGCCGCCGGCCAGCAGCAGGAACGGCACCTTCTGCGTGGTGTGGTTGCGGATCTTCTTCTGCATCCGGTCGTCGCTGGCGTCCACGTCCACCCGGATGCCCTTGGCGCGCAGCGCGTCGGCCACCCCGCGCAGGTGCTCGACGTGCTCGTCGGCGATCGGGATGCCGACCACCTGCACCGGCGCCAGCCACGCCGGGAACGCGCCCGCGTAGTGCTCGGTGAGTACGCCGAAGAACCGCTCGATGGAGCCGAACAGCGCACGGTGGATCATCACCGGCTGCTGCCGGGAGCCGTCCGAAGCGGTGTAGGACAACTCGAACCGCTTGGGCTGGTTGAAGTCCAGCTGAATGGTGGACATCTGCCAGGTCCGGCCGAGCGCGTCCTTGGCCTGCACGGAGATCTTCGGTCCGTAGAACGCGGCGCCACCGGGATCGGGGACCAGTTCCAGACCGGAGTCCTCGGCGGCCTGCCGCAGCGTCTCGGTGGCCTCCGCCCACTCCCAGTCCTCACCGATGAACTTCGCCGAGTCGCCCCTGGTGGACAGTTCCAGATAGAAGTCGGACAGGCCGTAGTCGCGCAGCAGGTCCAGCACGAAGGCCAGCAGCGAGCGCAGTTCGCCCGGCATCTGCTCCTTGGTGCAGTAGATGTGCGAGTCGTCCATGGTCAGGCCGCGGACCCTGGTCAACCCGTGCACCACGCCGGACTTCTCATACCGGTACACCGTGCCGAACTCGAACAGCCGCAGCGGCAGTTCCCGGTAGGACCGCCCGCGCGACCGGAAGATCAGGTTGTGCATCGGGCAGTTCATGGCCTTGAGGTAGTAGTCCTCGCCCTCGAAGGACACCGGCGGGAACATGGTGTCCTTGTAGTAGGGCAGGTGGCCCGAGGTGTGGAACAGCCCTTCCTTGCTGATGTGCGGGGTGTTCACGAACTCGTAGCCGGACTCCTCGTGCCTGCGCCGGGAGTAGTTCTCCAGCTCACGCCGGATGATGCCGCCCTTGGGGTGGAACACCGGCAGGCCGGAGCCGATCTCCTCGGGGAAGCTGAACAGGTCCAGTTCGGCACCCAGCTTGCGGTGGTCGCGGCGCTCCGCCTCGGCCAGCAGCGCGAGGTGCGCGTCCATCGCCTCCTGCGACTCCCACGCGGTGCCGTAGATGCGCTGCAACTGCGGGTTGTGCTCGTTGCCCCGCCAGTACGCGGCGGCGACCCTGGTCAGCTTGAACGCCGGAATGTGCTTGGTGGTGGGCACGTGCGGGCCACGGCACAGGTCGAACCAGACCCGGTCGCCGGAGCGCGGATCGAGGTTGTCGTACATGGTCAGCTCGCCCGACGCGGAGCCGTCCACCTCCATCACCTCGGAGGTGTCCACGGTCGGGTCGGAGGACTTGATGTCGACCAGTTCCAGCTTGTACGGCTCGTTGGCGAGTTCTTCCTTGGCCGCGTCGATCGAGTCGACGACGCGCCGGGAGAACCGCTGGGACCCCTTGATGATCTGCTTCATGCGCTTCTCCAGCGCCTGCAGGTCGTCCGGGGTGAAGTGGTGGTCGATGTCGAAGTCGTAGTAGAAGCCGTCCCGCACCGGCGGCCCGATGCCGAGCCTGGCGTCCGGGAACTGCTGCTGCACGGCCTGCGCGAGCACGTGCGCGGCGGAGTGCCGGATGACGCTGCGGCCCTCGTCGGTGTCGGCGGCGACCGCGACGACCTCGACCTGCTCGTCCGGGGTCCACGCGAGATCGCGCAGCCTGCCGTCGGACTCCCTGACCACGACGATCGCATCCGGTCCCTTGCCCGGCAGGCCGGCCTCGCGCACCGCCGTACCGGCGGTAGTGCCTGCCGGGACCACCACGCGTGCGGCGGGGGCGACGGCTGGGCGAGGCGGCTGGGACACGATGACTCCTAGGTATGACGGTTTATGTCATACAGATGGTATCGAGAGACCCCGCTCGACCACCTGCGGGTTTCTTGGCCTGCCCTTGCCTTGTCCTCAGCGTCCTCTCAAGGCAGGCGGCGATGGTGGTGTCATGACAGAGAACGCAGACTTCCCGCGCTTCCCCGGCTCGGACACCCCGACCGGTCCGATACCGGTCCAGTCGGCACCCGTGGCCACCCAGGAGGCGCCGGCACCACTGCGACGCTCTCGTGCCAGGACCGGCATGGTCGCGATGGTCAGCGGCGCCGCCGTGCTGGCCGCCGTGGTCGGCGGTGCCGGTGGTGCGCTCATCGACCACAGCCTGACCGGCCACGACACCGTCGCGGCGGCGACGGCCCAGCCGACATCGCTGGGCACCAACACGACGGCGAGCACCGGCTCGGTCAGCTCGGTGGCGGCGAAGGCGCTGCCCAGCGTCGTGCAGATCACCCAGGTCGGGCAGTCCGAGGAGGGCATCGGCTCCGGCGTGATCCTCAGCTCGGACGGCGAGATCCTGACCAACAACCACGTCGTCGCGGGCGGCGGCACGCTCACCGTGACGTTCGCCAACGGCCAGAAGGCGACAGCGACGGTCGAGGGCACCAGCCCGAGCAGCGACCTCGCGCTGATCAAGGCGCAGGGCGTGAGCGGCCTGACCGCGGCCACCCTCGGCAACTCCGGAGCGGTGCAGGTCGGCCAGCAGGTGGTGGCCATCGGTTCACCGGAGGGCCTGCAGAACACCGTCACGTCCGGCATCGTCAGCGCGTTGAACCGGCAGGTCACCGTGGCGGGCGAGAGCCAGAGCAACGACCCGCTGGCCGCGTTCGGGCAGTCCACCAGCCAGGTCACCTACAACGCGATCCAGACCGACGCTTCGATCAACCCGGGCAACTCGGGCGGTCCGCTGCTGGACATGAACGGTGACGTCATCGGCATCAACTCCGCGATCTACTCGCCCACGTCGGCAGGCTCCAGCCAGGGCGGCAGCATCGGCCTCGGCTTCTCGATCCCGATCAACCAGGCCAAGACGATCATCGAGCAGATGCGTGGCGGCACCAGCAGCTGACCGGACTCATCGGCCGGACAGCACGGTGATCGTGTTCGCGGTGAGCAGGACCAGCAATGGCCCTCGCACGAAGCTGTGGTCCCGCACGTCGGGGCCACAGTCGTTGCCGGCACCGCCGGGCAGCCGGGCGTTCTTGTTGATGTCCCCGGTCGCCGGGTTCAGGGTGAGCAGGGCGGCGTGTTCCGCACACGTGTACGGGTTCGGCCCGATGGTGAGCTGGATCATGTACAGCCGGTCGGCCGTCAACACCGGCAGGTCGGCTTCCTGCGGGAAGTGCCACTGCCGGTTCCACAGCACCACCCCTGTGTGCAGGTCGAGCATGATCACCTCGACACCGGTGGACCAGGCCAGCCGGGTGCCGTCGGTGACGGTGTTCTCCGGCTCCAGGCCGTCCGTCGTGCTCCACAGCTGGGTCCCGGTCCTGGTGTCCAGCACCACGTAGTGCTGTTCCTGCTGGGCGAACACCACGTCACCACGCACGAACACCGGCCCGAACCCACCGGCGACCGTGCCCTTGACCAGCACCAACGACTTGGACCACCGCTGTTTGCCTGCCGTCGTGTATGCGATCACGGTCTCGCTGACCAGGTGCGGTTCCGGGAAGCCCTCGCTGACGCACTGGCTCAGCACGTAGACCCCACCGGTGTCCGCGCCCGCGCCGCGCATCCGGCAGGCGGCGCCGAGGTCGATCGGCCACTTCCGGCCATCGGCGTTGACGTAGGTGGCCGACCTGCTGCCGTCCCGCGCGGCCGGTCCGAGGAACAGCACGCCGTCGCCGGTGACGAACTGGCCCTGACACCCGCCGACCGGCGTGATCTCGTCCCCGTGGGGTGCCGTGCAGTTGACCCTGGCGGCCAGCCGCTGCCGCCAGCGGATCGTGCCGGTGGCCACGTCGAACCCGATGACGTCGGTCTCCGCGGTCATGTCCACCACGACCAGGGCTGTCGAACCGTCTTCGGTCAGCGCGGCCTCGCGCACCGTCCAGCCGCGCTCGTAGTGGTGCCAGCGTTCGGCGCCGGTCCGCAGGTCCAGCACTGACACACCGGCCAGCGGCGTTGATCCCTGCTCCGTC
Source organism: Pseudonocardiaceae bacterium (assembly GCA_036502345.1). Lineage (GTDB taxonomy): Bacteria > Actinomycetota > Actinomycetes > Mycobacteriales > Pseudonocardiaceae > DATEPR01. Next base: position 55,458 of record DASXYT010000422.1, on the reverse strand, counting down.
TGCCCCACCGTCAGGGCCGCCGAGCCCGCCACGTCGTACACCCGCGCCGCCTTGCCCCACAGAATGTTGTCCACAACGGACGGTGGCGGACCGGCGATGACCTGCGTCGGGCCCGCCGCCGTTGTCGCGTCCACGTCCTTGGCGTGCACCAGCCCGGCACTGCCGAGACCGGCGCCGGCCAGCACGACGGCGACGGCGGCGGCCGCGATGCCGGCGGGCCGCCAGAGCCAGGTCGACTCATCTGTCCTGGTCAGCGCCGTCGCCAACTGGCCCACGGCCAGCACGACGAGGGCGACACAGGCCAGCCCGGGACCGACGCCGACAGCGGCGTCCGCCGGCAGCCCGACCACGGCGAAGCCGGACAGCGCGGCACCGGCGACCGCGGCGGCGGCACCCCACCAGCGCACCCTGCGCCCCGGCCGGACCAGCGCGACGACACCGAGCAGGGCGGCCACCGCGACCGCGAGCAGCAGCCAGATCAGCCAGGACTGCCCGGCGGTCAGGCCGTGGATACCGGGCAGGTTGCGGCCGCCGGACCAGGGCAGAGCCGCCGCGACCACGGTGCCGGCCACGCCGATCCCGGTCAGCGTGCTGCCGATCACGGGCCGGCCGACGGGCTCCGGTGGCGGCGGCGGGGGGCTGTCGTCCTCGTACCAGGTCTCGCCGTCCTCGGCGTAGGTGATGCCGGCCGTGACGTCGACGCCGTCCAGTGGCACGACGTCGGAGAGCACCTGGATCTCCAGTACCGGTTCGTCGTCGTGGTGCCGGTCCCGCGACCCTGTGCTGTCGGCCATGACCACAGCAAACATCACCGAGCGACGATCCGGTAGCCGCGCGCCGGAAACGTCCACCAGGCCGAATCGCATTCTGTTGCGAATAGATATGTAGGAAACCTGAAGAACCTGCGACCCGACCACCAGGGGTTCGCTCTCCGTGACGCCGAGACTCCGCCCGTGACCCGGTCACCACTTAGCGGCATCACTCGTTCGAAACCACCATTCCGGCGAGGGCCTCGAAAAAGGCGAGTAAAGCTCACGCTCAGCCCTCAAGCCATTCATCCGTTCGAGGGAACTGCGCGGTGATTTCGTTGACTATTGGCGACGACCGGTAAGCTTCCGCCACGGCTCCTGCCGGACCATCGAGGTGAACCGTGGCGTCTGCTTTCGACCCGGCTCCAACCGTGCCCATCAGCGCGGAAGTCGTTGCCGGGAACCGGGGTCGCCGTGCCGACCACGGCCGGGAAAGGCTGCTGGTAGCCCGAAAATGGGCGTACCAGCTGCGCGGCTCCACATACCTGCCACTGCCCTACAAGGCCGTGGAGAACGAACTGCTGGGCATGGTGAACACACTGTTCGACGTGCTGCGGCGCGAACCGCTGGACACCGAACCTGTGCACGAGCTGGCAATCCGACTGGTTGGTATGAACTGTGTCGGACAGATCCCTTTCCAACAGACCATGGACGTGCTCGGCAAGGCCATGCTCAAACAGCCTGAACTGCACGCTATACGGCGCTTACCCGAGAAGGTCGTCGCAGTACTGGGCACCTTGTCGGCCAGTTACGTGGACGCCATGCAACGGCACACGCTGGCCCAACAAGAGGCCCTGAACCGGACAATGATCGTGATCGGCCGGGACTCCAGAACCGGCATGCGGGCCGCCGAGGCGCGGTTGGCCGCCGTGTTGGACAGCTCACCGACCGGCATAGCCATCACCGATCCCGAGTGCCGGTTCCTGCGCACCAACCAGGCGCTGCGCACACTGCTCGGCTACTCCCCCAGCGAGTTCACCGAGCTCAGCCTGTTCGGCCTGCTGCCGGCCGACGACGAACGGTTCGTCAGCACCGCGCGGGACCAACTGCTGGACGGCACGCTGCCCCGGCTGCGCCAGCGCCGCGTGCTGCTGACCAAGTCGGGCGACATGGTCCCCGTGACGCTCGCCGGCACGCTGCTGCGTGAGCAGGACCTGCCCGACCGGCTGGTGCTGATCATGCAGGACGACTCCGAGTTGCGGCTGCTGCAGAACCAGCTGACCAGGCAGTCCCTGCACGACGTGGTCACCGGCCTGCCCAACCGGCAGTTCTTCACCACCAGGCTGGAGAGCACGCTGCACCGGATCAACCCGCGCACCGGCGCCACCGTCTACCACCTGGACCTGGACGCGTTCGCGATGGTCGCCGACGGGCTGGGGCGGCAGGTCGGCGACCGGCTGCTCAAGGTCGTCGCGGACCGGCTGAAGGCGGTCGTCGCCGACGAGAAGGCCATGGTCGCCAGGCTGGACAGCGACGAGTTCGCGATCCTGGTGGAGAACACACCGACGACTCCGGACATCGCCACCACCGTCAGCCGGATCAACGACGAGCTGGCCGAACCCGTGTACGTCGACGGACAGGGCGTGACCGTGTCCACCAGTATCGGCGTCGTGCACCGGCCGCGTGGCGACGTGGACCCGACCGAGTTGCTGCGCGCTTCTGATCTCGCGTTGCGCAGGGCGAAGCAGCACGGCCGCCGGCAGTGGGAGCTGTTCGACGAGAAACTGGACGAACAGGACAGGGCGCGGTTCAACCTGGCCACGACGATGCCGTCGGCGTGGGAGATGGGCGAGGTCCAACTCGACTACCGGCCGCAGGTAGCGCTGGCCTCCGGTGAGGTGGTCGGGCTGGAGCCGGTGCTGCACTGGGACCACCCCACCTTCGGCGCCGTCCCGCACCGGCAGTGCGTCGAACTGGCCGAACAGACCGGGCTGATGCTCTCGCTGGGTGACTGGGTGCTGCACTCCGCATGCGCCCAGATCCGGCGGTGGCACCGAAAGTCCGGCTTCGACCTGCCCCTGGTCATCGAGTTGAGCGACGGTCAGGCCGTCGACCCCGATCTGGTCGGCCGGGTACTGCGCATCCTGGACGAGGACGGCCTGCCGCCGGAGCACCTGCGGCTGGGCATCCCCGTGCACCTGCTCCACGGCCCCCGACCCGAGCCCGCCGAACACCTGCGGGTGCTCGCCGACGCCGGCGTCCACGTGGTGCTGAGCGACTTCGGCGGGGCGACGGACCTCGCGTACCTGGAGGACCTGCCGGTCACGGCGGTACAGATCGGCGAGCAGGTGACCGCCACCCAGGCACAGCGCACGACTTCGCTCCTGGACAAGGTGCTGACCGACCTGGTCACCGTGGTTCATGAAGCAGGCGGCACGGTAGCCGTGGACGGCGTGGACACGGCACCGCAAGCCGAGTGGTGGCATGCAGCAGGCGCGGACACGGCCCTCGGCGCCCGATTCACCGCCTGGTAGCTCCGCTGGCGTCGTGCACACGTCGACCGGGCTGACATGGCACGATCGGTAGCACCATGACACTGATTGACCTGTTGCCCGGCGAGCCCGAGCCCGACGCGCTGTACGACGCCTTCTCGACGTGGGCGGAGGGGCAGGGCCTGACCCTGTATCCGGCGCAGGCGGAGGCGTTGATCGAGATCGTGTCCGGGAGCAATGTCATCCTGGGCACCCCGACCGGGTCGGGTAAGAGCCTGGTCGCCATCGCCGCTCACTTCACCGCGCTCGCGCAGGGCAAGCGCACGTTCTACACCGCGCCGATCAAGGCTCTCGTCTCGGAGAAGTTCTTCGCGCTGTGCGACGTGTTCGGCCCGGAGAACGTCGGCATGACGACCGGCGACTCGACCGTCAACGGTGCCGCTCCGATCATCTGCTGCACGGCCGAGATCCTGGCGAACATCGCGCTGCGGACCGGCCCGGACGCGCCTGGTGACCCGGTCGGGCAGGTCGTGATGGACGAATTCCACTACTACTCCGACCCGGAGCGCGGCTGGGCCTGGCAGGTGCCGCTGATCGAACTGCCGAAGGCGCAGTTCCTGCTCATGTCGGCCACGCTGGGCGACGTCAGCTTCTTCGAGCAGGACCTGACGCGGCGCACCGGCAGGACGACGGCCGCCGTCACGTCGGCCGAGCGGCCCGTCCCGCTGAACTTCAGCTACGTGATGACCACCGTGCTGGAGACGATCGAGGAACTGCTCGTCACGCACGGCGCACCCGTCTACATCGTGCACTTCACCCAGGCCGCTGCGCTGGAACGCGCGCAGGCACTGATGAGCATCAACATGTGCACCAAGGCGGAGAAGGAACAGATCGCCCAGCTGATCGGCGGGTTCCGGTTCACCGCGGGCTTCGGCAAGATCCTCTCCCGGCTGGTCCGGCACGGCATCGGCGTGCACCACGCCGGCATGCTGCCCAAGTACCGCCGCCTGGTGGAACGGCTCGCGCAGGCCGGCCTGCTCAAGGTGGTGTGCGGCACCGACACGCTCGGCGTCGGGATCAACGTGCCGATCAGGACGGTCATGTTCACCGGACTGTCCAAATACGACGGTACCCGCACGCGCCTGCTGAACGCCCGCGAGTTCCACCAGATCGCGGGCCGCGCGGGGCGGGCAGGCTACGACACCGTCGGCTCGGTGATCGTGCAGGCACCGGAACATGTGATCGCGAACGAGAAGACGCTGGCCAAGGTCGGCGACGACCCGAAGAAGCGCCGCCGGATCGTGCGCAAGAAGCCGCCGGAGGGCTCGATCGGCTGGGGCGAGGCGACCTATCAACGGCTGGTCTCGGCCGAGCCCGAGCCGCTGACCTCCAGTTTCACCGTCACCCACGCGATGCTGCTGAACGTGATCAGCAGGCCGGGTGACGCGTTCGCCGCCATGCGCCACCTGCTCACCGACAACAACGAGCCGCCCGCCAACCAGCGCAAGCTGATCCTGCGCGCGTTCGCGATCTACCGTGCACTGCGCGCGGCCGGCGTGGTGGAACGCCTCGCCGAGCCGGACGCGGACGGCAGGCGGTGGCGGATCGTCGGCGACCTGCAACTGGACTTCGCGCTCAACCAGCCGCTGTCGCCGTTCGCGCTGGCCGCGATCGACCTGCTGGACAGGGAGTCACCGAGTTACGCGTTGGACGTGCTCTCCGTCATCGAGTCTACTTTGGACGATCCGCGCCAGGTGATCTCCGCGCAGCAGTTCAAGGCGCGTGGCGAGGCCGTCGCGGCGATGAAGGCCGAGGGCATCGAGTACGACGAGCGGATGGCGCTGCTGGAGGACGTCACCCACCCGAAGCCGCTGGAGGAACTGCTCAACGCCGCCTACTGGACCTACCAGCGCGGCCACCCGTGGGTGTCGGAGCACCAGTTGTCCCCCAAGTCGGTGGTCCGCGACATGTACGAGCGGGCCATGACGTTCGTGGAGTACGTCAGCTTCTACGGCCTGGCCCGGTCCGAAGGCCTGGTGCTGCGCTACCTCGCCGACGCCTACCGCGCCGTCCGCCAGACCGTGCCGGACGACGCGAAGACCGAGGAACTGGCCGATCTCATCGAATGGCTCGGCGAACTGGTGCGGCAGGTCGACTCCAGCCTCATCGACGAGTGGGAGAAGCTGACCAACCCGACAGGCGACGCGGAGGTGGACACCCGCCCGCCCGCGGTCACCGGCAACCTCCGGGCGTTCCGGGTGCTGGTGCGCAACGCACTGTTCCGCCGCATCGAACTCGCCGCCCGCCGCGACTACCTGGCACTGGGCGAACTGGACGCCGAGTACGGCTGGGACGCGGAAGCCTGGCAGGACGCACTCGCGCCGTACTACGCCGAGTACGACGAGATCGGCGCCGACGCGACCGCCCGCGGTCCGCACCTGCTGATCATCGACCAGGACGAGGACCGCTGGACGGTACGGCAGATCATCGACGACCCGGCGGGCGACCACGACTGGGGCATCTCCGGCGAGGTGGACATCGAGGAGTCCGACGAACTAGGCGTGGCCGCCCTGCGGATCACCGACATCGGCCAACTCGGCGGCTGACAAGGAACCGGGCCGGCCCTCAACGGGCCGGGCCGCCGAAACTCGGAACGTCAGCCCGCTGCCTGTACCGCGCTGTCCGCCGCCATGTACATCTCCCGCAGCCGGTCGTGCGCCGCCTGCGGCAGCCCCAGATGGTCCAGGCCGAGCAGCGCAGCACCAGCGATCGGCGGCACGTCGACCACACTGACCTGCGCCGTCGGCACCTCGGCGTGCACCCGCTCGGTGATCCCGCCGATCAGCAACGGGTTGCGGGCCATCAGCAACCCACCGCCGAGCACGACCTCGGTGTCCATTGTGGTCAGTCCAAGCCGACGCATGGCGACCAGCGCCATCACGCTGACCTCCTCGGCCAACCGGTTCACCAGCCGCACCGCCACCGGGTCACCGGCGTCCGCCACCTCGAACAGCACGTACGTCAACCGAATGAGGTCGTCGGTGTCCAGCTCGCCAAGGTGAATGCCGACGGCGACCTCGGACGCGTTCTCCCGGCCGAAGTACCGCGCGACCGCCTGGCTCAGCGCTGTCGGCTCGCCACGGCCGTCCTCTGCCCTGGTCGCCCACCACATCACCTCGACGCCGAGATCGAGCCCACCGCCCCAGTCACCGGTGAACCGGCCGAGCGCGAGGAACCTGGTCGGCTCGCCACTGGGTGCCACGCCGACACAGTTGATGCCGGCGCCACACGTGACGCCGACGCCCCACGGCCGCTGGGTGCCGGCACGCAGCACGGCGAACGTGTCGTTGCCGGCCCGCATGCTCGGGCTCCAGTGCCGGGTGTTCAGCTCGTCGGCCAGCCGCTGCTCCTCCTGCGGCAGGTCGGCACCCGCGATGAACGCCGACGTGTGCTCGGCGATCCTGCCGTCCGGGTCGATGTCCGCCTGTCGGGCCACCGCCCTGACCAGGTCGTCCAACACCACCAGCGACGTCTCGAACCGTCTGTCGTCCACCGAGGTGCCCGGGCCGCGGGCGCTGGCCAGCAGCGACCCGTCGGCCCCGATCAGGGCCACGTCCGTCTTGCTGTTGCCGCCGTCGATGGCCAGGACGGCGGCCGGTGCGCTGGCGACCCTCACGATGTCGCCCAGGGCAGATATGTGTGGTTCTCCGCGATCAGCCGGTCGGTCAGCTTCTCGGCGATGTCGATCTGGCCGACCAGCGGGTGCGCGAGCAGCGTCCGGAACAGCTTGTCCCTGCTGCCGTCCACCGCGGTGGACACTGCCAGTTCTTCGTACGCGGTGACATGCGAGATCAGGCCCGCGTACAGCGGCTCGACCGGGTCGATCGGCAGCGCGACCGGACCGTCGGCACCGATGGTGGCCGGCACCTCGATCACGGCGTCGTCGGCCAGGAACGGCAGCGTGCCGTTGTTGCGCAGGTTGACGACCTGGGTGTCGCCGGTGTTCGCGGTCAGCGAGGCCAACAGGTTCACCGCTGCCTCGGAGTAGAAGGCGCCGCCACGCTTGGACAGCAGTTCCGGCTTGTGGTTCAGCGCCGGGTCGGCGTACATGTCCAGCAGTTCCTTCTCGTAGCCCGCCACGACCTCGGCCCTGGTCGGCTCGCCGCGCTGCTCCTCGACCACCTCGTCGTGGGCCCAGTAGTAGCGCAGGTAGTAGGACGGCACGACGCCCAACCGGCGGATGACCTCGACCGGCAGGCCCAGGTCGGCCGCGATCTGGTCGCCGTCGCCGGCCAGCAGTTCGGGCAGCACGTCCTTGCCGTCAAGGTAGACGGCCCGCTCCCAGGTCAGGTGGTTCAGGCCGACGTGGCCGAGGCTGATCCGCTCCGGCTCGACGCCCAGCTTGGCGGCGAACCGCCGCTGGAAGCCGATCGCGACGTTGCACAGTCCGACGGCCCGGTGGCCACCGTCGAGCAGGGCCCTGGTGACGATGCCGACCGGGTTGGTGAAGTCGACGATCCAGGCGTTCTTCTCGGCCAGTCTCCTGGCCCGCTCCGCGATGTCCAGCACGATCGGCACGGTGCGCAGCGCCTTGGCCAGCCCGCCGGCACCCGTGGTCTCCTGCCCGACGCAGCCGCAGGCCAACGGCCACGACTCGTCCCGGTGCCTGGCGGCCTGGCCACCGACCCGCAGTTGCAGCAGCACGGCACCCGCGCCGTCGAGCCCGTCGTCCAGATCCGTGGTGCCGCGCACCGGAGCCGGATGCCCGTACGCGGACATGATCCGCGACGACACCCCGCCGACCAGTTCGAGCCGGTGCTCGTCGGGGTCGACCAGCACCAGTTCACTCACCGGCAGCGTGTCGGCCAGGCGGGCGACCCCGTCCACCAACTCCGGGGTGTACGTGGAGCCGCCACCTACGACCACGAGCTTCATTCGTTCACTTCCTGTTCGTTCCGCTCCGTCACGCCGACCAGCGCACCTTGGGTCGGCCCTTCCGATGTGGCGACATGGCATGCGGCGACGTGCCCCGGGGCCAGCAGTCGAGGCTCGGGAGTGACCTCGAAGCACTTGTCGATGGCCAGCGGGCACCGCTGCCGGAACCGGCAGCCGGGCTTGGGGTTGACCACCTTCGGCGGCTCTCCCCTGTCCGTCTCGGCCGTCACGTTCAACGGCGCGCGCGGATCGGGAACCGCGGACAGCAGCAGCTGGGTGTAGGGGTGCTTCGGGTTGCGCAGCACCTCTTCTGTCGGGCCGTTCTCCACGATGTGCCCGGCGTACATGATCACCAGGCGGTCGGCAACGTACCTGGCGCTGGCGATGTCGTGGGTGATGTAGAGGAACGACACACCTTCCTGCTCACGCAGGTTCGCCATCAGGTTCAGCACACCGATCCGGATCGACACGTCCAACATGGACACCGGCTCGTCGGCGAGGATCAGCTTGGGCCGGCAGGCCAACGCCTGCGCGAAGCCGACCCGCTGCCGCTGGCCGCCGGAGAACTCGTACGGGTACCTGGTCAACACGTCGGCGGCCTGGGTGAGACCGACCACGTCGAGCACGCGCTCCGCCTCGTCCTGCTGCTGTGCCGAGGTCAGATCGGGCCGGTGCAGCTTGAGGCTGCGCAGGATGCCGTGCGAGATCCGGTAGGCGGGGTTCAGCGAGCTGAACGGGTCCTGGAACACCATCGGCACCTCGCCGCGGTACGCCATGACGTCCTTGCGCGCCTTCAACGAGGACAACGCCCTGCCACGGAAGTAGATCTCGCCGGAGGTCGGCGTGTAGACCATGGCCAGCAGCCGCGCGATGGTGCTCTTGCCACTGCCGCTCTCCCCTGCGAGCGCGACGATCTCACGCTCGTTGATCACCAGGTCGGCGTCGTCCACGGCGTGCAGCGACGTGCGGGAGAACGCGTTGCCGATGGTGAAGTGCCGGCTCAGCTTCTCGGTGCGCAGCAAGGGAGCTGGAGTGTCAGACACGGGCCACACCACCGTTCACGTGCAGGAGGCACCGCACGTCGACGTCGCCGACGGCGTAGAGCTCCGGCTCGATCCGCGAGCACTGCGGCATGACGACCGGGCAGCGCGGGCTGAACCGACAGCCGGGCGGCGGGTTGATCAGCTCGGGCGGGTTGCCGGGGATGCCGGTCATGTGCACGCGCGGTCCCCTGATCGACGGGAACGCCTCCAGCAGGCCCTTGCTGTACGGGTGGGCGGGCGAGTCGAACACCGTCCTCGTGGTGCCGACCTCGGCCACCTGGCCCGCGTACATCACGATCAGCCGGTCGGAGAAGTGGCTGACCAGTGACATGTCGTGGGTCACGAACGCGACTGCGAAGCCGAGTTTCTCTTGCAGCTCCTTGATCTGCACCATCAGTGAGCGCTGCGCCACGACGTCCAGAGCGGACGTCGGCTCGTCCATGATGATCAGGTCCGGCGTGAACAGCAGGGCCATCGCGATCATGGCCCGCTGCCGCATGCCGCCGGAGAGCTGGAACGGGTAGCTCTTGAGGTGGATCGGGTCGATGCCGACCAGCTTCATCACTTCGGCGGAGCGCTGCTTGATCCGGTCCCGGGACCACTTCTCGTGCGCCTGGATGGCGTCCTTGAACTGCGAGCCGATCGACTTCACCGGGTTGAAGGCGTTCATCGCGCTCTGCATGACGACCGACATGTCCTGCCACCGGGACGCGGCCAACTGCTTGTCGGTCAGGCCAACCAGGTTGCGGCCCTTGAAGTTCACCGTGCCGCCGGTGATCGCGGCGGGCGGGGACAACAACTGGGCGATGGCGAACAGCAGCGTCGACTTGCCGCAGCCGGACTCGCCGACGATGCCGAGGAACTCCCCTGCCGCCAGGTCGAGGCTCACCCCGTCGACGGCACCCACCGAGCCACGGGCCACCGCGTACTCGACGGTGAGGTCCCGGACCTCAAGAATGGGTTCGCTTGACACGGATCCTCCGAACCGGGCGTAGGGCGGGGTTGCTGATCTCGTCGAACGCGTTGTTCAGCAGGGCGAAGGCCGTGCCGAGCAGGGCGATGCAGATGCCGGGAACGGCGGCCCAGAGGTACTGGCCGGTCTGCAGGGCCTCGTTGTTCTGGGCCCAGTAGAGCATCGTGCCCCAGTCCACGCTGCTGGTGTCGCCGAGACCGAGGAACTCAAGGCCGGACGCGGTGAGGATGGCGTACAGGGCGGCGCCGAGGAAGTTGGCCACGATCAGCGAGGTCATCGTGGGCAGCATCTCGAACACGATGATGTACGAGCGTTTCTCGCCGCGGACCTTGGCCGCCTGCAGGAAGTCCCGGTTGCGCAGCGACAGTGCCTGGGACCGCAGTTGGCGCGCGCCGTAGGACCAGCCGGTGATCACCAGCACGATGATCAGCACGGACAGGCCGTGGTGGCCGGCGTAGGCCGCGATGACGATCACCAGCGGCAGCGTCGGGATCACCAGGAACACGTCGGTGAGCAGGTTGAGGATGTCGTCCGCGATGCCACCGAGATACGCGGCGGACACGCCGATCAGCACCGAGAGCACGGTGGCGAACAGACCGGCCACCAGCGCGATGATCAACGCCGGCCGGGCGCCCCAGATCACCTCGGAGAGGATGTCCTGCCCGTAGGCCGTGGTGCCCAGCCAGTGCTGGGCGCTGGGGCTCGCCATCCTGGCGTAGATCTCGGCGGCGGGATCACCGGGCACGATCCACTGCGGGATGATCGCCAGGATCACGAAGATCACCAGGATGATCAGGCCGACGGTGGCCTTCCGGTTGGACCGGATCGCCGCCCACAGATTGCCGCCGAACCGGCTGTCCCGACCGGTCTTCCGGCCCGACCTGTTGCCGCTGGCCGTTGTCGGCGCCTCGTCGACGCCCGCGGACACACCAATGGTCGCCATCGGTTACCTCGCAGACCGGGTTCGGGGATCGAGCAGGGCGGTGGCGATGTCGGCCAGCAACACGGCGACCAGCACCGCGACCGTGATCAGCAGGAACAGGCACTGCATCAGCGGGAAGTCCTCGTTCTGCACGGCCTGCACCAGCATGAAGCCGACGCCCGGGTAGTCGAAGACGTCCTCGACCAGCACCGCGCCGCTGACCACGAACCCGAGGGACATCGCGAAGCCGGTCAGGTTGGGCAGGATCGAGTTGCGGGCCGCGTAGTCCAGCATGATCCGGCTGGACGACAGGCCCTTGGCCCGCGCCATCCTGATGTAGTCCTCGGCCAGCGTGGTGACCATGGTGTTGCGCATGGTGAGTACCCAGCCACCGATCGACGTGATCAGGATCGCCGCGGCCGGCAGGATGGCGTGCCGCAGCGCGTTGCCGAGGAACACCCCGTTGAAGCCGGTCGTGACACCGGGGTCGATGCCCAGCGCCACCGGGAACCACGGGTTGATCTCGGCGAACAGGATGATCAGCATCATGCCGACCCAGAAGTATGGCAGGCCGGTGCCGACCACGAACAGCGGCGGCAGGATGCTGTCCGCCTTGCCGCCGCGCTTCCACGCGGCGATGGCGCCGATGCCGGTGCCGAGCACGAACGCCAGGATCGTGGTGACGCCGACCAGGGTCAGCGTCCACGGGATGGCGGCCGCGACCGTCTTGGCCACCGGCTGGAACGTCTGCACGGAATCGCCGAAGTCCAGCCGGAACGTGTTGCCGATGTACTGGAAGTACTGCGTCAGCGTGCTGGACGTGGTGTCGATGCCCAGCGCCGCTGTGATGGCCTTGAGCGCCGACGGCGAGAGACGCCCGTGGAAGCGCGCCATGATCGCTTCGGCCGGACTGCCCGGCATCAATCGGGGAATCAGGAAGTTGATCGTCAGGGCGGCCCACAGGGTGAGCACGAAGAACCCCGAGCGACGGAGTAGATACCTCACGGCAGGCTCCTGTTACTCACCCTGTGGACCTCTTACCTGACTACTTGGTTACGTGGGTTACTTGGGCTGGAGGTGCAGCAGCACCTGACCCATGTCGGGCACCTGGAACGCGGACGGCAGCGCGTACTGGTTCTGCGGTGTCGGCCATCCGGTGAAGTGCGTCGTGTCGTACTGGAACCAGTCCACCGACTCGGTGACGGGGATGATCGGGACCTGCGTCAGCATGACCTGTTCCAACTGGCCGATGATCTGCTTCTGCGTGGCCGGGTCGGTGGTCGAGCCGTACTGGTCGAGCAACTGGTCCGTCTGCGGGTCGCTGTAGCGCTCGTAGTTGGACGACGCCGACTGGCCGATCGGGGCCGAGTTGGCCGAGTACAGCCACTGCCGCATCTCGTAGTACGGCGCGGGGCCACCGGACTCCGCGTAGTACGCGATGTCGAACTGGCCGTTGAACAGCTTGTTGTCGTAGTCGTCGGACGACAGGTTGTCCGGGATCAGTTCGATACCGGCGGCCTTGGCGCTCTGCACCAGGGTCTGCACGCTGGCCACCCAGTCGGAGTAGTCACCGATGTTGAGCACCTTGAACGACAGCTTCTTGCCCGATGCGGACTCGAAGATGCCGTCCGAACCCTTGTGGTAGCCGTCGCCCTCCAGCAGCGAAGCCACCTTGTCCGGGTTGTAGGTGTACGCGGCGGCGGCGGTCTTGGCCTCCGGGGTCACCCAGCTCTCGAACGTCGGCGTCACGACGCCCATCTGGTTACCGGCCGGCTCGTAGCCGTACTCACCGATGCTGGATGCCTTGTTCCTGTCCACGGCGTACGCGAGTGCCTGGCGGACGGTCTGGTCCTTCAGCAGCGCGTTGCTCTCGTTCGGGAACAGCGAAACCTGTGCGGTGGGCGGGAACCAGTAGTGGTGGTCCGGGCTCTTCTTGGCATAGAAGGCATCGATGTTGGGGATGAACTGACTACCCCACTGTGCCTGGCCGGTGGCGAGGTAGTTGTTCGCCGGATCGTTCGAGGTGAACGCCGGGTACTGGACCTTCGCGACCTTGGGCAGGCCGGGCTGCCAGTAACTCTTGTTCGCGGTCAGGGTGATGTTCTGCGGGGTGCAGGGGTTCACCTGGAACGCACCGGTGGCGACCGGCTTGGCGTCGGCGTAGTGCACCGGGTCCTTGATGGTGGACCAGATGTGCTGCGGCACGATCGGCACCTGGTCGGCGATGTAGTAGAAGTACGGCACTGCTGCCGACTTGAAGTTCATCACGACCTGGTTGTTGCCCTGCTGCGCGACGCTGGTCAGCACCGACCACACCGAGTTCAGGTCCAGAGCCGGGTTCTTCTTGATCAGGTTGAACGTGAACGCGACGTCCGCGGCGGTCATGGGCTGACCGTCGGTCCACTTGACGCCGTCACGGATGGTGAAGGTCAGCGTCTTGTTGCTGTTGCTCCACGCGTACTTCGTGGCCAGCCAGGGGGTGGTCTGGTCGTTCTTCAGGGCGTTGACGAACGTGAGCGGCTCGTAGATGTCACCCAGCGCCAGGAACTGCACAGCACTGTTGAACGGGTTGAAGCTGCACGTCCACAGGCCACCGCTCTCGTTGGAGATGGTGAGCGTGCCGCCTGGGCTCGCGCTGGTCGCCGAGCCACTGCCGCAGGCCGCCAGCACGGTGACCGCAAGGCCACCGGCGACCGCCAGCGCGAGCTTTCTGAAGCGCCTCATCGGGGTTGTGTCCTTCACTCTGGGGGTAACCGGCGCGCGTGGCCCACCGCGGGAGCGGTCAGGCGTACGCGTCTTTCGTGGAATGCACGAAGGGCGCACAAACCTATCGTGCTTGTTCCCCGAGGACGCTGCTGCGGGCGCACGCCTGGGAAGGGCGCACGCTCGCGACCATCGGGACGGGCACTGGAACGACCAGCGCCCCGGTGCTCGTCGCGGATGCGTCGTACGGGACTGATCAGGTCGAACGACAGGAGCTCCGGCCCACTGCCGGCCATGGTTCGGTCGGCGGCAGGATCCGCCACCGGTGCCCTCTCGGGTCCGGTGCCGGCGATCCGGATGGGTAGGACCACGGCCTCTCCTGCCCAGTACTTCCCTTTGGATTGTTAGGAAAGTAACCTAACAAATGAGCCCCCGCAAGACCCGATTCGGCAACTTTCCGAACTACTCCGCCGGGGCCGAAGGAGGCGTCCGTGAGGGTGTCCGCAGCTCGCCCGCAACTGATCCGGGTGCTCAACGAGCAGCTGCTGCTCGATCACATCCGGAACAACGGGCCCTGCAGCCGCGCCGAACTCGCCAGAGTGTCCGGCCTCTCCAAGTCGACCGTCTCGATAGCGATGGCCAACGTGGAGCGGGCCGGGCTGGTCCGGGAGGCCGGCCACCGACGAGGTGCCCCTGGGCGTGCCGCGCGACTTTACGAGGTCATGCCAGAGGCCGGGTACGTGTTGGCGCTCGATGTCGGGCGCCAGTTCCTGCGGGGTGCGCTGGCCGACCTTACCGGGGCCGTTGTGGCTCGGGAGACCGTCCGATCCCGTGCGGCGTACGGGCGACGGCGCGTGTCCGAACTGATCGGACTCGCCGACATCCTGGCCGCGCGGGTCGGCATCAGCAGAGCTGAGGTCACCCAGACCGTCGTGGGCTGCCCCGGGGTGTACGACCGGCACGCGGACACCATACGACTCACCGGCGGGCTGACCGGCTGGGACCAGCCAGGACTTCCGGCTCGACTACGCGACGCGTTCGGAAGCTCGCTCATGGTGGAGAACGATGTGGACGCTGCCGCGCTGGCAGAGCAGGCGCACGGTCACGGACGGCGTGCCGGCAGCTTCGCGTTCGTCACTGTGGGTACCGGGATCGGCATGGGACTGGTACTGGACGGCAGGCTGCACCGGGGCGCGCACGGCATCGCGGGCGAGATCGCGTTCCTGCCGTTCACGGTTGACGGCGTGCCCGACGAGATGGAACGCAGGGGCAGCCTGGAGTCGGCCGTGTCCGCCGCCGCCGTGACCAGGGCCGCCCGGCAGGCCGGTATGCGTGGCCCGGTGTCCGCCCGGCGGGTGTTCGCCGCGGCGGCCCGGGGTGACGAGCGCGCGGCTCGGGTGGTGGCCGAGGAGGCGGTGCTGGTGGCGAAGGCCGTCTGTGCCGTGATCGCCGTCGTCGACCCCGAGTTGGTGGTGCTGGGCGGCGGGATCGGCCAGGCACCCGGGTTCGCCGACGCCGTGGACGTCGAACTGGCCGCGCTGGCCCCGATACGGCCCACGGTGTTGGTCAGCGCACTGGGTGAGGACGCCGTGGTGGACGGCTGTGTCGCGGCGGGGGTCGAGCGCGCCTGGGAGGTGCTCACGGTTCAGCTCGCCAGCGAGGAGCCGCTCGCCGGGCCGAGTCACGAGTTCCGTTCCACACCGTTCCGTGGTGGTCTGGTCCAAGTCGCGATTGGTTCAGACCAGTAATCAGTGCGAAACGGGACACCCGCCGACGGGCGGGCCGTCCTGGTGCACCAGTTGCGGTCCACGGCCGGAGTCCGGCGCGTCGTAATACCGGTGAAACGCTTCAGTGGTACTGCTGGACACCGGCGGCACGATCCACGACCAGTCGGCGGGCGTGCCCCGGCCCGCCTCCCGCTCACGCTGCACGTGCCGGACGAACTGCTTGCTGGCCTGGTGGTGGTCCACGATCCGCATGCCGGCCGAGCGGAACGAGTGGGCGACGGCGACACACAACTCGATCAGCGCCCTGTCCTTCCACAGGTTGCGCGAACTGCTGGTGTCCAGGCCCATCCTGGTCGCGATCTCCGGCAGCAGGTCGTACCGTGCCTCGTCGCCGAAGTTGCGGGCGCCGATCTCCGTGGTCATGTACCAGCCGCTGAACGGTGCCGCCGTGTAGCGCAGCCCGCCCATGTCCAGCGACATGTCCGAAATGGCCGGTAGGACGTGCCAGCGCAGCCCGAGATCGGCCAGCCACGGCAGGTCCGGGTGCGCGATGTCCACTTCGTCCACCGCGTCCTGTGGCAGTTCGAACAGCCTCGGCCCCTCCCCCGGCATCTGGATGACCAGCGGCAGCACGTCGAACCGGCCGCCCTTGGGCCGCCAGCCCAACCGGATCGCCAGGTCCGTGATCTCCACGTTCATCGGGTCGCCGACGACTCCGCCGTCCGGCATGCGCACGCCGGCGTACCGGATCAGCTGCGGGTTCCAGATCCGGATCCGTTCGCCGTCCGGCCGCTGCGGCGCGAACAGCGTGATCGCGGGCCGCAGCTTGCCGCCGTTGGCGGAGAACCTGATGTGCTCGACGCACGCCTGCGCGACCTCCTCGGCCGTCGTGCAGTCCCTGCGGTCGAGCACCCGCAGCGACCGCCAGTGCAGCCGTCCGATGCACCGCGCGGAGTTCCGCCAGGCGATCAGCGCGCCGAGCGTCAACTCGTCGTAGGTGTGCCGGTAGGTGCCCGTCGTCGCGATCTCGTAGCGCACCTGCGCCAGCCGGTCCGGCGCCGCGGGGCCGAGTTCGGCGTCGTTCAGGAAGTCGATGGCCGCCTCGTGCAGCGCGATGTCCTCAGCGGCGAGTCTCGGCAGCGTCATACCCCACCGGCCATACTCCGACACCCTCCGCCGCGCGAACGAACAAGCAGAATGATGCTTGTGCCGCGGGCCGATGGTCCATCCACAGCGCGGCCACTTTTCGTGCAATCAGCGACCCAGGATCAATACGATGTCACCATTGCCGCGCGCTTCGCCGCACGGATTATGCTGACAGCTCCGCGTTCGTCAGCGGCCTGCCGGCCATCCGCGCATACATCCGACCTGGGCTGGGAATCGACGGCGGCGTGAGGAATCCGGGCAGCATCGGCAGGTCCACCACGAACGGCTGGAGCCGGTCGTACAGTTCGGCCGCGTCCGCGGGGCGTTTTTCCGGTTCCTTTTCCAGTAGCTGAAGAATGAGGCTGTCCAGTTCGGCCGGTACGCCGGGCACGGAGGGTGGCTGCTCTTTCACCTGTTTGTCGAATACCACGTACGCCGTTGGTCCGGTGAACAGCTGTCGACCGGTCAGCATTTCGTGCAACACACAGCCCAGCGCGTAGAGGTCACTGCGCGGCTCGGCGATGCCGCTGCGGATCTGCTCCGGAGCCATGTAGGCGGGCGTGCCGACGATCTGGCCCGCCCTGGTGAACTGGAGCACGTCGGACTCGCGCAGCACGGCCAGGCCGAAGTCGAGCACCTTCACGCTGCCGTCCGGGCACAGCATCAGGTTGGTCGGCTTGAGATCGCGGTGACAGATGGACAGCGAGTGCGCCGCGGACAGCACGGCGGACGCCTGCGCCGCGATCGTCGCCGCCCACGGCACCGGCACCGGCCCGTGCTCACTGACCAGATCGGCCACGGTGACGCCGTCGATGAACTGCATCACCTGGTACAGCCTGCGCTCGAACATGCCGAAGTCGTAGAGCACCGGCGCCCCCGCGTGCTCAAGGCGGGCGAGGATGCGGGCCTCCCGGACGAACCGGCGCTCCAACTCGTCGTCCTGGCCGCCGGGCAGGTGCAGGAACTTCACAGCGACCCTGCGGTCCAGGTGCCTGTCGTGCCCGCCGTGCACCGCGGCCATGCCGCCCTGGCCGAGCGGCAGTTCGTCGAGCTCGTATCGGTCGGCGATGAGCATCCAGCCTCCCAGGCACGGTGGGCCGGCCTCACTCCACCGGCCGCAGGTGACCGGCGACGAGACCGTCGAAGCCAAGCCGTACCAGCGTCTCACTCGCGGCCCCTGCCGCGCGCACGGCGTCGGACAGAGCCAGCAGCTGGCGGAACGCGGCACCGTAGCGGCGCTGCTCGGCCAGCGGCAGCCTGGGCACCTGGATCCGGCGGGCGTCGGTGCGGCTGGAGCCAGCGTGGGCAACGGGCTCGGCGGCCCGCAGCAGGCCGGCCAGGAAATCCGGATCCAGCCGTTCCGGGTCCACCCGGTACCTGGCCAGATAGGGGCCTAGCACAGCTCCGCCGCTGGTCAGGACCCTGGCCGCACCGAGTACCGACGCCACGACGTCGCCCTCGTCGGCCCGGACCAGGCCGGGTTCGTCGGTGGTGCGGCCGGACGGCGGCCGGTCCTCGGCCAGGTCGTCCGAGGTGAGCACGGGCACGTCACCGGTCTCCGTGGCCATCCTGGCCGGGGCGTGCCGAACGGTGAGCAGCCCGGCCCTGACCAGCTCGCCGATCGTGGTCACCGGCAGCACCTGGCGCCGCTTCGGCACGTCGAACTCCGGCGGCCGCAGGCCGATCTGTCGCAGTGCCCTGGTCGCTGCCCGGAGGTCACGGACGAGTTCGTCGCCCGTGCTCGCGGTCCTGCGCCGGGTCGGGCTCAGGTCGACGTCGTCATCCAGCAGGTCGATGATCCGGACGGCGGTGTCCTCGTCCGGTTCGCGGAGGTGGCGGTGCCAGGCCGGGGCGACCGCGGCCAGGTCCTCGTGCGCGGACATCAGCAGCAGGTGCGACGGCGGCCGGTCGCCCGGCTCCGGTCGGCGCAGCAGCCACAGGTCGGGGCCACCGGCGGCCAGCGACACGATCGCGCGCAGCGTCCCGGCGCGCAGCAGATTGCCCCTGATCCGCTTGCCCGGCCTGCGGCCGGCAGCGGCAGCCGGCATCAGCACCGCGGCGAGCCCACCGGGCCTGGTGTGCGCGACGCAGTGCTGCACCCAGGCCAGTTCCGGTTCGCCGCGCGGCGGCAGGCCGTACTCCCAGCGTGGATCGCCGGTCAGTTCCTGGTAGCCCCAGGCGCGCTCGTTGAACGGCGGGTCGCAGACGACGGCGTCGGCCAGTTCGTCGGGGAAGCCGTCGGCGCGCAGCGAGTCGCCAGCCGTGACGGTGTTCTTGGTGTCGGCCAGCCGCAGCCGGGCAGCCGCGATCGAGGCTGCGGTCTCGTTGAGTTCCTGACCGCTTTTCCGGGTGCCGGCCGGCCCGGCGAGCAGCAGCGTGCCCAGCCCGCAGGCCGGGTCCAACACGGTGCCCTGTTCCGGCACGACCAGTTCGACCATCAGCGCGGCGATGTCGGCCGGGGTGGTGAACAGGCGGCGGGAGTGCGCCTCCTGGTAGCGGGCACACAGGAACTCGAAGGCATCCCTCGGGCCGCGTTCCTCGGCGAGTTCGGTGATCAGCGCGACCAGTTCCAGGTCGGCCAGCGGTGTACTCCTGGTGCCGCACAGCAGGTCGCCCGCGGCGGCCACCAGTTCGCCGAGGCGCAGGTCGTCACCTGCGGCGCGGAGCCGCTGCCAGGTCCGGTCGGCGAGCGAGACTTCGAACGTCTTCCCGTTGCGCCGCAACCAGTCCTCGACCTCGCGCAGCGAGAACAGCGGGCTGGACGCCGTGCCGCCGACCGGTTGCGGGAAGTCGTCGTGCCGACGGCGCCAGTTGCTCACGGCGGCCCTGCCCACGTCCACCAGCCGGGCGATGTCGCCCGCGTTGACCGTGGCGTCCTGGCTCATATCGGACACCATAGTTCACAACGAACCCACGGTCCACCGGACAAGTGCTTGTGAACTCAGTCAACCACTGATTTACTGGACGCATGGCCACCAAGCACGGGCTTGCTCTGCGCTTCGCCGCCGGTTCGGACGTCGGCGAAGCCAGGTCCCGCAACGAGGACTCCGCGTTCGCCAGCCCCCGCCTGCTCGCGGTGGCCGACGGCATGGGCGGCCACGCGCACGGCGAGGTGGCGAGCGCGGTGGTCATCAGTGTGTTCGCCGAGCTGGACGACCAGTTGCGGGCAGCCCGGCCCGGCGAGGTCGACCCACCCGCCGCGCTCGGTGCCACCGTGGCCAGGGCGCTGCGCAGGCTCACCGAACTGGCCAGGGAGGATTTCGATCTGACCCTGATGGGCAGCACGCTGACAGCGCTGTTGTGGGACGGCACGGGGTTCGGGTTGGCGCACGTCGGCGACTCGCGGGGCTACCTGCTGCGCGATGGCGTGCTGCACCAGATCACCAAGGACCACACGCTGGTGCAGAGCCTGGTGGACGACGGCAGGATCACCGAGGCCGAGGCGGCGGAACACCCCCGGCGGTCGATGGTGACGCGGGCGCTGCAGGCCGGTGGCTCGGCGGAACCGGACCTCACGCCGCTCCCGGCCCAGGTCGGCGACCGGTTCCTGCTCTGCTCGGACGGCGTCACGTGCGTCGTCGGGCCGGACAGGTTGCGGGACACGCTCGCCACCGCGCTGTCGCCCGAGGACGCGGTGCGCAAGCTGATCGAGGAAGCCATCCAGTTGGACAGCCCGGACAACATCACCGCCGTAGTGGCCGATGTTGTCGCCGATGCGCCGGCCGGTGACGTGCGGATCGTCGGTTCGGCCGCGGAGCAGTCCGACATGATGAACAGGCCACGCCCCAGCCGCCTGGCCCGCTGGACACGGCACCTCCGGCCGTACTGACGGAGAAATCAGTCGACCGAGTTGTCGAATCCGGTCGGCGTTGTTCGTAGTCAGGGTGAGCGGCCGCCCGGGAGGGGCTGCCACGACCGAGGAGACGCTGACGATGTCGCATCCGCAGGCCAAGATCCACCGCATGTTCGAGCACGTCGAGGCGATCGGCACCATCACCTTCTCCGAGGTGCCGACCGAGGCGTTCCTGGCCATCGGCATGCGCAACTACTGGGACGGCTACTTCGCAGGCCGGGCCGCACCGCTGGGGCTGGCACCGGCCGAGGTGGTGCACGCGGTCTTCTACAACTTCGCCCCGGGCGAGGTGGCGCGGCACATCCCGTGGGTCTGGGGGAAGACCACCCCGGAAGAGGCGATCACCGTGCGCGAGCGGAGCAGCGCCGCCGTGCTGCGGCAGTTGATCGGGGAACTCGCCGACTCCCCCGGTCTGGTGCGGCTCGCCGACCTCGCCACCAAGGCAGCCGTCAGCGCGCCGACCGAGGGCCGGGCGCTGTACGCCGGGCTCCGGACGATCGACGTGCCCGAGGAGCCGGTGGCCAGGCTCTGGCACGCGGCGACGCTGCTGCGGGAGCACCGAGGGGACGGCCACAACGCCGTTCTCCTCGCCAACGGCATCCGCGGCACCGAGTCCCACGTCCTGCTCGCGCTCTCCTGGGGAATGAAGGCGGAGGAGTTCGGCCGGGTCCAGCACCTGCCCGAGGCGCAGCTGGCCGCTGTCGTCGACGGGCTGCGCGACCGCGGCCTGGTGAACGCCGAAGGCGGGTTCACCGACGTCGGCCGGGAGACCAGGGAGCGGATCGAGGCCCTCACCGACGAACTGGCGGCACCGGCCTACGACGTGCTCAGCGCGGACGAGCTCGACGAGCTGGTCACGGGGCTCGATCCGATCACCGCCGCGCTGAAGGCCGCCGACTACTGAGCGGGCTCGACCCGGACGCCCGCCCGCCCCGGCGTCGTCGAAGCCCCGTCTAACCGCGTGGCTTGGCCGACCTGGCCAGCGTCGCCCAGTGCTCACCGGCCTCGGTCCACTCACCGTCGCCACGCAGCACGGCGATGGCTGACGTCTTCAGCTCGAACTCGGTGTCCGTGACAGCGCCGACCAGTTCGCTGAGCCCGGGGTTGTGCCCGATCAGCAGCGCGCTCGCCGCGTCGGCCGGCAGCCCGCGCACCACGGTGAGCAGGTCGCGGGTGGACGCGGCGTAGATCCTCGGTTCGAGCCGGAATGTCGGAGTGGCACCGAGTTCCGCCGACACCAGCCGCCAGGTCTGCAGCGTGCGCAGCGCGGGCGAGCAGACCACGGTCTCGATACCGGGCACGTGTTCACGCAGCCACCGGCCGGCAGCGGGCGCGTCCCGCTCGCCCCGCGCCGCCAGTGGCCGGTCGGCGTCGTCCAGGTGCTCCGGCCACGCCGACTTCGCGTGCCGCAACAGGACCAGCGTGCGGCCTGTCATGCCCCGCCCTCCGTCCGGATGACGACACCCTCGTCCGGCCGCAGCGCCATGGTCAGGCCGATCGACTCCCACTTCCTGTCCAGCAGCGTGCTGACCACCACGACCCCGGGGTCCACCGGCACCGTTCTCGGTTCGTCACCGAGGTTCAGCACGATCAGGAACTCGCCGCGTTGGTAGGCCAGCACGTCGTCCGATGCCCGCACCGGCACGTAGGCGCCGACGGACAGCGAGGGCTCGGCCCGCCGCAGGGCGATCAGCGTCCGGTAGAGCGTGAGCATCGAGGCGGGGTCACCGTCCTGGTCGGCGACGTTCCCCGCGTCCTCCGGCATCGGCAGCCACGGCCGAACGTCCGGCCGGCAGAAGCCGTAGTGCGGCTCCGGCGTCCAGCGCATCGGCGACCGCTCCGGGTCACGGCCGACGCCGATGCCGGGCACCCGCAGCTCGAACGGGTCCATCGCCTGGTCGGGGGGCACCGGCACGTCGGCCATCCCGATCTCGTCGCCGTAGTACACGACGGGCGTGCCGCGCAGGGTGAGCAGCAGCATCGCGGCGACCCTGGCCTGCGCGGCGCCGACCCGACTGGCGACCCGGCTGCGGTCGTGGTTGCCCAGCACCCAGTTGGGCCAGGCGTGCGCCGGCAGTACGGCCTCGTAGTGGTCGATCAGCGCGCCGAGGTCCTCGGCCCGGTAGGGCACCGAGATGAGATGCATGTTGGACGGCAGGTGCACGCCGTCGCCATGCGCACCGTAGTAGTGCGCCAGCCGGTCGATGGGCAGGTACATCTCGGCCAGCAGCAACCCGTCGCCCGCCGGCCTGCGCTCGTCGATCACGGCCCGCAGCCCGGTCAGCACGTCCAGCACCTCGGGCCGGTCGGTCGTGTACAGCGGCAGCAGCTCGTCGTAGGGCGGCAGGCCGGGGTGGTAGTCCGGGTTCGGCGGGTTGTCCCGCAACTGGTCGTCTTTCACCAACTGGCGGGCCGCGTCCACCCGGAAACCGTCGACACCCCGGTCCAGCCAACAGCGCAGGACGTCGTGCTGGGCCTGCCGGACCTCGGGGTTGCGCCAGTTCAGGTCGGGCTGCTCGGTGAGATAAGCGTGGTAGTAGTACTGCCCGGTGGGCTCGTCCAGGGTCCACGCCGGGCCACCGAAGACCGAGCGCCAGTTGTTCGGCGGGCCGCCGTCCGGCGCGGGATCGGCCCACAGGTACCAGTCCCGGTGCGGCGACTCCCGGCCCGATCTGGCCGACACGAACCACGGATGCTGGTCGGACGTGTGGTTGGGCACGAAGTCCATCAGCACCCGCATGCCCTGCTGGTGCGCCGCCTCGATCAGCCGTTCCATGTCACCGACGTCGCCGAACAGCGGGTCGATGCCGGTGTGGTCGGTGATGTCGTAGCCGAAGTCGGCCATCGGGGACGGATAGACCGGCGAGATCCAGATCCCGTCGACGCCAAGGGTGCGCAGATGGTCCAACCGCGACGTGATGCCGGCCAGATCACCGACCCCGTCACCGTTGGTATCGGCGAACGAACGCGGATAGACCTGGTAGAGAACGCCTGCCTGCCACCACGGTTGATCAGCCACCTGGCCACCGTACGGCGTCGGCGTCAGGCGTGTGTGTCGCAGGCAGCGGCTGCGGGGAGTTGCCGGCCTGCCCCGCAGCCGGCGCCCACGTCCTCAGTGGACGGTGTACGCGCTGCCGCGTTCACCGACCGGAGTGTCCGGGCGCAACGGAAACCGCGCAAGGCGTACGCGTGATCCGCGTGGTCGAACCGGGCGAGCGCAGGTCCGCACCGTGCGCGGCGGCGAAAGTTACCTCACCGCCTGCCGCCGCCAGGTCGATGACGACGCGCTCGGCATCACGGTCGGTCGCCGTGCCGCTGCCGGCCAACGCGTCGCGGTGGTAGCGCTGCCGAGCATGGTTGTGCTGCAGACCCAGCACGATCAGGGCGATGAGCACCAGGAAGACCACGGTCGCTGTCATGGCGCCAATTGTTCGCCCGTAGACATCCCGCCAACAGTGGCAGCTCTGTCATTGTTCGAAAAGATCCTGCCAGCTAGAGTGGCCTCATGCTGAACACCGTCGCCGTCGTCCTCATCGACGACTTCGCGACGTTCGAGTTCGGCGTGCTGTGCGAGGTATTCGGCATCGACAGGACCGACGACGGGGTGCCGCCGATCGAGTTCCGGGTATGCGCGGAACGGCCCGGCCAACCGCTGACCACCAGCGTCGGCGTGCGCGTCGTGCCGGACCTCGGGCTGGACGCCCTGGTCGGCGCCGATCTCGTGGCGCTGCCCGCGTACACGATCCGCGACGAGTACCCGGCCGAGGTGCTGGCCGCCGTCCGGGCCGCCGCGGCGCGCGGCAGCACCCTGCTGACGGTGTGCAGCGGCGCGTTCCTGCTCGGTGCGGCGGGCCTGCTGGACGGCAGGCGCTGCACGACGCACTGGCGGCACGCCGACGAGTTCGCCAAGCGCTTCCCGGCCGTCCAGCTCGACCCGGACGTGCTGTTCGTGGACGACGGCGACATCGTGACCAGCGCGGGAACGGCCGCCGGCATCGACGCGTGCCTGCACCTGGTGCGCCGCGAGTTGGGCACCGGCCCGGCCAACGCGATCGCCCGCCGGATGGTCGTGCCACCGCAGCGCGAGGGCGGTCAGCGACAGTTCGTCGACCTGCCGATCCCCGAGTGCACCGGAGACAGCCTGCAACCGGTCCTGGCGTGGATGGTGGAGCACCTCGGCGACGACCACACCGTGGCCGACCTGGCCAGGCGGGCCAGCCTGGCCGAGCGCACGTTCGCCAGGCGGTTCGTCGCCGAAACGGGCACGACACCGCACCGCTGGCTCACCATGCAACGCGTGCTGCACGCGCGCAGGCTGCTGGAGGAGACCCAACTGGGCATCGACGACATCGCACAGGCAGCCGGTTTCGGCACCGGAGCGCTGCTCCGCCACCATTTCCACCGGGTCGTCGGCGTCGCGCCGCACGACTACCGGCGGACCTTCGCACCCACCACGCCAGGGAAGGTGAGGTCATCGTGACCGAACAGGTGATCCTGCTGGACGAAGCGGGCAACTCGATGGGACTCGCCGACAAGGCCACGGTCCACACCGAGGACACGCCGCTGCACCTGGCGTTCTCCTGCTACCTGTTCGACGGCCACGGCCAGTTGCTGCTGTCCCAGCGGGCACTGGACAAGAAGACCTGGCCAGGGGTGTGGACCAACAGCTGCTGCGGCCACCCGGCACCCGGCGAGGTACTGGCGGACAGTGTGCGGCGCAGGCTGCGCGACGAACTCGGCGTACACGCGACCGCCGTCGAACTGGTACTCCCCCGGTTCCGCTACCGCGCCGTGATGGACGACGGCATCGTCGAGCACGAGATGTGTCCGGTGTTCCGGGCGCACACCGACGACCAGCCGGCACCCAACCCGGCCGAGGTCGCCGACGTCAGGTGGACGCCGTGGCAGCGGCTGATCACGCAGGTCAGCACGGCGCAGCTGAGCCTGTCCCCGTGGTGCCAGCTGCAACTGGCCGAACTGATCGCACTCGGCCCCCGACCGGCCGACTGGCCGGTGGCCGACCACGGTGACCTGCCGCCTGCCGCACGACAGGTCACCACCGGCTGACCAGCAGGTCAGCCAGGCTGGTCGCCGTCATCGTCGCCATGCGCCGCGTGGTCCGCGACGCCAGGCGTCGGGTCACGGGTCATGTCGATGAGCGGGTCGCGCTCCGCACCTTCCGGTGCGGCGTGCCTGGGCGCTCCCCCAGCGCGTTCGGCCACTCCCGTCTTGTTCTCGTCCGGATCCGTCACGAATCACCCCTCCGATCGAGCACTCCATGTGCGTGGATGGACATTGTGCCCAATGCCAGAATGGACGGATGGCCGAACCCACCGACGGCAGGGTCGACGCCGACGCCGCCGCCCACGGCACAGCGACTCTGCCCACTGACACCCGCACCCTGATCGCCATCTTCGCGTCCCCGGTGGCCGGGTTCCTGCTGCGCTACGCGAACGACGTCGGCTACCGGCCGGTGCTGCTGGAACCCGACCCGGAACGGGCCGCCGCCGCATCCGCCGACTTCACCGTGGTCACCGACATCGCCGACGCGAAGGCGGACCAGGACACGGACGTCGTGATGACCGATCACCACCGGCCCGAGCTGGGTGTGCTGCTGCGGGACGCGCTGGCCACCGACGTGCGATGGATCGGCCTGATGGGCAACCCACGTCATCCCGGGCCGCACCTGGAGGCCCTGGCGGCGCTCGGTGTGCCCGAGGCGGAGATCGCCAGGGTGCACCGGCCGATCGGGTTGAACATCGGCTCGCGCAGGCCCGCCGAGATCGCTGTGTCCACGTTGGCAGGGCTGCTCGCGGACCGCAACGACCGGCCCGGTGGCTTCTCTTTTCAGTGACACAGCTCTTGCTGACCCGTCAGGACCTGTCCAGGGTCAACGCCGAGACTCCTGCCGCGTTGTCGATGTCGTACCGGTTGACCGAATCCGGCCAGTCCGGTGTGTCCACCACGGTGCCGCCCGCGACGCCCGATTTGCTGGTGCCGTCGACGGTTGCCGAGCCGGCGCCGCCAGCGAATCGGACCCGCGCCGGCACACCGCCGGGCAGGTGCAGCTGAAAACTGCTGGCGCCGCCGGACATCGTCACCGGCACCGTGCCGACCGGAGCCGGCAGTGTCGCTTCGATGTGCGCCGCGCCCGCGCCGAAGTCCAGGGCGGCCAGCCGCATGCCGGTCAGGTCGACGGACTCCTCCGTCGCGCCACCGTCCAGCCGGACCGACCAGTCGACGTCTGAGCTGAGCACGATCCGCACCGAGGACGGCCCCTGCTGCTTCGTCGACGCCAGACTCACCTGGACGACATCACCGTCCATAGTGGCCACCGGGGCGCCGTTGGCGTTGGCGGGAGTCGTGACCTGGTACAGCCCGCCGTGCAGGTCGCTGCTGTCGACGTCCACCGACGTCGCGCCGCTGACCACGTCGAGTTCGGCCCGCTGCCGGCCGTCCCTGTTGCCCACGATCACGTGCGTCAGCGCAGCATGGCGGCCGAACACCGGCCTCGCGGACGCGTTCTGCGTACAGCCTGCCACCGCACAGCACACCAGAACTCCGGCGGCCAGCAGCGGCCACCGGAGTACCGGCCCATTGGTGGTCACTGAGTGTCCACAATGGTCTTCGTCATGGCTTCGTCATTCCCTTCCCGCGCGGGCCGCCTTCGGTTCGGTGCCCGTTTCGGCCTGCGCCCTCGCCTGGGCCCTGGTCTCGGCACTGGTCACGGTGTCGGGATCGGTCTCACGTGCGGTCTCGGTATCCGGAACGGTCTCGGTCTCGCGTGCGGTCTCCGTGTCCCGGGCGGTGCCGGTCTCGCGGGTGGTGTGGGCGTCGGTCCCGAGTAGCTTCTGGACGAGTTCGCGGTAGTCCAGCAGAGCCTTGCGCAGGTTGTCGGTACCGGCCAAGTCGCCGGTGGTCGCCAGTTCGTGTGCCCTGCGGTACAGGGCGACATCCTCCGCGTAGCGGACCGAGAGGTCGTCCGCCTGCTGTTCGAAGCCATCGGTGGGATAGCCCATGTCGGCCATCACCTCGGCCACCAGGTGGTCGGCGGCGTCGACCGCCTGTGCAGGCTCATCGACGAACCGCTCCTGGATGACCGACCACCTGCCGAGGTATTCCTCGCGTGCGGTCTCGGAAAGCTCGCGCAACTCGTACTTCGAGTGCCGGCTCTCCCGATCGGCCAGCTCCCGCTCCGCAGCCTTCGGGTCGTCGGAGTCGGTGACCACGCGGTCGTACTCCGGTCCGAACTGCGTACGCAGGCGTCGACTCCGCATCCTGCCCGGCAGCACGACAAGGGCGGCCACGACGAGCACTACGACGATGACGATCACGATGATCAGGCCCGTCGACATCAAGTCCTCCAGGTGATCCACATTGGTCAGCTTTGTCCCCCTAGAGATGCCACCACACGCCCATTACGAAACTGCTGGCGTTGTTCGTGCGCTGTACGTTATTGTCGTACATCATACGACGAAGATGAGGGGAGATCGTCATGACGGAGCTGACCAGGGCTGACGTGGACGTGCTGATCGTGGGGGGCGGGCCGACAGGGCTGGTGCTCGCTGTCGAGTTGGCGCGCAGAGGAGTTCGTTTCCGACTGGTGGACAAGGCCGAGGAGTTCTTCGGCGGCTCCCGAGCGGACGGTCTCCAGCCGCGCACCCTTGAGGTCTTCGACGACATCGGGATCGTGGACACCGTGCTCGCCGAGGGCAACACCGGCATCGAGGTGCGCGGCTACCAGGGCGACACGGTGGTCTGGGAGGGCACGACGACCGAGCCGATGCCGACGCGGCCGGACGTGCCGTACCCGAACATCTGGTTCCTGCCGCAGTTCCGCACCGAGGAGTTGCTGCGGGAGCGGCTGGCCGGTCTCGGCCACCACGTCGAACCGGCAACGACCCTGGTCGACTTCGATCAGGACGCCGATGGCGTGACCGCGACGCTGGCCGGTCCCGACGGGACGGCCCGGCTGCGCGCCAGGTACCTGGTCGGCACCGACGGCGGCGGGAGCACGGTGCGCCGCGGTCTCGGCATCCGCTTCGACGGCGAGACGGACGAGTCGATGCGGGCGTTGTTCGCCGACGTGCGGCTGACCGGGCTGGACCGTGCGCACGGCAGGGTGTGGATGTCCGGCGAGTCCGGTGTCGCGCTGATGCCGCTGTCCGGCACGGACCTGTTCACCCTCACCGTGCGGGCGCCCGAATCCGACGTGACGCTGGAGTACCTGCAGGACCAGGTCACGGCGGCCACCGGCGACGAGGCCATCCGGCTGCACGAACTGACCTGGTCGACGGTGTGGCGGCCCAATGTCCGGCTGGCCGAGCGGTTCCGCGACGGCAGGGTGTTCCTGGCGGGCGACGCGGCCCACGTGTGCCACCCGACCGGCGGCCAGGGCATGAACACCGGCATCCAGGACGCCTACAACCTGGGCTGGAAGCTGGCCGCCGTGCTGGCCGGTGCTCCGACGGCGTTGCTGGACAGCTATGAGGCGGAACGGGTGCCCACGGCACAGGCCGCCCTCGCGTTGAGCGAGAAACTGCTGGCGAAGCACAAGCGCGGTGACGACGACGCCCACAAGCGCGGCAGCGAGGTGCACCAACTCGGGCTGAACTACCGGGGCGGCCCGCTGACCGAGGACCGGCGCGCCACGCCGGGGCCGATCGCCGCGGGTGACCGCGCCCCGGACGCACCCTACGGTGCCGGCCGCTTGTTCGACCTGTTCCGTGGTCCACGGTGGACAGCGCTGGTGTCCGGCGACGCCGACCTGGTGACCGACCTGAACACCGTTGGCGGCGGTGTCCTGCGGGCCCACCTGGCGACCGAGGCGCTGGCCGGCTACCAGGTGGCCACGGGCACGGTGGTGCTGGTCCGACCGGACGGCTACATCGGGCTGATCAGCTCCCCCGGCACGGCCGCCGCGGTGTCGGACTATCTGGCCCGAGGAACCGGCGAACTGGGAACCCCGCAGCACGCCGGCTCGTTGGGGACGCATGGCCGTGCTGGCGTTTAGCATTCCCGGTGGGGTGTTGTTGCTGGTCGCCGTGGGGTTGTTCGAGTCGCGCCGGCGGAGCAGGACGCGCCTGGCGGCCACCTACGTCGACGAGATCACCGCGATGTTCTACGGCACGAAGCGGATGGAACTGGACCATCGCGACTCGATCATGATGCTGCGGGACGAGGACGCGGAGGGCGCGCCGCCACTGCGGGTCGATCTGGAGCAGGGTGTCGTTTTCGTGCGACCCGACGAGGCAGGCGGCTCACCCGCGTAAGCACCGGCCAGCCCCGGCAGCGGACCTGTCGCCCGCTGCCGGAGCCTGGGATGCGCCGGGTACTCGCCTACCCGGTCACCACCACCGACCCAGAGCCGCTTAGGCCGGCAGAACCCACGCCTGGTTCGTCCCACCCGTGCAGTCCCAGATCTGCAACGGGGTGCCGTCGGCCGAACTCGGCCCCGTCGCGTCGAGACATCTGCCGGACGCGGGATTCACCAGTTGGTTGCTCGCTGTGTGCTGCCACTGTTGGGCACCTGTGCCGTTGCAGTCGAACAACTCCACTTTCGTGCCGTTCGCCGTCCCCGCCGCCGTCACGTCCATGCACTTGCCCAGCACCTGGAGGGAGCCGTTGGCGGCCACCGTCCACTGCTGGGCGGTGGTGCCGTTGCAGGTGAACAGCTGGATCTGCGACCCGTTCGCCGTCGACGCGGCCGCGTCGTCGACGCACTTGCCGCCCAGCCCGGTGATCTGGCCCGTCTTCGTGGTGCTGGCGGCGCCCTGGACGCCGCTCCACGTGAAGGTGGCCGACGTGGCTGCCGGCAGCGAGTAGCTGAACGACTCGTTGCCCCAGTTCACCACGACGTTCTGAGCCGTCGCGGTGCCGTTGTAGGCGACCAGTGCCTTGGAGCCGTCCGGGTTCTGCCACGCCACGTTCGGCACGGTGGTGTTGGCGGTCGAGTCGATCCGGAACGCGCCCGGCTTCACGAACTTGGTCAGCTGGCCCATGTCGTAGTACTCGACGGTGAAGTCGACCTGCCCGCTCCTGGCGTCACCGTTGTGCACGGTGATCAGGCCCTGGCAGGTGGCACAACCACCGTTGTGCGGCCCCATGTTCTGGTCGACGGCGAGGCTCCACTTGACCACACTCTGACCCCAGTTCCGGGTGTAGTCGATGATGTTGTTCATGTCCTCGTTCTGCTGGTTGGCGATCCACGTGCCGCCGGAGTGCTCGGTGTCGAACGTGCCGATGCCGGGGAACTGGTTGTGCACCGTGGTCTGCTCGGCAGCGCTGCCCTCGTCGTAGCCGTGCCAGGCCATACCGCCGAACAACGGGTCGTTGCGCACGGTGGCGTCGTTGAGCTCCTGCGACGCGTAGGCCGCGTAGTTGCTCCAGTTCCAGTCCAGCGCGAGCACCTTCGTGCTCAGGCCTGCGGCGTGGAACGCGGGCAGCAGGTCGGTGCCGGTGAAGAAGTCCAGCCCGTTGCCGTCCCAGTTCATCGTGGGGTACGTGGAACCGTCGCAGCAGCCGGGCTCGTTCTGCGCCGACGTGTAGTCGACGTGCAGGCCCTGCGCCTGGTAGGCCTGGATCGTCTTCACGTAGTACTGGGCGTAGGCCGCGTAGTACTGCGCCTGCAGGAAGCTGTGGCTGGTGAAGTTGTCGTCCGACTTCATCCACGCCGGGGCGCTCCACGGCACCATCATCAGCTTCAGGCTCGGGTTGAGCGTCTCGGCCTGCTTGGTCAGCGGCACGATGTCGGTCAGGTCGTGGCTGATGGAGAAGTGGGTCAGGCTCGGGTCGGTCTGGCCTGCCGGCACGTCGTCGTAGGAGTAGTTGCCGCGAGCCAGGTCGGACGCACCCATCGGGTTGCGCAGGAAGTCCAGACCAATGCCGTTGACCGGGTCGAACAGCTTGGTCATGACCGAGTTCTTGGTGGCCGCGGTGAGCGCCCCGCTGCTGCCCAGCAGGTAGCCCGACGTGTCCGTCATGGATGCGCCGGCACCCACGAACTGCTGGAACTTGGTGTTCTCGTTGACGGTGATGTTCTGGCCGCCGGCCTTGTTGCCCGGCACGAAGCTGACCGGCGTCTGCTGTTGCAGGCCCCTGGTGACGTTGCGGCCCTGAGCGTCGTTCGTCGTGGTCAGCCAGACGTTCACCGCCTCGTTCGCCGCGTGCGCCGCCGTGGGCACCACGACACCCGCGATGAGCGCGAGCAGGCCGAGCGTGGGCGCTATGCCGTATCGCACGAACGTGGACCTGCGACGACGTCTGCCGCCTGGCCCGTTACCACCGACCGAACTGACATCTGGCACGAGAGGTACTCCCTCCATCGGTTCGAAACGGGGACCGGTGGGCCGACCGGCAGTGATCTCGTTCACACCTCGCCGCACCTTGATATCAAGGCTTGAAATAAGTCGTCAAGGATGTGTCGTTCACCCATCCCAGCTGTGAATCAGGCTCATGGCCGCCGGATAAGCTGGGTCGACGGTCCGTCGGGCCGAGGACGGAGGCCCCGTGTCCTACCCCATTGCCGAGGTCAGGAGCCACTTCCCCGCCCTCGAAGAGGGTGCCGCGCACTTCGACGGACCCGGCGGTTCGCAGACGCCGGACGTGGTGGCCGACGCCGTAGCGGGCACCCTGCGCGCCGCAGTCGCGAACCGGGGCATCGTCACCACCGCCGAGTTGCGCGCCACCGGCATCGTGACCGAGGCCAGGCAGGCCATGGCCGACCTGCTGCACGTCGACCCGCGAGGTGTCGTGTTCGGCAGGAGCATGACCCAGCTGACCTACGACCTGGCCAGGACGCTGTCCGCGGACTGGGGACCGGGCGACGAGATCGTCGTGACCAGGCTGGACCACGACGCCAACATCCGACCGTGGGTGCGGGCCGCCGAACTGTCCGGCGCCACCGTGAAGTGGGCCGAGTTCGACCGTGCGACCGGCGAACTGGCCGTGTCGGCGGTCACCGACCTGCTGTCCGACCGGACCCGCGTTGTCGCGGTGACGGCGGCGTCCAACCTGCTCGGCACCAGGCCGGACGCGCCTGCGATCGCCGAGGCGGCACACGCCGTCGGCGCGCTGGTCCACCTGGACGGCGTGCACCTCACGCCACACGCCCCGGTCGACGTGCCGGCGCTGGGCGTGGACTTCTACGCGTGTGCTCCGTACAAGTTCCTCGGACCGCACCTCGGCGTGCTGGCCGCTGATCCCGCGCTGCTGGAGACCCTGCACCCGGACAAGCTGCTGCCGGCCAGTGATGCGGTTCCGGAACGGTTCGAACTGGGCACCCTGCCCTACGAACTGCTCGCGGGCACGACAGCGGCGGTCGACTTCCTGGCCGGCATCGTGCCCGGTACCGGCACTCGGCGGGCCAGGCTGATCGCGTCGATGACGGCCGTCGAGGAGCACGAAGCCGCGCTGCTGGACCGGCTGGAGTCCGGTCTGGCCGGGATCGACGGTGTCACCAGCCATGGCGCTGTCGGCCGCAGGCGCACGCCGACAGTGTTGTTCACGGTGGCCGGCACGCCGGGTGCCCAGGTGCACCGACTGCTGGCCGAGTACGGCGTGAACGCGCCGGCCGGCAGCTTCTACGCGCTGGAGTGCTCCCGGTGGCTCGGCCTCGGCGATGCCGGCGCCGTGCGGGCCGGAATCGCGCCCTACACCGACGAATCGGACATCGACCGGCTACTGGCCGGGGTGGCGAAGATCGCGGCAGGCTGAGCGGGCCTCTAGGGTGATCACGTGACGACACCCCAGGCCAGGCAGCTGCGGATCGGCTACCAACTCCAGCCCCAGCACAACGACTACGCGGCCATCCGTCGCTCCGCGGCGGCCATCGAGGACGCAGGCGTCGACGTGCT
This sequence comes from Pseudonocardiaceae bacterium, assembly GCA_036502345.1. Classification (GTDB taxonomy): domain Bacteria; phylum Actinomycetota; class Actinomycetes; order Mycobacteriales; family Pseudonocardiaceae; genus DATEPR01. Next base: position 22,061 of record DASXYT010000422.1, on the reverse strand, counting down.
GTTCAACTGGGACCACTTCTTCCCGTTGTCCGGCGAGCCGGACGGCCTGCACTTCGAGTGCTGGACGATGCTCGGCGCCTGGGCCGAGGCGACATCACGGGTGGAGATCGGCGCGCTCGTCACCTGCAACAGCTACCGCAATCCCGAACTGCTGGCGGACATGGCCCGCACCGTGGACCACATCAGCGACGGCAGGCTGATCCTGGGCATCGGTTCCGGCTGGTTCCAGAAGGACTACGACGAGTACGGCTACGACTTCGGCACCCCGGGCAGCCGCCTCACCGACCTGTCGCACGCGCTGCCCAGGATCAAGAAGCGCTTCGGCCTGCTGAACCCGCGGCCCACGCGGCAGATCCCGGTGCTGATCGGTGGCGGTGGCGAGAAGCGCACCCTGCGGATGGTCGCCGAGCACGCCGACATCTGGCACGCGTTCGGCGGTGTGGACACGATGCGCCGCAAGGGCGCGATCCTGGACCAGCACTGTGCCGACGTGGGCAGGGATCCCGCGCTGATCGAGCGCTCGACCGAGGTGCGCCGTTCGCCGGAAGAAGTCGGTCCGACACTGGTGGAGGCAGGCGTCTCGCTGTTCAACCTGGCGGGTGAGCCGGGCAGTGATCTTGGTCTGCTGCGCGACTGGGTTGCCTGGCGCGACGAGCAGAACGCCGGCAAAAAGTAACCGAGAACACACATCCCGGGTGCAGCCTAAGAAAATCACACACCTCCCTTAGCCAGTCCCCAGGCCGGTCTGGGTTTGGTGCCAGCTTCACGGGCAACCATTAAGGTCATGGCGACGACTGAGGTACGTGTCCGACCGGTGGCGCGTGCTCAGTCGGGATCGCCTGCTCGTCGTCGGCCGCCTCGGCTCGACACGCTCACCGGGCTGCGCTTCTTCGGCGCGCTGGCCGTGGTCTTCTGCCATGTCGGTGCCCAGTTCACCAACGCCGCGTCGCTGACCGTGCTGGCCAGTTACGGGTACGTGGGCGTCAGCTTCTTCTTCATGCTGTCCGGCTTCGTGTTGACGTGGTCGGCGAACACGCCCAACCCCGGCCGGTTCCTGTGGATGCGGTTCGCCAGGGTGTGGCCGCTACAGTTCCTGCTCGCAATCGTGGCGTTCACAGTGCTGGCGACGCAGGAGAAGCTGCCAGGCACGATCGGCCATGTGGCGGACATCCTGTTACTCCAGGCGTGGTCGCCGCATCAGGGTGTGTACTTCGGCGGCAACGGTGTGAGCTGGTCGTTGTCCTGTGAGATGTTCTTCTACCTGTTGTTCCCTTTTGTCATCGGCCCGCTGAGCCGGTTGCGTGGCAAGGGCTTGGCGGTGACCGCCGGGATCACCCTGGTCGTGATGACCGTGGCACCGTTGGTGGCCAACGGAATGCACATGTCCGGGTCGCTGAGCTACTGGCTGTTCTTCATCTTCCCGCCCTACCGCTTCGGCGAGTTCCTGCTGGGCATGGTGTTGGCGAGGTCGGTCAGCATCGGCGTCCGGCTGGCGAGGCCCGGGTTGTGCGCGTTGTTCGCGGTGCTCGGTCTCGGGCTGGTCATGTGGCAGCTGACCACGTTCACCGTGCACACGGGCGACGCCGTGGCGCGGCCGTTCGTCGCGCTCCTGGCGCTGCCGCTGTTCAGCCTGCTGTTGCTGGCCGCGGCGACCAGTGATCTGGACGGCCAGCGCACCGGGCTGAGCTGGTGGCTGCCGCTGCGGTTGGGTGAGTGGTCGTTCGCGCTGTACCTGGTGCACAAGCCACTGTTGCTGCTCACGTTGACGTGGGGTTGGTGGCAGCAAACAGGATGGTTGGCCGACGGAGCGGCGTTCACCGCGTTCGTGGCGCTCGCGGTGGCGTTGGCCGCTGCCCTGCACTATCTCACCGAACGGCCGATCGAACGGTATCTTCGGAAATGGCCGATCGGAATCACGCGACCGGCACGGCCACCGCTCGCTGTCAGCGAACACGCGTAGAGCGAACAAGGCAGACAGGGCAGCTTCGGGCGCCCTACGGTCGGAAGTGGACATTCCATGATCCACGACCGGAGGTGCCAGCGATGACCCAGCAGCCACTGCCCGCCATGGGGCCGGACACAGCCGGCCTGACGCTGAACGATTCGGTGTTCGAGCAGCTGCTCAGATCCAGAATCGTGTTCCTGGGCAGCGAAGTGGACGACGACGTCGCCAACCACATCACGGGGCAGTTGCTGCTGCTCGCCGCCGAGGATCCGCAGCGCGACATCACGTTCTACATCAACTCGCCCGGAGGCTCGGTCACCGCGGGCATGGCGATCTACGACACGATGAACCTGATCGAGCCGGACGTCGCCACGTGGGGCATGGGTTTCGTGGCGTCGATGGGTCAGTTCCTGTTGTCATCCGGCACCCCGGGCAAGCGGTACGCGTTACCGAACACGCGCGTCGTGATGCACCAGCCATCCGGTGGCGTCGGCGGCACAGCGACCGACATCAGCATCCGGGCAGCGGTTCTCGGCCAGATGAAGCTGCGGATGGCGGAACTGACGGCCGCGCAGACCGGGCAGACACTGGAGCGGATCACCGCCGACGCCGACCGGGACCGCTGGTTCACAGCGCAGGAAGCGCTCGACTACGGCTTCATCGACCACATCGTCCGCCGCCCGCCGAAGACTGTCTGACTGGGGATCTGCCATGCACAACACACCGCAGGCCCGTCGTACGCTGCCGTCGTTCGTGGAGCAGACCAGTTACGGCGTCCAGGAGTCCGATCCGTACAACAAGCTGTTCTCCGAGCGTGTCGTGTTCCTGGGTACACAGGTGGACGACGCGTCGGCGAACGACATCATGGCTCAGTTGCTGTGGTTGGAGGCCGACGATCCCGATCGGGACATTCACCTGTACATCAACTCACCCGGCGGTGCCAGCACGTCGTTGATGGCGATCTACGACACGATGCGATATGTCCGGTCGGACATCGAGACGGTGTGCCTTGGTCAGGCGGCGTCGGCAGCCGCTGTGATCCTGGCGGCCGGCACACCGGGCAAGCGGTTCGCGCTGCCGAACGCGCGGATCCTGATTCATCAGCCGGCCATGGAGGGTGCTTATGGCCAGGTGTCCGACCTGGAGATCCAGGCGGCCGAGATCCAGCGAATCCGGGAGCAGTTGGAGACGACGCTGGCCCTGCACACGGGAAGGGACATAGAGGAGATCCGGCGGGACATCGAGCGGGACAAGGTGCTGACGGCGACGGACGCCCAGGAGTACGGCATAGTCGATGAGCTGCTGCCCTACCGGAAGCTGTCGGAGGCCAGGTGAGGGCACCCCGGATGCGGCCGGCAGCGGCGCGTTAGGGCGCGGCGACAGGTCGACACGCCCGCCGCGCCAGCCGACTCGCCAACGACACCAGTCGATTCGCCGACGCGGCGGCCACATCGCCGAGGCCGGCGGCCACATCGCCCACCCCACGGGCCGATTCGCCGCCGCACCCGCCAGTCGGCTCGGCGCCGGCAATGGCCGAATCGCAGTGGTATCAGTCGAATCACCAGCCAGACCAGCCGACTCGGCTGCGAAAATGGCCGATTCGTCGGTGCGGGCGGGCGAATCCGCGAAGGCGGTGGGCGAGTCGGCGACGGGAGGTCAACTCGCCCACCGGAGGGGTCGACTCGCCGGAGGGGTCGACTCGCCAGCGGCGGGGGTCGACTCGCCGGACGTAGCAGTCGACTCGGCGGCGGCAGGGGTCGACACGCGGCGGCCGGTCTTCGCCAGTTCGGGTGCGCGGGCGGGCGAGTCCGCTAAGACGGTGGACGAGTCGGCCACGGGAGGTCGACTCACCCACCGCAGAGGTCGACTCGCGGGCGGCAGGGTCGACTCGTCGGCCACAGCAGTCGACCCGGCGGCCGCAGGGGTCGACACGCCAGCGGCAGCAGTCGAGTCGCCGGCCGCTGGGTTCACTCGCCAGCGGCAACAGTCGCCTCGCCGGCCACAGCAGTCGACACGCCAACCACGGGGGTCGACACGCGGCGGGCGGTTTCGCCAGTTCGGGTGCGCGGGCGGGCTCGGCGGCGGCACCCGGCAGCATTGCGCTCACCCGCAGCGAATCGCTCCCCGGGCACCGGCCACCGCTCCCGACACCAGCACCACTCCCCGGCCAGCGGCCGGCCGCTGGCCGGCCAACAGCCGGGCACCGACCACAGTGGCAGCATGGCTGCCATGTTGATCGAGCAGAAACTCGCCGACCTCGGCCTCACCCTGCCGGAACCCGTTCGCCTGCCAACCGGCGTCGAGCTGCCGTTTCCGTGGGTTCGGGTGTACGGGGACCGGGCCTTCGTCTCCGGCCACGCCCCGCTGCACCCGGACGGCTCCATCGCCGGGCCGTTCGGCAAGGTCGGCACCGAGCCCGATTCCGAAGTCACCCCGGACCAGGCCTACGAATCCGCCCGACTCACCGCGCTCGCCGTACTGGCCGGCCTCCAGCGCGAACTCGGCGACCTGGATCGGGTCACCGCGTGGCTGCGCGTGTTCGGAATGGTCAACGCCGCGCCCGGTTTCGCCGCCACGCCTGCCGTGATCAACGGGTTCTCCGACCTCATCCTGCAACTGTGGGGACCGTCCGCCGGCAGCCATGCGCGCTCAGCCGTCGGTCTGGCCGAACTGCCCTTCCACATCCCGGTCGAGATCGAGGCCGAAGTCGCCATCAGCGGCTGAACGGGTGACACCCGCATCGGGCCAGCCGCGTCGCTGACCACCAACCCCCGGGGGCGTGTAACGTGCCGGGTCGCGCAGGTGAGCGAGTCGCAGGAGGCATTGGTGTCCACGGGAGGGTCGGCAACAGGTCCGACAGCCCGTCGTATGGTGCTCGGCGGCCAACTCCGCAGGCTCCGCGAACGCGGCCAGATCACCCGGGAACGCGCCGGTGACGCCATCCGCGGTTCCGAGTCCAAGATCAGCCGCCTCGAACTCGGACGGGTCAGCCTCAAGGAACGTGACGTCGCCGATCTGCTGGCCCTCTACGGCGTGACCGACGACGACGAGCGCGACGCGTTCCTCACTCTCGTCCGCGAATCCAACCAGCCCGGTTGGTGGCACAGCTACCACGACCTGCTGCCCCGCTGGTTCCAGGACTACGTCGGCCTCGAGGAGTCCGCCGCCCGCATCCAGACCTACGAGGTCACGTTCGTGCCAGGGCTCGTGCAGACCGAGCGCTACGCCCGGGCCGTCGTCCGCCGAGGTCTGCCGGACGCTTCCGACGACGAGGTGGACCGCCGCGTCGAGCTACGGATGGACCGGCAGCGGCTACTGGCCGACCCGGCGCACAGCAGGCTCTGGGCAGTTGTGGACGAATCCGTGCTGCACCGCGCCATCGGCGGCGAGGATGTGCTGCGCGAACAACTGACTCATCTGCTCGACGTGACGACACGCCCGAACATCTCGCTGCAGGTGGTGCCGTTCCGGTTCGGTGGCTCGACCGCGGAGAGTTCGTTCACGCTGCTGCGCTTCGCGGAACCGGAACTGCCGGACGTCGTCTACCTGGAGCATCTGTGCGGCGCGCTCTATCTGGACAAACCTGACGAGGTGGAGACCTACGCCAAGGTGGTCCACCGGCTGGCGGTCGAGGCGGAGACGCCGGAGGACAGCCGCCGCACGCTGGCCAGGGCGCTGGACTCACTCCGTTAACTGTCACCACTCCTAGGGCCGATGCACGTGCATTTGCACGCGCGGTCAGTGCTACAGTCCGGCTACGCGGTCGGTTACCCCACGGTAACCCGATGCCGGGAGGTGGACCTTTCCGATGGACGACATCGACGACGCGACGACCGGCGCCCACCTGTCCAACCTGTCCTGGCGTAAGAGCAGACGCAGTGGCGCGCTCGGTAACTGTGTCGAACTGGCCCCGCTGGCCGACGACGTGATCGCCGTTCGGGATTCCCGGCAGCCACACGGACCGGTGCTCGTTTACCCACACGCGAAGCTGGCCACCTTCCTGGCAGGGGCCAAGGACGGCGAGTTCGGCGGGGGCCGCACATGATCGACATCACCGACCGGCTGCAGGGGTTGATGGATGCCGGTTTCCGCTTCGCCCACCAGAGCAACGCGGACGGCGACATCGTCGCGGTCACCGGCGTGCGAACCCACCACAACGTGGTCGACGTGTTCCAGATGTACGGCGAGCATGCCGCGACCGGGGCCCGGATGTCGGCTGCCGAGACGGACATCCTGTCTCCCCGCGCCGTGCTGTGGCGGTCCAGCGGAAGCGCTGCCGCCGTCATCGACGAACTGCTTCGATTGGACGAGCCCACCGACCAATCGAAGCAACAGCAGCAAGGTGACGGCTGCTGGGTGCCCACTCGCCCCGGTCGGGTGACCTGGCTCCGCGCGTCTGCCTGATTTGGCGGCTACGATCGGTTCTCGACCCTATGGGAGGGTGAGTGATCGTGGCGGACAGCACAGCGCGGGTACCGGCCGGAGTCGACACGAGCACGCCCAGCATCGCCAGGGTCTACGACTACTTCCTCGGCGGTAAGGACAACTTCGCGTGCGACCGTCAGGTTGCCGAACAGTTGCGCACCGCAGTCCCCGAAGCCGCGACGATGGCGGCGCAGAACAGGGCGTTTCTCGGTCGGGTGGTGCAGTTCCTCGCCGAGCGGGGTATCCGTCAGTTCATCGACATCGGCACCGGCCTGCCCACCCAGAACAACGTGCATCAGGTGGCCCAGGCCGTGGCGTCGGACGCCCGGGTGGTCTATGTGGACAACGACCCGATCGTGCTGGCCCACGCCCGCGCCCTGCTCGCCGAGAACCCGAACACCATCGCGGTGCAGGGCGACCTACGCAGGCCCGCCGATATCCTGGCCAACCCCCGGCTGCGTGAGTTGATCGACCTGGATCAGCCGGTGGCGTTTCTCTTGGTGGGCATCCTGTACTTCCTGACCGATGAGGACGCCCCCTTCGACATCGTCGCGACACTGCGCGAAGCCATGTCGCCGGGCAGCTATCTGGCGGTCTCGCACGTGGTCTCCGACGACCAGCCGGACGCGATCAGTATCGCGCAGGAGATCTACCGGAGTTTCCTGCGCCGGGCAGGCGACGCCCGCCGTACCCGCGCCCAGGTGGAGACCTTCTTCACCGGTCTCGAACTCGTCGATCCCGGGCTGGTCTACGTACGCGACTGGCACGGTGACGACACTCCCGACCTCTCCCCTGTCACATGGATGGTCGGCGGAGTGGGGCTCCGGTCATGAAGGACGGCGAGCAGGAACGCGAGACCGAGGGCGGCGATCCGGCCTGCTGGCTCGGCCAGGTGTGCCCGGAGTGCGGCGCGTTCACCGACCAGGACACGCCCGCCACCTGCCCGCACTGCGGAGCGGCACTCCCCACTGACTGAACGTCGGTCTACACTAATGTGTCGAGGCGGAATGAATCCGTAGTAGGACACATGAGGAGGCCACGCGTGGGATCGCCCGGTGCCGGACCGGTGCTCAGCAGGCGCCGCGAGGTCAGTGGCGGCAGCGCGCGCTCCCTGTTGATGACCGTCCTCGGCGAGTACGTGCTGCCCGGCGACGAGCCGGTGTGGACGGGGACCCTGGTCGGCGCGCTGGCCATGGTGGGCGTCGAGGAGAAGTCGGCCCGGCAGGCGCTGGCCAGGACGGCCGCCGAGGGTTGGCTGGAGTCCGACCGCGTCGGCCGACGGGTGCGCTGGCGCCTGACCCCGCAGGGCAGGCGACTGCTCGAAACGGGCGCCGAGCGGATCTACTCCTTCGGCACCGACCGGCACGCCTGGGACGGCCGGTGGCTGCTGGTCCTGGTGTCGGTGCCGGAATCCCTGCGTGACCTGCGGCATCGCCTGCGTACCAGGCTGACCTGGGCCGGCTTCGGCACGCCCAACCCCGGTGTGTGGATCTCGCCGCGCAGCGAGGCGGAGGCCGACGCCCAGCGGATACTGGCCGACCTGGCCCTGCCCACCGCCCCGATGTCGTTCCTCGGCACCTACGGCACGCTGGGCGAGGAGGCCGACATGGTCGCGGCGGCCTGGGACCTGGCCGGGGTGGCCGACGGCTACCAACGGTTCATCGCCGAGTTCGCCGACCTGGCACCGGAATCCGAGGACGCCGTGCTGCGCGCCCAGACCCGGCTGGTGCACGAGTGGCGCCGGTTCCCGTTCCTCGATCCGCAACTGCCGCGCGAACTCCTGCCACAGTGGATCGGCGCGACAGCGGCGGATCTGTTCGCCGACCGACACGTGCGCTGGCGCGCCGATGCCAGGCGCCGCTGGGCCGAACTCGCCGCCGAAGCCTAGATATCCAGGCCGGGGAACAACTTCGCAGCATTGCCGGACAGCACACCGGTCAACACGTCGTCCGGCAGGCCGATCTCACCGAGCCCACGCGCGTTGCGGGCCGTGCCGGGCACACCAGGCCAGTCGGTGCCGAAGATCCAGCGGCCTGCCAACCGGTGCAGGTCGAACCTGGCGTAGTACTCGGGCAGTTTCGCAGGCGGCAGACCCGCCACGTCCAGCCACACGTTCGCCTTGCCCAGCGCGAGGAACGCCGCCGTGTCGTACCACCAACCCCGGCCGCCGTGCGCGAACACGAACTGCACCTGCGGGAAGTCCTCGATGACGTCCAGCAGCAGCGCCGGATCGCCGAACCTGGCCCTGGCACCGGGAAAGCTGGACGTGCCGGAGTGGAAGATCACCGGGATGCCACGCTCGGCGCACACCGAGTAGACCGCGTACAACTCCTTGTCGGCCGGCGAGAAGCCGGCATGCACGGGATGCAGTTTCAACGCCACGGCACCCATGTCCAGCTGACGCTCCACTTCGGACGCCAGCGGGTGGTGCAGGTGTGGGTTGACGTTGGCCACCAGGCGGAACCGCGTCGGGTTGAACTCGACGAACGGCAGGTTCTCCTCGATCGTGTGGATACCGGTGGCCCGTGGGCTGTACTCGCAGAACAGCAGCGCCCGGTCCACCCCTTGCTCGGCCAGCAGGGCGTCCAGCCGTTCGGGCACCGGCTCGCCGTGCTCGTCGTAGACGGAGCGCCAGTCCTGTGGGCCGGAGAACCGGTCCGCCCACTCCAGCCAGGCCGGTTTCACCGTGCCCAGCCTCGGCACATGGACGTGTGCGTCGACCAGCGGCCGGCCGTCCAGCATGGGGTTCCCTTCAGCCTGTGGGTTCCGGCGTGCGCAGCACGTCCCGCACCTGCTCCCGCAGCAGGTTGCGCTTGATCTTGCCCGTTGCCGTCTTCGGTAGCTCGGTGACCTCCACCACCAGCCGTGGCCGCTTGAACGAGGCAAGGCCCTCCCGACACCACGCGACCAGCACGTCGGCGTCGACCGTGCGGCCGGGCACCGGGACGACGCAGGCCACCGGCTTGTCCAGGCCGACATCGTCGCGCGCTGCCACCACGGCCGCCTCGGCGACATCCGGGTGTTCCAGCAGCCGCTGCTCCACCTCGGCGGGCGACACCCAGATGCCGCCTGCCTTGAGCATGTCGTCGGCCCTGCCGAGACAGCTGTAGGTGCCGTCCTCGTTGCGCACGTAGGTGTCCCCGGTGCGCAGCCACTCCCCCTGGAACACCAGCCGGGTGGCCTCCGTGCGGCACCAGTAGCCGGTCGCGGTGGACGGGCCGTTCAGGAACAGGTGGCCCGGCTCGCCGACGGCGTCGATCACGGCACCGGAGTCATCCCGGATCTCCACCTGGTAGCCGGGCACCGGTGTGCCGGACGAACCGGGGTGCACCTGGCCGGGCCGGTTGGACAGGAAGATGTGCAGCGCCTCGGTGGACCCGATGCCGTCCAGGATCTCGACGCCGAACCGGTTGAGGAACCGGGACGCGATGATCGGCGGCAGCGGCTCGCCAGCCGAAACGCCCTGCCGTACGCCCGCAAATGTGCCGTCCGGGATGTCGCTGCCCAGTATGGCCGCGTAGAACGTGGGCACCGCGTAGAACAGCGTCGGCGACGTCTCGCGCACCCGCTCCGCGATCCCCTTGGGTGTCGGCCGACCACGTTCCAGCACGGTGGTGGCGCCGACGGCCAACGGGAAGAAGCAGGAGTTGCCGATGCCGTAGGCGAAGAACAGCTTCGCGACGGACAGGCACCGGTCGTCCGGCCGGATGCCGAGCACGCCGGTGCCGTAGGTCTCCACGACCTGCCGGATGCTGTCGTGCCGGTGCATCGCGCCCTTGGGCTGACCCGTGGTGCCCGACGTGTAGAGCCACAGCGCCGGCGAGTCCGGCCACGTCGGGTACAGCTGCGCGGCACCCGCGTCGAGCAGTTCGGCCCACGCGTGCACGGTGACCTCGGGCCGGACCGGCAGGTCGACGGCGCCGTCCAGCACGACATGACATACCTCGGGCGACAGGTCGATCGCGGCAGCGCCCGCCTCGGCGAACTCGTACGACAGGCACAGCACGCGCGCCCGGCTGTCGGCCACCACCTTGCCCAGCTCGCCGCCGGTGAACATGGTGGACACCGGCACCGGCACGGCGCCGATCCGCATCGCGGCGAGGATGCCGGACAGCAGTTCGACGGAGTCCCCCATGCAGAACAGGACCCGTTCCTCGGCCCGCACACCCAGCGCGGCCAGGCCCGCTGCCACGCGGTGGATCTCGTCGGCCAGCTCGGCGTAGGTCAGCACGCGGTCGCCCGCGAGCACCGCGGTCCGGCCGCCGCGCCCGTCGCGCACGTGCCGGTCCACCAGATAGTCGGATGCGTTGAACGGCTGGTGATCCACGGTGACCATGCGTGCCGCCTTATGGAAGATGAACGTATTCGTAGTCGAACGGCTGGCCGTTGATGCCGTTGCGCGGCGGGGCCACCCAGCTGGCTATCTTGCCCCTGTCGTACACCGGATGCATCAACGACCGCACGAAAGTCAGGTCCTCGTCGGTGGGCAACCACCTGGTCCGGCTGTGCTCCCAGGTGGCCTCGTCCACGATGGCACCCTCCGGGGTGACGTGGAACTGCGAGTGCAGGCCGACGGACCGGTTGAAACCGGGATGCGGCAGGGCGAACCGGAAATCGATGCCGTGTTCGCCGAGGATCTTGTTCCACCGGGCCACGCCGGTCTGGCAGTCCGAGATGTACTCGCCGCGCAGGTCCAGGTTCAGCGCCAGTAGCGCCGAGATCTCCTCCTGCTCCCAGGTGCCCGTGCCGGTCGGCCGCTCCAGCGTCGCGCTGTCCTCGGTGAGCAGGTGGTCGTCCTTGCGGCGGCCCTCCTGCCAACGGCCCTTCAGGCCGGCTGTGAAGTAGTTCGCCGCGTTGGTGGACGTCTCGCTGCCGAACAGGTCCAGCGACACGGTGTAGTGGAAGTTGATGTACTTCTGGATGATCTCCAGCGGGATGGTGCCGTACGAGCCGATGTCGTACGTGTCGTGCTCGTTGATCACCTGCGCGCTGCGCTCCACCACCCTGTCCACGCCGGTCGTGCCGACGAACATGTGGTGCGCTTCCTCCTTGAGCATGAACTCACAGGTGCGCGACAGCGGGTCGAACGCCGACTCCTTCAGCGTGCCCAACTGGTACTTGCCGTCCCGGTCGGTGAAGTAGGTGAACATGAAGAACGCCAGCCAGTCGGCGGTCTGCTCGTTGAAGGCGCCCAGGATGCGCGGCGAGTCGGGGCTGCCCGAGTTGCGGAACAGCAGCGCCTCGGCCTCCTCCCTGCCCTCGCGGCCGAAGTAGGCGTGCAGCAGGTAGACCATCGCCCACAGGTGCCGGCCCTCCTCCACGTTGACCTGGAACAGGTTGCGCAGGTCGTAGAGGCTCGGCGCAGTCAGGCCGAGCAGTTTCTGCTGCTCGACGGACGCGGGCTCGGTGTCGCCCTGGATCACGATCAGCCGCTGCAGGTCAGCCCGGTACTCGCCGGGCACCTGCTGCCAGGCCGGTTCGCCCTTGTGCTCACCGAACCCGATCGCCCGCTCCTGGTCGCGCTCGGCCAGGAAGATGCCCCACCGGTAGTCCGGCACGTTCACGTGGCCGAAGTGCGCCCAGCCCTCGCGGCCGACGGCGACGGCGGTGCGCAGGTAGACGCCCCTGGTCTCCAGCGTCGGGCCCATCTCGGCCCACCAGTTCATGAACTTCGGCTGCCAGCCCTCCAGCGCGCGCTGCAACCGGCGGTCGCTGGACAGGTCGACGTTGTTCGGGATCTTGTCCTCGTAGTTGATTGAGGTCGTCATCTTGTCCGTCACACCCGTTTCCTGTCGAAGACGGCCTTCTGCCCCGAGCCGTAGCGGCGCAGCGCACCGTCCGGCCCTGACGCGTTCGGTCGGATGAAGATCCAGTTCTGCCACGCGGACAACCGACCGAAGATCTTGGTCTCCATGGTTTCCGGCCCGACGAAGCGGTGGTTGGCCTCCATGCCGGTGCACGCGTCCGGGGACAGTGCCGCCCTGCCCTCGATCACGATCCGGATCTCGTCGGTCCAGTCGATGTCGTCCGGCGCGTCGGTCACCAGGCCGTGCGCGAGCGCGTCGGCCGGATCGAAGGCACCCTTACCCCGCAACTTCGCCAGGTCGTCCGGCGAGCCGTAGAACCGGGACTCCAGCCGGGAGATGCCGTTGCCCATCGGGAACACGCCGAAGTTGGCCTCGGTCAACACGATCGACGCCCGCTCGTCGCTGTCCTCGTCGTCCACCGGCGGACCGTCCAGAATGTACTGGCGGTCGCAGGCGAAGGCGATCTCGGCCAGCATGCCTGCGAAGCAGCTACCTGGTTCGACGAGCGCGATCAGGCTGCGGCTGGTCACGTCCAGGCGCTTGAGCACCCGCTTGTAGTAGTGCAGGATCTCGTTGGCCAGCCAGTCGTCGGCGTCGCGCTGCGCGAACAGCAGCCGCTCGTGGTCCAGCACGGCGTCGATGTCACCGGCGGTGGTCAGCACCCACGTGCCGAGCATGGGTTCGTTGGTACGCAGCCGAAGGATCAGGTCGTCCAGTTCCCTGGTCACCGCGAGCGGCCAGCACGCGGCACCCTGTTCGATCAGCGTCGCGGGCGCCGGGCTCGTCGGTCCGTGCACAGTGATGGCGACCGAGCCGAGCGTACGGTCGTAGCGAGCCGTCACGTGGTCGTAGGTGATGCCGTCCTCGGTGTCCTCGCGGTGCAGCGGCGTCAGTTCGACGCCGGCAGAACCGGCACGGCTGGACATGGCGGCCAACGCGGCGGCGCGCTCCCGGGTGGCCTGCTCGAACCTGCTGGGCGGTGCGGTCTCGTCGACCAGCTTCCACTCCACGGCGGTGCGGCCCCGGATGCCGTCCTGGCGGGTGGCGAACACGTCGGCCCTGTCCTTGCGGACGTGCCGCTTCTCCACCAGCCGGGTCAGGCCGCCGGTGCCGGGCAGCACGCCGAGCAGCGACACCTCGGGCAGCGAGACGGCGGACGAGTTGTCGTCCACCAGCAGGATGTGCTGGCAGGCCAGGGCGAGTTCGTAGCCGCCGCCGGCACACGAGCCGTTCACCGCGGCAAGGTAGGACTGGCCGGAGTGCTCTGCCGCGTCCTCCATGCCGTTGCGGGTCTCGTTGGTGAACTTGCAGAAGTTCACCTTCCACTCGTGCGGCGAGCCGGCCAACATCCTGATGTTCGCGCCCGCGCAGAACACCTTGTCCTTGCCGCTGGTCAGGATCACGGTGCGCACCTCGGGGTGCTCGAACCGCAGCCGCTGGGTGGCGTCGTACAACTCGATGTCCACGCCGAGGTCGTAGGAGTTCAGTTTGAGCTCGTAGCCGGGCACCAACCCGGCCTGCTCGTCCACGTCGAGCACCAGCCAGGCGATCTCACCGTCCAGCCGCAGCCGCCAGTGCCGGTACGTGTCGGGATGCGCGTCGAAGGACACACGTACGGCCGTCGCTGCTGCTGTCACCCCCTAATCTTCTACATGACTAGCGGTACTCGTCAAGGTTTTGTAGAAGATTGCGGTTCTGATAAAGTTGGAAATCAAGACTTAGCACCAAGGAGGCCTGCCGATGCCGACGCAGGGACGTGACTGCTCGATCGCGAACGCGCTCGCGGTGATCGGCGAGCGGTGGAGCCTGCTGGCGCTGCGCGAAGTGATGTTCGGTGAACGGCGGTTCGACCAGATCGCCCGCAACACCGGTGCCAGCAGGGACATCCTGACCACCCGGCTGCGCAGCCTGGAGGCGGCGGGCGTGCTGGAACGGCGGCAGTACGAGACCCGGCCGCCCCGCTACGAGTACGTGCTGACCGAGTCGGGCAAGGCCCTGAACACCGTGCTGCTCACGCTGATGGAGTGGGGCGACAGGTTCGCCACCGATGGCGAACCGCCCACCGTCTGGCGGCACTCGTGCGGCGCCGAACTGCACCCGAAGACGGTCTGCGCACACTGCGGTGAGGCGATCCGCGGCGAGGACCTGACGGCGATCAGACTGGGCGGGGTCCCTGCCTGAGTCAGGGTCCGCGCGCACAACGGCAAGGCACAATGGGCCACATGTGCCGAAGCATCAAAACACTGCGCCCGCCGTTCACCGAAGAAGTGACGGACGAGGACATGCGCGCGGCGGCTGTGCAGTACGTCCGCAAGATCTCCGGTTTCCAGCGGCCGGCAGCACACAACGTGGCCGCGTTCGAGCGGGCCGTCGAGGCCGTCCGCGTGGCCACGGTCGAACTGCTGGGCGACCTGGAAGTGCGCGGCTCCCACTCCCACTCGCACTAACCGAACAGTTCCTGCTGGTGCAGAGGCCGCGGCCACCGGGCACGGCGTGCCGGCCGCACCAGGCGGTCGCACTGTTCCTGCTGGTCGCCGCCGTGATCCCGATCGGCGACGTGGTGATCGTGTTGCGTAACGGCGGTAGCAAGGTGCTCGCCTACGCGATGCACGGCGGCACCGCGTTGGCGATGGCGGTCGTGGGCGTGCTAATCCTGGTGTGAGGGACACCCCTCGCCGATCGGAGCCCGCCGTGACCAGTCTGGCCACCCGTACCCGCAGGACACCGCGCCCCGACCGGTGGATCGGTCCGACCAGGATGATGCTGCTGACCCGCAAGGCACGCCGGTCGTCGGACATCGGCTCGCTGCTGCGCAGCGTGGTGCGCGGCAACCCGAACGCGGTCGGCGTCCGGCTGCGTGGCCGGCATCTGCTGTTGCTGGTGGACCCGGCGCTGGTCGGTGAACTGCTGATCGAGCACGCCGGGGTGACCACCAAGGGTCCTGGCATGGAACGCACCAAACACCTGCTCGGCGACGGGCTGCTGACCAGCGAGGGCGCCGACCATCGCAGGGCACGGCGGCTCGTCGCCCCCGCGTTCTCGCCGCGCAGGCTGACCGGGTACGTCGACCAGTTCGCCGAGCGCACAGCGGCCCACGTGGCCGGCTGGGCCGACGGCGAGACGGTGGACATGCACAAGGAAATGGCCACGCTGACGCTGGACATCGTCGGGCACACCCTGCTCGGCATCGACCTGCGGGAACGGGCACCCGGCATCCGCTCCGCGCTGGAGGCCACGCTGGCCCACTTCGCGGCGACCCGGCCAGGTTTCAACGGCCGCGGCAGGCAGGCGCGTGCCGCCACGCCCGAAGAGGTCGGTGTTGACACGGCGTCGCTGGGCGCGCTGCACGACCTGGTGGACGAGATCATCGAGCAGCGGCGCGGCAACCTGTCCGAGGACCGGGGTGACGTGGTGTCCGCGCTGCTCGCCGCCTCGCAGGAGGCGGACGGCCTGACCGACGCCGAGGTGCACGACCACGTGATCACCCTGCTGATGGCAGGCCACGAGACGACAGCGAACGCGCTGTCCTGGACGCTGCACCTGCTCGGCGACCACCCCGAGGCGCAGCGCAAGCTGCACGACGAACTGGACGGGCTGGACGGCCGACTGCCCACCAGCGCGGACCTGCCCTCGCTGACCTACACCAGGGCCGTGGTCAGCGAGGGCATCCGCCGGTACCCGCCAGCCTGGATGATCGGCAGGGCGTTGAGTTCGGACATCGAGATCGGCGGCTGGCACGTGCCGGCCGGCAGCATGATCGCCGCGAGCCCGCTGCTGATGCAGCACGACCCGCGCTGGTTCCCCGAGCCGGACTCGTTCGACCCGGACCGGTGGCTGGACGAACGGCGGGCAGCGGTGCCGAGGCACGCCTACCTGCCCTTCGGCAGTGGCCCCCGGTCGTGCGTTGGCGAGCAGTTCGCGTGGGCGGAGGCGGTGACCGCACTGGCGGTGATCGCGAGCCGGTTCACCGCGCGCACCGATCCGACGCACACCGTGCGGCCGCAGTACCGGATCACCATGCGGCCGGGCAACGGCATCCCGATGCTGCTGCGCGCCAGATAGCCGTCACAGCAACAGATCCGCCAACTCGTCCAACAGTTCCGCGACCCGGCTGGCCCGCTCGGCATCGGGTACCGCTGCTGCCAAGGCGCTGTCGGCCGGGCGGTTGGCGCGACGGATGATCGCGCGCCGGGCAGGCTCGGCGAGCCGGACCAGGGTGCGCCTGCCGTCCTCGGGATCCTGCGCCGTCACCAACAGGCCGCGCGCCTTCAGCCGAGCCACCGAGCCGGAGACGTGGCTCTGCGCGAAACCCGTCCTCGCCTGGATGTCGATGACCGGGCTGTCCGGATGTTTGAACACGTCCTCCAGCACGGCCATCTCCCCCGCCGTCATCGTCGGATCGGCCGCAGCCGTGGCGACGGTGCGGGACAGGTCGATCAGCCGCTTGCCCAGCCTGTGCAGCCGTACGCCATCCATCATCCGATAATACATCGGTAGCGATGTATTATCGGGCTCATGAGCGAGCAACCGCTGGTCGGCGTGGGTAGGACGGCGCTGGGTGTAGCCCGTGTGCGGGCACACGAGAGCGCCCGACCTGATCGCCTGTTCGACGACCCGTACGCCGCCGAGTTCGTGGCCGCGGCGCCGGGAGTGATCCCCGAGCCGGACGGCGACCGGAAGCACGTCGGCATGGTTTTCGCGATGCACGCGATCATCCGCACCCGCTACTACGACGACTACCTGCTCGCCGCGGGCCTCCCCCAGGTCGTGCTGCTCGCCGCCGGCCTGGACACCCGTGCGTTCCGGCTGCCGTGGCCCGCCGGTACCCAGGTGTACGAGGTCGACCTGCCGGATGTGTTGGCGTTCAAGGAGAAGGTGCTGGCCGACGCGACACCCGACTGCCACCGCACCACCGTGCCCGCCGATCTGCGCGAGGACTGGTCGACCGCACTGACCGACGCCGGCTTCGACCCGGAACGGCCCACCGCGTGGCTGGTCGAGGGCCTGCTGATCTACCTGGACAACGAGGCCGCGGAGCGGCTGCTCACCGAGATCACCGTCCGGTCGGCGCCCGGCAGCCAGGTCGCCTTCGAATACACCACAACGGCAACAGCCGGCGTGTTGACGCAGGCCCGGGCCACACCCGCGATGGCCGGGTACAGCTCGCTGTGGCGGGGCGGCCTGGCAGGCGACTCCGCCGACTGGCTGCGTGACCACGGCTGGCGCCCGTCGGTGCACCCGCTCGCCGATCTCGCCGCAGGCTACGGCCGACCACTGCGCGGCACCGCCGCGAGCAGCCTGCTGAGCGCGATGCGCGATGGCTGACGATCGGCCGCCGCTGCTCGTCGTCGACGCGGCGAACGTGGTCGGCTCGGTCCCGGACGGCTGGTGGCGCGACCGGGCAGGTGCGGCGGAACGGCTGCGTGACTCCCTGGCTTCCGTTGCGACACAAGGCATCGCGATCGCAACACCGGACTGGCTGCGCGCGCCGCCGATCGACGTCGTGCTGGTGGTGGAAGGTGCCGCGCGAGGAGTCGTCGGCATCGAGACCGTGCGGGTGGTCGCGGCTGCCGGCTCCGGCGATGACGCGATCGTGGAGGTCACCGCGGCCGAGGGCGCAGGGCGGCACGTCGCCGTGGTGACGGCCGACCGCGAACTGCGGTCCAGGGTCACAGCGCTGGGCGCGACGGTGCTCGGCCCACGCACCGTCAGGCCGGTCGGCGGGCCTCGATCAGGAACCGCTTCGAATGGGCCACGAACGGACCCGTCGCGTTGATCAACTCGTGCATCGCGGCCAGCCGGTCCCGGTAGGCCGCCACGGTGAAGTCGGGCACGGTCCAGAACACCTTGCGCAGGAAGTACACGACAGCGGCGACGTCGTCGAACGTCATCCGCAGCGTCGCCTCCCGCAGGTCGACCACGGTCAACCCGGCCGCCCCGGCATCGGCCACCGCCAGTTGAGGGCTGCGGGACCGGGACATCTCGTAGGGGCCGATCATGAACTCGGTGAGCTCGTGCACCGAGCCTGCGCCGACCTGCTGGGACAGGTACGTGCCGCCCGGGGCGAGCACCCTGGCGATCTCCGACCACCCGATCTCAGCGGGATGCCTGCTCACCACAAGATCGAAGAGCCCGTCCGGGAACGGCAGGTCGTCCAGATCCCCCGCCTGGAACACCTCGCCGCCCAGCGCGGCCAGGTTGCGCCGTGCGATCGCCAGGTTCGGCGGCCACGACTCGGTCGCCATCAACATCGGCGGCGCCTGCGGGATCGACGCGAGCACCTCGCCGCCACCGGTCTGGATGTCCAGCGCCGCCCCCGCGGTCGCCATCCGCTGCCCCATCAGCTTCGCGTAGCCCCAGGGCGGTCGCTCCTCGGTGGCGCGGCCGTCGAACCAGGAGAAGTCCCAGCCCTCGACCGGCACCGCGTCGCCCTCGGCCAGCAGGTCCTCGAACGCCGTCGTCATGGCAGCGAGTCTGGCCAAACCGGCCGTGCGCCGCACGCCGATTACGCTTGAATGGGGTGATGGTGGACAAAAAGCAGGTGCAACTCGGCCCTGTGCAGGAGACGCTGCTGATCACGCTGGCCGGGCGGGCCAAGGAGACCACCAGGAAACGACCCATGCTGCGCGACCCGAAAGCCGTGCGGATCCTGGAGTCGATCGACTACGACGTCGACAAGTACGGCAAGAACGCGGGCGGCACGATCACCGTGCTGCGCACGCTGATCCTGGACTCCTGGGTGCGGGCGTTCCTGGCCGACCATCCGGGCGGGACCGTCGTAGAACTGGGCACCGGCCTGAACACGCGGTTCGAACGGGTGGACAACGGCACGGTGCACTGGGTGGACGTCGACCTGCCGGACACCATCGAACTGCGCAGGAACTTCTTCACCGACACCGACCGCAGGCAGATGATCTCGGCATCGGTGCTGGACGACGACTGGCAGCAGGCCGTCGCGGAGCAGCCCGGGCCGTACTTCTTCGTGGCCGAGGGCGTGCTCGTCTACCTGCCCGAGGACGACGTGCTGCGCACCCTGGGCGGGATCGCGACCCGGTTCCCCGGCGCGTTCGTCGCGCTCGACACCTACCGGAAGCGGATGGTCGAGCAGCAACACAAGATGGCCGACCGCAGGAACATGCAGGCGCGCTGGGCGTGGGGCGTCGACGAACCGCGTGAACTCGGCGGGCGACTGGGCATGCGGGTGGTGGAGTCCACGCCGGTCACCCGGCCACCGAAGGCGATCCGCGACCGACTGCCGCGCGGCTACCGCGTGCTGCTGCCGGTGCTGGACAAGGCCCTGCAGGGCTTCGGCTCGCTCACCCTGCTCCAGTAGCGGCGGCCAGCGCCGTCAGCACGACCTGCCAGCCGGCCAGCACCTCGGCCCTGCTCGGCGTGACCGTGGTGAACGTGATCGGCGTGGCCACGGGCATCCCGTCGTGGCTGTCCGACTCCACAGCCGTGACCGTCAAGCCGAAGCACTCCACGGCGGCGTCGGGTGGCGGCACCAGGCGGACAGCGGTGCCGCGCACGTAGCGCACCGAGCCCGGTTCGACGACACACAGCAGCGCCTCCCGGCCCGAGGCCAGGTTCCCGCCGGTCCGGGTGTTCGGCCACATCGCGATCCGCAACACGCTGTCGCCGGTGGCCAACAACTCCCCCGCGCTGAGCATGCTGAACCGGGGCGTGCCCGCTTCGTCCACCGTGACCAGCGGATACGCGATGCCGACGTTGTCTTCCAGGTCCGTGCCGTCGAACACCCGCACCAGGTCGGCCGGCATCCGTTCACCGAGCAGTCGAGCCATGCCCACCTCCCAACGCTCGGGTCACGAACGCCATCGTCTCCTCGAAGACGTCCGGCGGGATCTCCTTTGCACGCGGCCACAACACCCACCGCATGCCGATCATCTCACCGACCGCCATCAGCGCCCACGCGACCACATCGGGATCGGCAGGCGCCACCTCACCCGCCGCCATGGCCTGGCGCAGGCCGTCCACATAGCCGGCCGCGATGGTGGCGTAGTGCCGTTCCAGCAAGGCGGGCGCCACGAACTCGGCCTGCCGGATAACCCGGTACAGCGCCGGATGTTCGGCCGTGAACCGGAAGAAGCCGCGGAAGCCGCCGCGTTCGGCATCCTCCCGGGTGGTCGCGTCCCGGGAGCCTTCCGCCATCGCCTGCCGGACCCGGTGGTTCAGGTCCAGCAGTACCTCCTCGAAGACCGCCTGCTTGGACTCGAAGTAGATGTAGAACGTGCCCTGCGCGATCCCGGCCGCCTCGGTGATCTTGACGATCGAGGCGGCGTGAAAGCCGAGATCGGCGAACACGCTCTCGGCGGCGGCCAGGATGCGCCGCCGAGAACGGTCGCCCTTGCCGGGTCGTGGACCCGGCCTGCGGGCAGGTGCCGTCACGAGTGGAGCTGCTTGTCGACGCCGGCCAGGAAATCACCCACCAGGGACGTGAAGTCGGCGGGGCGCTCCAGGTGCGGCGAGTGGCCGCAGCCGGGCAGCACGTGCTCGGTGTAGTGGCCGCTGGCCGCCCGGTACCGGTCCAGCACGGCACGGGTCTGCGTGACCATCGGCTGCGCCGGGTAGACGTCCGCGCCCGGCCAACCGGGGACGAGGCCCAGATGACCGAGGTAGCCCAGGTCGACCAGGGACGTGTCGGACACGATCTGGTCGGCGTCGCCCCGGATCCACAGCACGTCCGGCCGGTCGGTCACGTCCGCGAACCCGGACAGGTCACAGAACTTCGGCGAGATGGCGTTGTTGACGCCACGGTCGCCGGGTGCCGAACCCGGCCAGTTCTCCGACGTGACGCTGTCGCCCGGATAGTTGTCGTCGCCGATGGCCATCTCCAGCATGCCGTCCACCAGGGCGTCCTCCACCCCGGTCGGCAGTTCGAACGGCGGCTGGCCGTACAGCGTGGTCAGCACGTTGCGTGGCGACGTGCCGTCCTCGCTGGTCCGGTCCCCTTCGCTGATCCGCCGGACCATCTCCGGATTGGCCGTGCCACCACCGGAACCGGCGAAGTCCGGCCAGCACGGCGTGCCGGCGGTGTCCTTCGTGCCACCGAAGCCGAACGGCGACATCGGGCTCTCCAGCACGATCGACGCGACGGTGCCGGGGTGGTCGATCGCGTACTGCAGGGCGACACCGCCGCCGAGCGACCAGCCGAGCAGGTGCACCCGCCGACCGGCGGCAACGAACCCGCCCTCGGTGAGCGCGGCGTGCAGGTCGTCTGCGAAGTCCAGCACGCCCCGCCGCGCGTCCACCGGGGCCCGCTCCGAGCCGCCGAACCCACGCAGGTCCACGGCGACGCAGTGCCAGCGTTGCCCGAGTTCGGCCATCAGCTCACCGAAGAACCGGGCGCTGGACACGTTGCCGTGCACCAGCACGAGCGTCGGCGACTCGGCAGAACCTGACTCCAGCACCTGGGTGCGCAGCCGGGTGGTCGCCAGCTCCGTCGATCTGACACCGTCGGGAAGAGAGGACATGCCGTGTTGTTCCTTTCCGCTGTTCGTCAGCTGCTCAGCCAGCCGCTGACGGTGTGCATCGCGGTGGACTCCCAGCCGAGCATCAGATGGTTGTCCGTTGCGACCAAGGTGCTGCCCCCGACGTTCCCGATGCCCTTCGTCGACGTACATGATGCGTCGAACACCACGCCGTCGCTCGGTCCCCTGTCCTCGTTGAAGAAACCGAGGATGCTCGGCGAACCACCGCACAGCAGGTAGGTCGGCACCGATGTGGGCGTCGGCGTGGCCTGGATGGTGGCGACCAGCGAGCCGGTGTTGATGGCCTGCTGGATGCCCTTGCTGATGCTGATGAAACCGGTCCCGCCGTAGTAGGTGGTCTCCCAGTCGTCCTGGGTCTCGTCAACGCCGAACGTA
>DASXYT010000421.1:0-5904 GCA_036502345.1 Pseudonocardiaceae bacterium | reverse complement strand
CTGCCGCCCGCCGAGGTGCGTTCCCTGCTCGGCGTGGGCGGCTCGACTGCACCCAATGGATGAGAACTGACAACAAGTGACCATCCAGGTGTTGGCGGGAGGCTGCCCTGTGCCGCAGGATGGTGGGGTGATCGAGGTTCGCCCGGGTGGCCGTCGTCGTATCGACCGCGTGCTCGACCCGGCGTACACCGAAGGGGTCGCCAGCCGACCCCTCGCTGACGTCCGCGTCCTGCGCGACGAGACAGCGCAGGAGGAGACCGATCTGTCCTATCTGCGGCGATTGCTGCACGGACGGATCGACATCGTGCGCGCCGAGCAGGAACGCAGGGCCACCGGCGACGACACCGCCGTGGTGGAGCGGTTGGCCGCGATCCTGTCCGCGAACGCGATCGGCCCGGCCATGGGCTCGGGCCGGCACACCACGCTGGAGCCGTCCAGGGCGGAGGCGCACCGGCGGCACGTCGAGGCGCTGGTGTCCGACGTGGACCTGTCCGACGTCGGGTCGCTGCCGGACGAGCAGTTGGACCGGGCGCTGCGCACCTACCTCGCCGAGGAGGCGTCGGTGTCGGTGCGGCGCCGGCAGGTGCAGGCCGTGATGGACCTGCTGAACGAGGAGATCGCGGGCCGCTACCGGCAGGGCAGCGCGTCGGTGGACGAACTTTTGGCTGCTCAGCGCACCCCGCCGCCCGCGGCTAGTTGAAGCGTTCCTTGGCCGCCAGCCGCGCCCAGAACTCGCGGACCTTCTCGAACCGCTCGTTCAACTCGTCGCCGTCGCCCGCCTCCATGGCGGCCAGGATGGCCCACACGTCCTGCGCGGACGTGTCCTCCAGCAGTTCGTCGTCGTCCATCAGGGCGACGAGGCCGCCGTAGTCCAGTTCGACGGCGGAGTGCGGGTGGAACCGCTCCAGCCAGCGGCCGGTCTCGCGCAGGATCTCGGCAGGGCCGTCCTCGCCGATGGCCTCCTTGGTCACGGCGTAGGCACGGGCGACCCTGCGCCGGGCGTCGGCCATCGCGCAGCGCCAGTAGACCTCGCGCACCGGCTGGTCCCCGTTGGACAGCAGCACGTGCCTGTCGTCCGGGTCGACGATGGCGAACCAGGGCAGCGGGATGGTCCAGGTGGCGGAGATGACGTGCACGGCGGCGGCGCCGTCGGCGGACATCACCTCGGTGGCGTGTCCCCTGGCCCGCTCGGCGTCCACGTGCAGGGCGGCGGCCGGCAGCACGCCGACCGTGGTGGACAGGAAGCCGACCAGAGCGGCCGCGGCCCGAGGCCGCAGGTCCAGCGGACACACCAGCGGACCCGGGCCGACCTTGGCCGATTCACTGGAGGGCACCTCGGCTGTCTGCAGCACGAGGACGTCCAGCGCGGCGTTGGGCGCGGCCCTGCCGTCGGCCAGTTCACCGGGCAGCAGGCGAGCCGGCAGGGAGACCTGTGACCTAAGCCACAGTTCCTGCTCGCGTTCGCCCACGGCAGAACGAGTCAGGGCGTGGGCAGCCACGCGGTCACGGAGCCGGTCTGCCAACGGAGCGTCAAAAGCCGACAGCGGCTCGTACACCCGCAGGTACCCGACGAACGGACGAGGCACCCGGGCATCGTGTCATGCCGAACAGGGATGTGTACGTCACGTCGCCATACCCCGTGCCACGTCGCACCGAACCCCATCGGCACGGTACGGTAGTTACCAGGAAACAGTTGTCGAGATTGCGAGGCCGCCGTTCCCCCGGCCGCCTCGTCCTGTCGCGTATGAGGGGGTCGAGCCATGGGGCGCGGCCGAGCTAAGGCCAAGCAGACAAAGGTGGCCCGGGAGCTCAAGTACCACACTCCCAGCATGGACGTCGATGCCCTACGGCGAGAGCTGTCGGGTAGCGAAACCAGGAACGGTCGGTCGGGTGACGACCTGCCAGAAGACTCGGACAACGACGACGCCGGCGAATACCGCCGCTGACGTGCGGCGTTGAAGGGCTGCGCCGTCCGAGTGGGCGGCCCAGCCCTTCAACTGCGTCCACGCAGTGTTCCTACTTGGCCATCAGTGCAGGTAGGCGCAGGTCAGCGCGAACGGGTCCATGGCAAGCCCAGGCCCACACATCCGCACCGAGCGGATGCTGTCGCGCGCCCAAAGACCGGTAACGGCCCGCATGTTCCCACTGTGGTGGGGCACGACGACCGTCACCGGCCGGGTGCCCGGCCGTGAGTCGGGGCCAGGTCGCCGCGAACACGTAGAGCGTGTCAGCGCTGCTGTTCGTGACCGATCCGTCGACGCCGAACCCGCTGGGCACATCGACACAGCCACCGTCGGTGGGTACTGGCAGCTGGTCACCCAGCGGGATGCTGAGGTCGTACTCGCGTCCGGTGAGGAACGGTCCGCTCTAGAAGCAGGCCTCCCCACCGGCGAAGGACGACGCGTCACACACCTGCTGGGCGCCTGCTGTCCCGGCACCGGTGGCGAACAGTCCTGCGACGGTGGCGGTGACGGCGGCGAGAGCAGCGAGCCGGGACTTGCGCACTTTCGATCCTCCAGGTGGGCCCGACGAAACCTTCGCCGTCCACCCTGGCGGGACCGGCAGGCTCGCGCAGGGCGAGCCACCCGTCCGGGGACTCAGTCATCCGGGTTCGCTCTTCTGCCTCTTTTGGTGTCACCCCGCCTGCGCTTGGCGGCCAGTCGGCGTTCCACCGAACCCCGGCTCGGCTTCGTCGGCCTGCGCTTCGGAGCAGGTGGCCGTAGCGCGGCGGTCAACAGCGCGGCCATCCGCAGTCTGGCCGCCCGCCGGTTGGCCAGCTGGTTGCGGTGCTCGCTGGCGGCCACCGTGAGCACGCCGTCCACCAGCCTGCCGGCCAGCCGTTCCAGTGCCCTGGCCAGCAGGTGCGGCGGGAGGACCGTCGTGTTGGCCAGGTCGAAGGACAGCTCGACGCGCGAGTCGGCGGTGTTGACCCCCTGGCCGCCCGGGCCGGACGACCGGGAGAACCGCTCGCTCAACTCGCCGGCCGGGATCACCAGGTCCGAAGTGAGCTCCAGGTCGTCGGCCATCGGCTCAGCCGACTGTGGCGGCGTCCGCGATCCCGGTCGCCTCCCTGGCACCCGCGGTGATCGCCTCGCAGCAGAACACCAGCCACGCGGCGACCGCTGCCGGCTCGCCGGTGCCGAAACCCGCCACGGTGGACCGGTAGCGGTCGGCCTGGCGCAGGTAGGCCACCTCGGGCACCACCAGACCCTTCGGGTCGAGGCCGGTGGAGATCAACGTCAGCCGGGCCGCCGCCCTGGCCACCAGGCCGTCGGCGACACCGAACGGGGCCAACGTGAGCAGTTCGCCGTGCACGACGGCGGCCAGCACCGGAGCCGGCGCCGACGTGCCGCCGGCGATCAGGTGCGCCAGCAGGTCCAGCCGGCCGGTCACTCCCCTGGCGTCCCTCGGCCTGCCCAGCAGGTGGTCGTCGGCCGGGTCCACCAGGTCGGCGGCGGCCAGCACGTGCAGCCTGGCCAGTGCCTGCAGCGGCGCCCGCTGCCAGGTGCCCAGCAGCAGCCCGACGGACTCGGCGACACGCAGCGCGCCCGCCAGTACCGGATCGGTGACGGTGCCGTCGGCGGGGATGTCCGCGCTGCCACCGTCCACGGCTGCCGACGCGCGGGCCGCGCGCACCGACGCCTCGGCGGCGGTGGTCGGCCAGCCGTGTCGGTTGGCCGGGTGGCGGTGGACGTCGGCGACCGCGTCCCGCGCCGTCGCGACCGCGTCGGCGACACCTGAAAGTTCCAATAGCGGCACCAGCGGGTCAGTCACGAGTAAACGGTAACCACAGGGTTCGTATGGGGTGCGCGCGGCCACGAACACCCACCCAGACCATGCCTATGACCAGGACAAAACCGCCCTTCGTCCATTCGAGTGATCCACTCGGCGACGGAGAACGAGCGTTGGTCGACAATGGGGTCGCCCCCCGTTGTGCTCTGCACCACACGGGCGTAACCCAATGGATGTCGGTTCAACTTTTTCGACGTTGCGGACGGCGCTGTCCAAACCTCCTGGGTCACGGACTGCCGTCACAAGGAGGAGGCACGTCACATGGCCAGTACTGAAACCCAACCGGCTGTCGCCGAGCGTAGTGCGGCGGTAACACTCGCCGACCCGGGCCCGCTGGGCCTCGCGGGTTTCGCCGGCACCACTCTTGTCCTCAGCTTCGTGAACGCGGGCATCGTCGGCGCTGGTGTCGTCAACGGCGTCCTGGCCCTCGCGATCTTCTTCGGCGGCCTCTGCCAGTTGATCGCCGGCCTGCTGGAGTACCGCCGGGGTAACACGTTCGGCGTGACCGCGTTCTGCACGTACGGCGCCTTCTGGCTGGCGTTCGCCTTCTACGAGTGGTTCTTCGCCAAGCCGACCGACCCGCCGGCGACGCTGGGCCTCTTCCTGTTGGTGTTCGCCATCGTCACCGCGTTCCTCACGATCTCCACGCTGCGCCTCAACGGCGCACTGGTGGTCGTGTTCGTCCTGCTGACGCTGACCTTCCTGCTGCTGTCCATCGGCGCGTTCGCAAGTTCCACCGGGATCAGCAAGATCGGCGGCATCGTGGGCATCCTCACCGCGATCGCGGCGTTCTACACGTCCGCGGCCGTCGTGACGAACGCGACCTGGGACCGTGTCGTGCTGCCCATCTTCCCGTTCTAAAGCAGTCCGTTTCGACCCGTTCGACCAGCAGGGCCGCCGCCTGATCCGGGCGGCGGCCCGCTAGTTTATTGGTCTGGACCATATCCGCCGTGCTGTGCACTGTCGGAGGGCCGCAGATCGCACTAACGTCGCAGGCAGCCGCGCCAACCAACATCAGGTCCAGCGGTCGTCAAGAAGTCAGGAGGGTCACGCACCATGACCGAACCGTCGGGCCAGGGCCCCACTCTGGACAACCTGTCCACGGAGACCAGGACGTTCCCGCCGAGCGAGGAATTCGCCGCCCAGGCCAACGCGACAGCAGAGTTGTACGCGCAGGCCGACGCGGACCGGGAGGGCTTCTGGGCCGCTCAGGCCGAACATCTGCACTGGGACACCAAGTGGAGCCAGGTGCTGGACTGGTCCAACGCGCCGTTCGGCAAATGGTTCATCGGCGGCAAGCTGAACGTGGCGTACAACGCCGTCGACCGGCACGTCGAGGCCGGCAACGGTGACCGGGTCGCGTTCCACTGGGAAGGCGAGCCCGGCGACTCCAGGACGATCACCTACAACGACCTCAAGCGCGAGGTGAGCCAAGCTGCCAACGCGCTGGCCTCCCTCGGCCTGGAGGCGGGCGACCGGGTCGCCATCTACATGCCGATGATCCCGGAGACCGCGGTGGCCATGCTGGCCTGCGCGCGGCTCGGGCTGACGCACAGCGTGGTGTTCGGTGGCTTCTCCGCCGAGGCGCTGCGGGCCAGGATCGACGACGCGGAAGCCAAACTGGTGATCACCGCCGACGGCCAGAACCGGCGCGGCAAGGCGTTGCCGCTCAAGGCAGCCGTCGACGAGGCAGTGGCCAAGACCCCGAGCGTCAAGCACGTCCTGGTGGTCAAGCGGACCGGCGGCGAAGTGGCCTGGGACGACGACCGCGACCTGTGGTGGCACGACCTCGTGGCCAAGCAGTCCGAGGAGCACACCCCCGAGGCGTTCGACGCCGAGCACCCGCTGTTCATCCTCTACACGTCGGGCACCACCGGTAAGCCCAAGGGCATCCTGCACACCACCGGCGGCTACCTGACCCAGGCGTCCTACACGCACCGCAACGTCTTCGACATCAAGCCGGAGACCGACGTGTACTGGTGTGCCGCGGACGTCGGCTGGGTCACCGGGCACAGCTACATCGTGTACGGGCCGCTGAGCAACGGCGCCACTTCCGTGATGTACGAGGGCACCCCGGATACCCCGCACCAGGGCCGCTGGTGGGACATCGTG
>DASXYT010000420.1:0-24782 GCA_036502345.1 Pseudonocardiaceae bacterium | reverse complement strand
TGTGTCTTCTGGGGGCCAAGCCCCCAGACCCCCTGCCGGGGCTGGCGCCCCGGACCCCGCGAGTGTTCGGCTTTCCTGGGTGTTGGGCTTTGGTGGGCTGCCTTGGGTGGCTAGCCTTTTGGGCCATGACGGTGGCTGACTGCTTGTTCTGCAAGATCGTGGCGGGCGACATACCGGCGGACGTGGTGCACCGCACCGACCGGACCCTCGCGTTCCGGGACATCAATCCGCAGGCGGCGACGCACGTCCTCGTCGTTCCGACCGTGCACCACGAGGACGCTCTGGCACTGGCCACCGACGCCCCCGACCTGCTGGCCGAAATGCTGGCCGCCGGCGCTGAGGTGGCGAAGATCGAGGGCATCACGGAGAGTGGTTACCGCTTCGTCTTCAATACCGGACCGGACGCGGGACGGACAGTTTTCCACGCTCATCTGCATGTTCTCGGTGGAGAGCAACTGGGTCTGTTCGGACGCCCCACAGTTACGGCCCAGTCCCGCTAGGTGTTATCCGGTGCGCGGTGTCGGAACGTGCGGCTAGCATCGGACTGTCCAGTACTGACCGTCTGACACAGCGCGAACGCGCAGGAAGTAGGCCCGAGCGCACGTGGCCGGCACCACACAGGGTGGAGCTGCCCGATCCGCGGCAGCGCGATCGGAGACCACCACACCAGTCCCCAGCCAGGACTCGAACGGGAACGACACGACCGCCCAGCGCCCGAACGGGACGGTCACGTCCCGGTTCACGGTGCCGGACGACGCGATGCTCGCGTTGCTCGGGTCCCGCGACGAGAACCTGCGAACCGCGGAGGAACTACTCGCCGCCGACGTGCACGTCCGAGGCAACGAGGTGACGCTGTCCGGCGTACCGGGCGACGTGGCGTTCGCCGAGCGGGTGTTCACCGAACTGGCGATCCTGGCCGAACGGGGCCAACAGGTCGGCAAGGACACCGTCGTGCGGACCGTGGCCATGCTGTCCGCGGGCGACGCCGAGTCCCCGGCCGAGGTGCTCAGCCTGGACATCGTGTCCCGGCGCGGTCGCACCATCCGGCCCAAGACGCTGAACCAGAAGCGGTACGTGGACGCGATCGACGCCAACACGATCGTGTTCGGCATCGGTCCGGCCGGCACTGGCAAGACCTACCTCGCCATGGCGAAGGCCGTGCAGGCGTTGCAGGCCAAGCAGGTCAACCGCATCATCCTGACCCGCCCCGCGGTCGAGGCCGGTGAGCGGCTCGGCTTCCTGCCCGGCACGCTGTACGAGAAGATCGACCCGTACCTGCGCCCGCTCTACGACGCGCTGCACGACATGATCGACCCCGAATCGATCCCTCGGCTGACCCAGGCCGGCACCATCGAGGTGGCGCCACTGGCCTACATGCGCGGTCGCACGCTCAACGACGCGTTCATCATCCTGGACGAGGCCCAGAACACCACGCCGGAACAGATGAAGATGTTCCTGACCCGGTTGGGCTTCGGTTCGAAGATCGTCGTCACCGGTGACATCACGCAGGTGGACCTGCCCACCGGGCAGCGCAGCGGCCTGCGTATCGTCCGGGAGATCCTGACCGGGATCGATGACGTGCACTTCTCCATGCTGACCAGCCACGACGTGGTTCGGCACCGGCTGGTGGGAAGGATCGTGGAGGCGTACGACCGTTGGCACGCCATCCAGGACGAACCAGAAGCACGCAACGAGGTCCGGCCGGCCAACTGACCGGTTCGACGAAGACGTGAGTGGATGAGCATCGAGATCGCCAACGAGTCGGGTGTCGGCGTCGACGAGACGTCGATCGTGGCAGCCGCCCGGTTCGCGCTGGACCGGATGGGCGTGAGCCCGCTGGCCGAACTGTCCGTGCTGCTGGTCGAGCTGGACGTCATGTCCGACCTGCACGAACGCTGGATGGACCTGGAAGGTCCGACGGACGTGATGGCCTTCCCGATGGACGAGCTGGACTCCGCGCGGCGGCCGGACGCCGCCGACGCGGGGCCCGCTCTGCTCGGGGACATCGTGCTGTGTCCCGCGTTCGCGAAGGACCAGGCCAAGACGGCGGGCCACAGCCTGCTGGACGAACTGCACCTGCTCACCGTGCACGGTGTGCTGCACCTGCTCGGCTACGACCACGCCGAGCCCGCTGAGGAACGCGAGATGTTCACGCTGCAGAAGCGCATCCTCGCCGACTTCCGCACCGCCAGGGTGGACGCGGCCCGCCGCGCCGCCCAGCGGGAGGCCGACGACCGGGTGCTCGGCGTCGTCGGGCTGGACCACAGGTCCGAGCAACAGCAGCCGGACACCTCGGCCGCGCCGCCGGTCGAGGACACCGGCCAGGAGTAGTCCTGGTGCCCGGAAGCGTGGCGGATTCGGTCTTGCTGTTGGTGTTTGCCCTGCTCGGGGTACTCGCCGCCGGAGCGTTCGGTTGCGCCGACGCCGCCCTGGGCACGCTGTCCGTGGCCAGGGTCGAGGAGCTGGCCCGCAGCGGCAGGTTCGGCGCCAAGAACCTCGCCGTCGTCGTCGCCGACCGCCCACGGCACATCAACCTGCTGCTGTTGCTGCGGCTGGTGTGCGAGCTGACCGCGACCGTGCTGGTCACCGTGGTGTGCCTGTGGCGGATCCAGCCCGAGTGGCTGGCCGTGCTGGTGGCGTCGGTGAGCATGGTCGTCGTGTCGTATGTGCTGGTCGGCGTGGGTCCGAGGACGGTCGGCCGGCAGCACCCGTACGCCGTCGGCCTGATCGCTGCCGGCCCGGTGCGGGTGCTCGGCCTGGTGCTCGGGCCGCTGTCCCGGCTGCTGATCCTGATCGGCAACTCGATCACCCCCGGCCGTGGCTTCCGGTACGGCCCGTTCTCGTCCGAGGTCGAACTGCGCGAACTGGTCGACCTGGCCGGCGAGCGGGGCGTCGTGGACGAGGGCGAGCGGGAGATGATCCACTCGGTGTTCGAACTCGGTGACACCATCGCCCGCGAGGTGATGGTGCCGCGCACCGAGATCGTGTGGATCGAGCGGACCAAGTCCGTCCGGCAGGCCCTGGCGCTGTCCCTGCGTACCGGCTTCACCAGGCTGCCCGTGGTGGACGACGGTGTGGACGACGTCGTCGGCGTGGTGAACCTGAAGGACCTGGTGCGCAGCAACCTGGAACAGGGCGGTGGCGGCCCGACGATCGGTGAGCTGATGGGCGGCGCCACGTTCGTCCCGGACACCAAGCGGCTGGACGAACTGCTCAAGCAGTTGCAGCGGGACCGGACCCACCTGGTGATCGTGATCGACGAGTACGGCGGTACAGCCGGCCTGGTCACCATCGAGGACATCCTGGAGGAGATCGTCGGCGAGATCACCGACGAGTCCGACGCCGACGAACGCCCGCCGATCGAGCATCTGCCGGACGGCACGGTGCGGGTCAGCTCGCGGCTGCCCACCGAGGACCTCGGCGAACTGTTCGACGTCGAGTTGGACGACGACGACGTCGAGACGGTCGGTGGCCTGATCGCGCAGCGGCTGGGCAGGGTGCCGCTGCCCGGTGCCGAGGCCGAGATCGCAGGCCTCCAGTTGCAGGCCGAGGGCGGCAAGGACCGGCGTGGCCGGATGCGGATCACGTCGGTGCTGGTCCGGCCGGTGGAGCACGAGTCGGACGACGTGGACGAAGTGCGGGAGAGGAGCACGGATCGTGGCTGAACTGGGCGCCGAGGACCAGAAGATCGTCACACTGGCCAGGTCGGCGCGGGCGCGCACGGGGGCCGACGAGGGCGCCGCGGTACGCGACACCGACGGCCGGACCTACGCGGCCTGCACGGTGAGCCTGCCGTCGCTGCGGCTCACCGCGTTGCAGGCAGCGGTGGCGGCAGCGGTGGCCAGTGGCGCGGAGGGGCTGGAAGCGGCCGCCGTGGTCACGTCGGCGTCGGAGCTGCATGCCGATTCGGTGGCCGCGGTGCGTGACCTGGGCAAGTCGGCACCGGTGTTCCTGGCCGATCCGACCGGCGCGGTGCAGGCAGTGGACGACGTTGCAGGACAATGAGCGGATGACAGCTGCCAATACAGCTCACCGTTCCGGGTTCGCGTGCTTCGTCGGCCGCCCCAACGCCGGCAAGTCCACGCTGACCAACGCGCTGGTCGGCAGCAAAGTGGCCATCACGTCGGACAAGCCACAGACCACCAGGCACACCATCCGCGGCATCGTGCACCGGCCAGAGGCGCAACTGATCATCGTGGACACGCCCGGTCTGCACCGGCCGAGGACGCTGCTCGGCCAGCGGCTCAACGACCTGGTGAAGGACACGTGGTCCGAGGTCGACGTGATCGGGTTCTGCGTGCCGGCCGACCAGAAGGTGGGCAGCGGCGACAAGTTCATCGCCGACGAGCTGGGCAAGCTCCCGAAGCGCACGCCGGTGATCGGCATCATCACCAAGACCGACCTGGTGTCGCCCGATCAGGTCGGCGAGCAGTTGCTTGCGCTGCAAGGCTTGCTGGACTTCGCAGAGCTGATCCCGGTGTCCGCTGTGGACGGTTTCCAGGTCGGTGTGCTGACCGAGTTGCTGGTCGCGCGACTGCCGACCGGCCCGTCGCTGTACCCGGACGGTGAGCTCACCGACGAGCCGGAGATCATCCTGGTCGCCGAGCTGATCCGTGAGGCGGCGCTGGAGGGCGTGCGCGACGAACTGCCGCACTCGATCGCGGTCGTCGTCGAGGAGATGAAGCCGCGAGAGGGCAGGGACGACCTGATCGACGTGCAGGCCGAGTTGTACGTCGAACGGCCCAGCCAGCGGGCCATCGTGCTCGGCCACAAGGCGGAGCGGCTCAAGCAGGTCGGCACAGCGGCCAGGACCCAGATCGAGGCGCTGTTGGGCACCAAGGTCTACCTTGACCTGCACGTCAAGGTGGCCAAGGACTGGCAGCGTGACCCCAAGCAGCTGCGTAAGCTCGGTTTCTGAACGGTCACCGCTGGATGGGACGATAGGAAGCATGAGCCTGTACCGCGACACCGGTGTGGTGCTGCGGGTGCACAAGCTGGGCGAGGCAGACCGGATCGTCACGCTGATCACCCGCAGGCACGGCAAGGTGCGCGCGGTGGCCAAGGGCGTGCGGCGGACCAAGTCCCGATTCGGTGCGCGGCTGGAGCCGTTCGGGCACGTTGACGTGCAGTTCTACACCGGCCGGACGTTGGACGTGATCACCCAGGTGGAGACCGTGGACGCGTTCGGCATCGGCCTGGTCGGCGACTACCCCCGCTACACGGCGGGCTGTGCCGTGCTGGAGACGGCCGACCGCATGGCCGTCGAAGAGGGCGAACCAGCCATGCGGCTCTACCTACTGGTGGCGGGTGCGCTGCGGGCGCTGTCCGGTCGGGACCGCGACCCGTCGCTGGTGCTGGACGCGTTCCTGCTGCGGGCGATGGCCTACGCAGGCTGGGCGCCAGCCGTCGCCGAGTGCGCGCGGTGCGCCGAGCCGGGGCCGCACCAGGCGTTCAGCGTGCCGGCCGGTGGTGCGGTCTGCGCCCGATGCAAGCCTGCCGGCGCTTCCCGGCCGGCAACGGAGACGCTCGGCCTGCTGGCGGCCCTGATGCACGGTGAATGGCCGGTCGCCGACGCGGCGGGCCAGCCGGCCCGCAGGGAGGCCAGTGGCCTGGTCGCCGCACTCTTGCAGTGGCACCTGGAACGGCAGTTGCGCTCGTTGCCGCTGGTCGAGCGCAGGGCGCCGGCGCCGTGGCCGCACGTCAACCGTCAGCACGATGAGCACGACGACCGCCCAGCCTGACGGTTGTCGACATCACCGAGGAGGAACTCGACCCATGCTGCCTTCGCGGCGCCGACGCAACACCCAGGCGCGGACGACGCCGGTGCGGCCGCCCGATCCGCACCCGTCCGGCGCCAAGCCACCGGCCATCCCGCTCGAGTTCGTGCCCCAACACGTCGCGATCGTCATGGACGGCAACGGCCGGTGGGCCAACCAGCGCGGGCTGCCCAGGGTCGAGGGGCACAAGCGGGGCGAGGCCGTGGTGCTCGACGTGGTGCGTGGTGCCATCGAGATCGGCGTGAAGTGGATCTCCGTGTACGCGTTCTCCACCGAGAACTGGAAGCGCAGCCCCGATGAGGTCCGCTTCCTGATGGAGTTCAACCGGGACGTGATCCACCGGCGCGTCAACGAACTGGACGAGTTGGGCGTGCGGGTCCGGTGGGCGGGGCGGCTGCCGAAGCTGTGGCGCAGCGTCGTCAACGAGCTGAAGATCGCAGAAGAGCGCACCAAGAACAACGACGTCATCAACCTGACCATGTGCGTGAACTACGGCGGCCGGGCCGAGATCGCCGACGCGGCCAAGCAGATCGCCAAGCTGGTGGCCGAGGGCAAGATCAACCCGGACAAGGTGGACGAGCGCACCATCGCCCGGTACATGTACCAGCCGGACATGCCCGACGTGGACCTGTTCATCCGGCCGTCGGGCGAGGAGCGGACGTCGAATTTCATGCTGTGGCAGTCCGCGTACGCCGAGTTGGTGTTCCAGGACATCCTGTGGCCCGACTTCGACCGGATGCATCTGTGGCGCGCGGTGGAGAACTACGCGCGGCGGGACAGGCGGTTCGGCGCGGCAGTGGATGCGGCGGCCGCGGCGGCGGCTTCGGGGGAGGCTCGATGAACGAGGCAGAGGCAGTGACGACGGCGGACCTGTTGGCCACGGCCAGGGCGGCGCTGGAGCGCTACCACGACGTGCACGTGGACGACGACGGAGCGCTGACGTTCCGGCACGCCGACGTGCCGTGTGCCTTGCAGGGCATGCAGTTGTCCGAGGGCTTGGCCGTGTTGAGCCTGACGTGCGTGGTCGCGTGGGACCTGCCGGACTCGCCCAATCTGGCGTCGTCAGCAGCGGAACGCGCTGGCCAGGGCCTGTTCGGCACGTTGGGTGTTGTGCACACCGAGCGAGGAATGGACGTGACGCTGAGGTACACGTTCCCGGCCAGCGGGCTGAACGTGGCGGCGATGGGCACCCTGCTGATGCTGGTCGTGTCGACGGCATCCCAGCTACGCGGCGAACTGCTCGCCGAGGCCACCGAGTAACCCGATCGGGTCGACTGGCCCCCTGGCACGATCTTGCCGGTGACGCACGCCGGTACCAACGAGGCGCGGCGGGCTTCCGATGCGGCCGCTCTCGCGACTGACGAAACAAACGGGCTGGCCGGCGGGGTTGGCGATTCGGCCGACCCGCCGCCACCGCTTCGGCCCACCTCCCTCCAAGTGCTGTGCGGCCTCCTCGTACTCGCGGTGGTCGTGCGCGGCTGGCTGGGCGGTCTGCTGGATGTGGCCGCGCTGCGCACCGGGTCGACCGTCTTCGTCGCGGTCTGCGTGCAGGCCATGCCGTTCCTCGTGCTCGGCGTGCTGATCAGCGGCGCCATCGCGGCATTCGTGCCGGCGCGACTGCTGCGCAGGGTGTTGCCGCGCAACCAGGTCGCGGCCGTCGGTGTGGCCGGCCTGGCGGGGGTCGCACTGCCTGGCTGCGAGTGCGCGTCGGTGCCGGTGGCCAGGCGGCTGATGCAGCAGGGCGTGCCGGCACCCGTCGCGCTGGCCTTCCTGCTCGCGGCACCGGCGGTGAACCCGGTGGTCCTGGTCGCGACCGCCGTGGCGTTCCCGACCGCACCGAGGATGGTGCTGGCCCGGCTGCTCGGCTCCCTGCTCACATCGCTGTTGATGGGCTGGCTCTGGTCCCGCTACGGACGCACCGAGTGGATCGCCGAACGTGCCCGCACCCTGCCGCCCGAGCAACACGGCAGGTCCCGATGGATGGTGTTCGCCGAGACCGCACGCTCCGACCTCGCCGACGCGGGCGGCTTCCTGGTGATCGGGGCACTGGCCGCCGCGACACTGAACGTGCTCGTCCCGCCGTCGTGGTTCGCCGCGGTCGGTGGTAGCGCGCTCGTCGGCGTGCTGGTGATGGCGGCGCTGGCCGTGGTCCTGGCACTGTGCAGCGAGGCGGACGCGTTCGTCGCCGCTTCGCTGTCCGCGCTGCCGTTGCTACCCAGGCTGGTGTTCCTCGTGGTCGGGCCGGCCGTGGACGTGAAGCTGATCGCGCTGCAGGCGGGCACGTTCGGCAAGGCGTTCGTGGCCAGATTCGCGCCAGCCACATTCATCGTCGCGGTCGGCTCGGCGGTGCTGGTCGGGTTGTGCGTGCTCGGCGGCTACCGGTGAACGGGATGCGCCGCGAGACGACGAACGTCCTGCTCGTGCTCGTCGGCGGCGCACTGGTCAAGATCACCCTCGACGGCACCTACCTGCGCTACGTCAAACCGACTGTCCAACCGTTCGTGCTCACCGCCGGCATCGTGATCATCGCGCTCGCGGCGGTCGCCATCGTGCGGGACGTCGTGGCCGCACCCGTCGATCACGGCCATCACCACATCGGTCGATGGGCCTGGTTGTTGATGTTGCCGGTACTGACGATCTTCCTGATCGCACCACCCGCCCTCGGCGCGGACACCGTGCTGCGGGCCGGCAACAGGACAGCACCCTCGATCGCGCAACAAAGCTCGGCCGCGTTCCCGCCGCTGCCGAGGGATGGCGTCGTGCCGATGTCGATGAGCGAGTTCATCACCCGCAGCGTGTGGGACACGTCCAACTCACTCGACGACCGGACCGTCGCGCTGACCGGATTTGTCGTGCACGGCAACGGTTTCGACTACGTGGCCCGACTGGTCATCACGTGCTGCGCCGCCGACGCGACGCCGCTGAGGGTGGTGCTCACCGGCCAGTTGGCGACACGGCTGCCGAACGACCAGTGGGTCCAGGTGACCGGCCGACTGCGCCACGGATCAGCCACCACGGCCAACGGCTACACCCCGACGCTCACCGTCGTCTCACTCACGACAGTCACCGCACCCGCCGACCCCTACGAGCACTGAGCGGCTAGTACCGGCCGACGCAGTCGCCGCAGGTACCGAAGATCTCCATCGTGTGGCTGATCTCGGCGAAACCGTGGTCAGCGGCGATCCGGCTGGCCCAGGACTCGACAGCCGGGCCTTCCACCTCCACCGTGCGGCCGCAGTGCCGGCAGACCAGGTGATGGTGGTGATGACTGGAACAGTGCCGGTAGATGGCCTCGCCCGAATCGGTGCGCAGCACGTCCAGTTCACCGGCGTCGGACAGCGACTGGAGGGTCCGGTAGACGGTCGTCAGCCCGATTGCCTCGCCGCGTTTGCGCAGCTCCTCGTGCAGTTCCTGGGCCGACCGGAAGTCGTCCAGTTGGTCGAGCAGCTTCGTGATGGCCGCCCGCTGCCGGGTGGCTCGCAGTCCGGGCATCGACGGGGCGTTCCTGTCCAGGTCACTGTCGGTCACGGCCGATCCTTCCGACCGGTCTCCGGGGCTTCCTCAGCGTGGGTGACGGCGTCCACCACGATGTGCGCCAGGTGCTCGTCGACCAGTCGATAGACGACCTCCCGGCCATGTCGCTCCCCGGACACCACACCAGCGGCTTTCAACACGCGGAGATGCTGGCTGATCAATGGCTGGGTGACACCGAGCGTGGCCACCAGTTCATGGACACAGCGTTCGGACTCACGCAGTTCGAGCACGATCGCGATGCGCACCGGCGCGGCCAGCGCGCGCAGCAGGTCACCAGCGGCGGCCAGCGTCGCGACCGGCCGAGCGGGCCCGACCCGGACCTCGGCACGATCCGGCGAGTGCACATGCTCGTCCGGCGCCTGCACGTGCTCGTCGGTGCCGTGCTGCAGCCCTGCTGGTGCGGCGTCGGCGCTCACGACGGGCATCGTCCTCTCGGTGCGGTACGGACCCACGTGGCGCCGGTCGTCGTGACCAGCCATCCACCTCGGGTGTCACCCACCATCCTAGGCGGTGCGTCGACGTGCACCGGTTCAGCGCAGCAGGCTGACAGCGACTCCTGCCAGGATCAGCACCACGAGCACCCGCAGCAGACGGTCCGCAGGTCGCAGCGCCTGCCACGTCGCAGCGAGCAGCCCGAGCACACCGAGCCCGAGCAGGCCCAGCAACAACGCACCGACCGTGCCACGCAGCCACACCGCGATGCCGAACACCACGATCACCGCGAGGAACGCGGCCAGTGGTGGCACCTTGGCCAGCGGACCACTACCGGCAATCATGGGCGCACGGCTGTCCACCCTGCGCCGGATGACGCTTTTCCTCGCCTGCATCGTCTCTCCTCGTTGACGACCCGCCTCCGGTGCCCGCCGCACCGAAGCCGACGGTACGCGGCCACGACGCACACGCTCCGTTGCGCACGCGTCAACCCTGTGTCGGGTACACCGGGAGCCGAGTTACCCTTGTTTTCCACACGTGCGCTGGTCATCCCGTACGTGTATCCCGACCAAACGTATGGAGTGTCAGTGCCCGCCGACCGTATCGACACCGTTGTCAGTCTCTGCAAGCGCCGTGGCTTCGTCTACCCGTGCGGAGAGATCTACGGCGGTACCCGCTCGGCATGGGACTACGGCCCGCTCGGTGTGGAACTCAAGGACAACATCAAGCGGCAGTGGTGGAAGTTCATGGTGCAGGGCCGGGACGAGGTCGTCGGCCTCGACTCGTCCGTGATCCTGCCCCGCCAGGTGTGGGAAGCATCCGGCCACGTAAACGCCTTCGTCGACCCGCTGGTGGAGTGCACCTCCTGTCACCGCCGCTTCCGCGCCGACCAGTTGGTTGAGGAGTACGCGGAGCGTTCCGGCAAGCAGATCGCCGAGAACGACCTGTCCGACGTGCCGTGCCCGAACTGCGGCAACCGCGGCCAGTACACCGAACCCCGGATGTTCAACGGTCTGCTCAAGACCTACGTCGGACCCGTCGAGTCCGAGGAGGGTCTGCACTACCTGCGCCCGGAGACCGCGCAGGGAATCTTCATCAACTTCCTGAACGTGCTGACCACCTCCCGTCGCAAGCCACCGTTCGGTATCGGCCAGATCGGCAAGTCGTTCCGCAACGAGATCACCCCTGGCAACTTCATTTTTCGGACACGCGAGTTCGAACAGATGGAAATGGAGTTCTTCGTCGAACCGGGCACCGACGAGGAATGGCACCAGTTCTGGATCGACGAGCGCACCCGCTGGTACACCGAACTCGGTATCGCCAAGGACAACCTCCGTCACTACGAACACCCGAAAGAGAAACTCTCGCACTACTCCAAGCGAACCGTCGACATCGAGTACCGGTTCGAGTTCTCCGGCCAGGAGTGGGGCGAGCTGGAAGGCATCGCCAACCGGACCGACTTCGACCTCACCACGCACAGCAACCAGTCCGGCGTCGACCTCTCCTACTTCGACCAGGCATCCGACTCCCGCTATCGGCCCTTCGTGATCGAGCCGGCGGCCGGTGTCGGCAGGCCGATGATGGCCTTCCTGTTGGACGCCTACACCGAGGACGAGGCGCCCAACGTGAAGGGCGTGCTGGAGAAGCGCGTCGTGCTGCGCCTGGACCGCAGGCTCGCACCGGTCAAGGTCGCCGTGCTTCCGTTGTCCCGCAACGCCGATCTGTCCCCGAAGGCCAGGGACCTCGCTGCCCAGCTCCGCAAGAACTGGAACGTCGAGTTCGACGACGCCGGCAACATCGGCCGCCGCTACCGCCGCCAGGACGAGATCGGCACCCCGTTCTGCGTCACGGTCGACTTCGAGTCGTTGACCGACATGGCCGTGACCGTCCGGGAGCGGGACACCATGTCCCAGGAACGCGTGGCCATGGACAAGGTCGAGGGCTACCTGGCCGCCCGACTGCTCGGCTGCTGACTGTTCACCTCCTTACATCGCGTGGTGGCCCGGTGACACGGGTCGGTGAGCGCTCACCGACCCGTGTCACCGGTGGCCCAGGCAGGCTCCGCCAGCGGTGCGCATCCGCCGACCGGCTGCCCAAGCCATTCAGCTGTCGCTCTGTCGCCGGCAGTGTCAGACGCTCGCGACCTGCTTGATCCAGTCCCGGTTGGCCGTGACGCTCGCGTACTCCTGCGTCTTCGTCTGCATGTCACCGGTCGAGCACACGCCCACTTCGACTCCGTCGGCCATCTCCGGGCCGCCGGAGTCGCCGTTGAACGCCGTGCCCGTGACGCCCGTGCTGCAGATCGCCCTGCCGCCAACGGCGTCCTGGCAGTCGACCGCCGTGACCTTCACCTTCGCGGTCTTCAACGTGGCAGAAGGCCCCGAGGTGGGGTCGGTCTTGCCCCAGCCGTAGATCTCGTTGATCGCACCGACGTCCGGGTCCTGGTCGCCCAGCGACACGAACGTGGTCTGCACGGGATCCGTGAGGTGCAGCAGCGCGAGGTCGCCGTCGGGATCGACGACCTGGTTGTCCACCGTGTCCTTGGTGCCCTGGCCGAGCTGTGGCGATCCGATCAGGACGGTCATGCCGCCAGAGTTGGCACAGTGTCCCGCGGTGAGCACCCACTGCGGAGCTACCGCCGTGCCGGAGCACTCGAATCCGGTGTCGTCCCAGGAGACCTGCACCGCCCACGGGATGGCACCCGCGTCCTTGCCGCCGACGATCCGGGGCGACGCCTGCGTGCTCGGCGGCATCGTCGGGTTCGTGGTGATCGGCGGGTGGACGACAGGCTGGTGTACCGGCTGATGAACCACGGGATCATGAACCACGGGCCCGGGGACCACCGGATGACGTTTCGGGTGCTTGTGGGTCGGCTTGGTACTGCCACCCTTCTTGTGCCCACGCGAGGGCTTTCGGTGCTTGGGTGTTTTGTGGTGGCCCGGCGCTCCGTGGCTGGGCGCGCCGGGGATACCGGGCGTGGGAGTCGCCGTCGGGCTGACCGGTACCGGGATCGGTGTCGGAGCGGTGGCAGCCGATGCCAACGAGGCTGCTGGCAGTACGCCGACCGCGATCGCCGCACCGCCGACCACGGCAGCCGTCACGAACTTGTTCATGGTGGACTGTCCTCTCAGGATGGATTGTGCGTCCTGTGCACGTGCACGGCGCAAGCTCACCAGCCCTCGGGGGTGGCGCGCATCCATCCATGATCAACTTGTGGACAACCCGACCGATGTGGATAACTCGGGCCTCGAACGGCCTTCCTGTTGCGCGGTTGGTGTATAACGCCGTCAGAGCTGGCGAGTGTCCAGCGGTTCCTCTATCGCGGTGGAAGTGGCCTCGTTCCGGGTCACCCGGTAGCACCTCGCCGACTCGCGCTCGGCCACCGCCTCCACCATGTCCGTGCCGCGGTAGAGGAGTCCTGCGCCGTCGTCGGTGCAGTACGTCATCGGCAGCGCTCCGGACGCGACCCCGTCGTGCACGACCGTCCTGCGGCGCGGCTCGGTGTCGTAGTGCACACCGTTGCCGTAGGGCAGGAATGCCAGGCCGTTGGTCTGCAACCGCAGTTCCGGGCCGTACGAGTCGGTCGGCCCACCGACGTGCCAGCAGATCGAACCGGCGGAGACGCCACCGAGCACGACCCCGGCCTGCCACGCGCGATGCATCACCGCACCCAAGCCGTGCACGGCCCACACGGCGAGCAGGTTCGCCACCGAGCCGCCGTTCACCCACACGACATCGTGCGATCCGACGAATCCGTCGAGGTCGTTGGTCGGTGGCATGGTGAACAGGTTCAGGTGCGACACCTCGACCCCGGCTATCTGGCCTGCCTCGGACATCCACGCGTTGAACCAGCGCTGATCGCCGGATGCCGTGCCGACGTGGCACAGCCTCGGCCGGCGGCCGGACACGCCGGCCAACTCGATCGCGAAGTGGATCAGCGGCGCGAGCTCCAGGTCGGTTCGACTACCGGCACGTACTCCTCCTGAGGTGGCCAGGATGGTTGGCTGATCAGCTGGCATAGCAGGGATCGTCGCAGGCGCTCGGGCGCGATGCCACCCATTCGACGGACCTGACACATGTCATGCCCAGGACATGACGCGTGATCTGCATGGTTCGGTCAACCCCGCGCCATGCTTGGCTCATGAACGATGTGACGAAGTCCGCGGCTCTCGGCGCAGGCCCTGGCCGCGCCGAGGTGGTCGCGGGTGCGGCGGTCAGCCTGAGCGGACTGCGCAAGCACTATGGGGAGGTGCGCGCGGTGGACGGGGTCGACCTGGACATCGCGCCGGGGGAGGTGGTCGCGCTGCTCGGGCCCAACGGCGCGGGCAAGTCGACCACCGTGGACATGCTGGTCGGGCTGACCAGGCCGGATGCCGGCGAGGCCATGATCTTCGGCCAGACGCCGCACGACGCC
Organism: Pseudonocardiaceae bacterium; assembly: GCA_036502345.1. GTDB lineage: Bacteria > Actinomycetota > Actinomycetes > Mycobacteriales > Pseudonocardiaceae > DATEPR01. Next base: position 10,625 of record DASXYT010000420.1, on the reverse strand, counting down.
GTGGCCACCGGCACTGTCGGCGCGATGCTGCAGGAGGGCTCGCTGCTGGAGGACGCGACGGTCGGTGAGACCGTGGCGATGATCGCTTCGCTGCACCGCAAGCCGATGCAGGTCGCGGAAGCGCTGCGCAGGGCCGGTGTAGCCGACCTGGCCGGCCGTCGCTGCACGAAGCTGTCCGGTGGCCAGAAGCAGCGCGTCCGGTTCGCCGTTGCACTGGTCTGCGACCCGCACCTGCTGGTGCTGGACGAGCCGACATCCGCGATGGACGTCGGCACCCGGCGCGAGTTCTGGAAGTCGATGAAGGAGTTCACCGACGCCGGCAAGACGGTGCTGTTCGCGACGCACTATCTGGACGAGGCCGAGGAGTTCGCCGACCGGGTCGTGCTGATGCGCAGCGGGCGGGTGGTCGCGGACGGTTCGGTGGCCGAGGTCAGGTCCGCGGCCTCCGGCCGCACGCTGATCGCCCAGGTGCCCGGCGCCACCGAGGCGGCCATGGCCGTGTTGCCCGGGGTACGTGGCGTCCAACTGCGTGGCCAGCGGGTCGAACTGGACTGTGTCGACTCCGACGCCGCTGTGCGCGCTCTGCTGGGCGCCTATCAGCAGGCGTACGACATCGAGATCAAGGCCGTCGGCCTGGAGGAAGCATTCCTCGCGCTGACCGGTGACGAGGAGGCAACCCGATGAGGACCGCGTACCTGGGCCTGGAGGCCAAGCGGGCGCTGCGCAACCCGCGGTTCCTGATGTTCACCATGGTGTTCCCCGTGGTGATCTTCGTGATCGACGTCGGCGCGTTCGGCAACGGCAACGTGCCGGGCAGCACCGCCAGCTATGCGGCCTACCTGATGGTCAGCATGGCCGCGTTCGGTGCCTTCATGGCCGCGATGAACACCGGCGCCCGGACCGCTGTGGAGCGGTCGGCAGGCTGGCAGCGGCAGTTGCGGCTGACCCCGCTGAAGCCGACCGGTTACCTGGTCGCCAAGGGCGCGGTCGGCACCCTCGTCGCCCTGCCGCCGATCATCCTGGTGGTGCTGGTCGGCATGTTCTTCGAGCACGTGCACCTGCCAGCGAGCGGCTGGCTGCAGGTGGTCCTCGGAGTATGGGTGGCGACCATCCCGTTCGCGGTGCTCGGTCTGCTGGTCGGCCAGTTGGCGACGTCGGAGACCATGCAGGTCTTCACCAGCGGCCTGATGATCGTGCTGGGCTTCCTGGGCGGCATCCTGATCCCGACCACGGTGTTCCCGAACTGGATGGCCAGCATCGCCAAGGTCCTGCCCAGCTACTGGCTGGCCGACATCGGCCACGGTGCGCTGCTCGGCAACACGGACACCGGCAAGGCGATCCTCTGGCTGGCCGGCTGGACCGTGGTGCTGGCGTTCGCGGTGGTGCGTCGCTACCAGCGGGACAGCGCCCGGGTCTGACAGCAGGGCGTCGGACGAGCCACAATGGTGCCGGAGGTCGACACAGTGGATGAGAAAGAGGAGCGCTTCGACGGGTGGGCGTGGCCGAACTGGGACTTTGCCTCGGATCGGCCCGTCCAGACCCGGCGCGAGAAGGTGTCCTCGGTGTTGTGGCCGGGGGTGTTCCTGTTCTACCTCGCGCAGCCGGTCAGCGAGGTGTTCAGTGGCCACCGGCCGCAGTGGCAGATCGTGGTCGTCCTGTCCTCGGTCGTGGTGTTCGCGCTGAGCTACGTGCTCGTCGCCGCCCGGGGGCAGCACAGCTCGCACCTTGCCCGCGCGCTGATGATCGCCTGGCTGGGCCTGTTCCCGATCGGGATGGCCTTCATCCTCGGCCCCGACATGCTGACCTTCTTCACCTACATGGTGGCGCCGGCCCTGATGCTGTTGCCGCCGTTCGTGGGAGCGATCCTCGGCTTCGGCTCAGCGGTCTCGGTGGTGGTCGCCACCCAGGTGGGGACCGGCGTCGCGGACTGGGACAGCGCGATGATCCTGATCGTGCTGACCCTGGCGATGTTCGCCTTCGGCGGCCTGATCAGGACCGTGCGCCAACTGCGCGCCACGCAGGGCAAGATGGCCAGGCTCGCGGTCGCCGAGGAGCGGTCCCGGCTGGCCCGCGACCTGCACGACGTGCTCGGCCACAGCCTGACGACGATCACCGTCAAGGCCGGCCTGGCCAGGCGGGTGCTGGAGACGTCGTCCGACCGGGAGCGGGCGATCGCCGAGGTCAGGGACGTGGAGGAGTTGGCACGGCAGGCGATGACCGATGTGCGGGCGACAGTGTCCGGCTACCGCACGGCATCGCTGCCGGCCGAACTGGTCGGGGCGAGGGCGGCGCTGTCCGCCGCCGGTATCGCCGCCGACCTGCCCAGGGCCGTCGACAACGTGACGGCGGGCCTGCAGGAGACCTTCGCGTACGTGCTCCGAGAGGGCGTGACCAACGTGATCAGGCACAGCAACGCCAGCCGGTGCGAGGTGCGGCTGGGTGACACCTGGCTGGAGGTGCGGGACAACGGCCGCAGCGCCGCCGACCAGGTCACGGAGTCCAGGGCCACCGGCGGCGGGCACGGCCTGTCCGGGCTCGCCGAACGGCTGACCGAGGTCAACGGGACCGTCGAGGCAGGGCCGCTGCCGGAGGGTGGATTCATGTTGCGGGTGAGCGTCCCGTCGCCGCCGGTCAAGCCGGTCGCCGACCGTGCTGCCGCACCAGGACTGGCCGCCCAGCCCGCCGTGGGTATGGCGTGATCAGAGTGCTGCTGGCCGACGACCAGGCCCTCGTCCGTGGTGCGCTGTCGGCGATGTTGAACCTCGAGGCGGACATCGAGGTGGTGGCCGAGGTCGGCTCCGGCGAGGAAGTGGTGCCGGCCGCCCAGCAGACCAAGCCGGACGTGGCGCTGCTCGATGTGCAGATGCCCGGCAAGGACGGGCTGACGGCCGCCGCCGAACTGCGGGACAGCCTGCCGTCCTGCCGAGTTGTCGTGTGCACGACGTTCGGCAGGCCCGGCTACCTGGCCAGGGCGATGGCAGCCGGTGCTGTCGGGTTCGTCGTCAAGGACGCGCCGCCGGAGCAACTCGTGGACGCGGTTCGGCGCGTGCACAACGGCCTGCGGGTGGTCGACCCGTTGTTGGCAGCCGAGTCGCTGGCCAAGGGCGCCAGCCCGCTGACCGACCGGGAGCGCGACGTGCTGTGCGCCGCGCGGGACGGCGGCACCGTGGCCGACGTGTCGCAGGCGCTGCACCTGTCCGAGGGCACTGTCCGCAACCACCTGTCCTCGGCGATCGGCAAGACCGGTGCCAGGACCAGGGCGGAAGCCGTGCGCATCGCCGAAGACTGCGGCTGGCTCTGAATGGCCGGCCAACACCCATCGGTGCGCTGCTCTCGCCCTCTGACACCATTACGTATGTGACTGGCTCCGCTGGGTGGTTGGTGCTGCGCCGTTGGCTCGTGCGCGGAGCGATCGCCGTGGTGGCGGTGCTGCTGTTGCTGGTGGGCGGCACGGCGTTCCGGATCTGGCAGTACGGCCGCATCGACGACCGCGACCACGCCGATGTGATCCTGGTGCTGGGCGCGGCGCAGTACAACGGTGACCCGTCCTCGATCCTGCAGGCCCGGCTGAACCACGCGAAGACGCTCTACGACGAGGGCGTGGCCGACCACATCGTCACGGTCGGCGGCCGCCAGCCGACCGACAAGTACACCGAGGCGCAGGCAGGCGACATCTACCTGTCCGACAACGGTGTGCCGAAGGACCGGATCACCGAGGTGAACACCGGCAACGACACCCTGACCAGCCTGCAAGCGGCAGCCGCCGTGTTGAAGGCGCACGGCTGGGGCAGCGCGGTGCTGGTCAGCGACCCGTGGCACATGTTCCGGTCGGAGACGATGGCCGAGGCGTCCGGGATCGACGCGTGGACCTCGCCGACACACAGCGGACCTGCCGTGCAGACCCGGTCCACCCAACTGCGGTACATCTTCCGCGAGACCGCCGCGCTGCTGTACTACCGCGTGACCAAGGCACCTGCCGATGACGTCGGCACCGGCCTGGGCTGACCGTAGGCTGGCCGGGTGGATCGCGGGTACTCCGAGCACGACCGGCAGCGACTGGTGGCCGAGCCCACCAAGACGGGCGCGCTGCCCGGTGCCCAGCGTGATACTCGCTCGCCGTTCGCCCGGGACAGGGCGCGGGTGCTGCACTCGGCGGCGCTGCGCAGGCTGGCCGGTAAGACGCAGGTCGTCGGCCCTGGTGAGGGCGACGTACCGCGCACCCGGCTGACGCATTCCCTTGAGGTCGCGCAGATCGGCAGGGGGATCGGCGAGGACCTCGGCGCCGACCCTGACCTGGTGGACACGGCGGGCCTGGCACACGACATCGGCCATCCGCCGTTCGGTCACAACGGTGAGGGCGTGTTGAACGACGTCGCCGGGCCGTGTGGCGGCTTCGAGGGCAACGCGCAGACGCTGCGCATCCTGACCCGGCTCGAACCGAAGGTGCTGGCCGACGACGGTGCCAGTACGGGCCTGAACCTGACCAGGGCATGTCTGGACGCGGCCTGCAAGTACCCGTGGCCGAGGGAGGCCGGCACGCCGAAGTTCGGTGTGTACGCGGACGACCTGCCGGTGTTCGGCTGGCTGCGAGAGGGCGCCCCGGATCGCAGGTGTTGCCTGGAGGCCCAGGTGATGGACTGGTCCGACGACGTCGCGTACTCGGTGCACGACGTCGAGGACGGCGTGCTGTCGCAGCGGATCTCGCTGGATGTCCTTGCGGCGCCGTCGGAACGGGCGGCGCTGGCGGAGTTGGCCTCGAAACAGTTCTCCGGCCAGCCGGTGTCCGCGCTGGAGGCCGCGGCGGTCGAGTTGCTGTGCCTGCCGTCGGTCGCCGACCTGGCGAACAACGGCTACGACGGCACGTTCGCGGCACAGGTCGCCCTGAAGCGGTTGACCAGTGAACTGGTCGGCAGGTTCGCCGCCGCTGCGGTGACGGAGACCCGGCGTGGCTACGGTGACGGCAGGCTGACCCGCTATGCGGCAGAACTGGTCGTGCCCGACCAGGTCGCCGCCGAGGTCGCGCTGCTCAAGGCACTGGCGCTGCGGTATGTGATGAGCGATCCCAACCGGCTGGCCCTGCAGGAATGCCAGCGCGAGTTGCTGGCCAACCTGTTCGACATGGTGTTGCGGCGGGCGCCGGAGTCCTTGGATCCGGTGTTCCTGCCAGCGTGGGACACCGCTGGTGACGACGCCGCGCGGTTGCGTGTCGTGGTGGACCAGATCGCTTCGCTCACCGAGGGACAGGTGCAGCGCTGGCATCGGGAACTGGCCCGTACCAGCTGAGCTGCGTATTCCGGAGTTCATTCCGCCCAGAGTGAACTGACCCCCCGGGTAGGTGACCGGTGGCACACTCGAAGACATGGCAGAAAACGAAGGCCGGCGACCCAGGGGCCGGCGTGGTCGGCGACCGAGCCGTGAGTTGATATTCGCCGACACCGATTCGTACCCCGACGACGAGCTGGGTTGGCACCCCTACGACGAGTTGGGCGGCGACGGCTCGGCAGGCGTGCGGGAGCCGAGAAACCCGCTGCCCAAGCCGGTGTCGGGTGCCGGTGAGCGCCCGGAACCCGAACCCCCGTTGGTCGCTGTGCTACCCGACCCCCGGTACTGACCGATGCCCACCACCACGCTCGGGCGCCGCGTCGAGCACGCTCACCTGGCCTTCACCCTCGCCGTGCAGCGCGAGTTGGCGGGCGGTGCCGTCGGCACGGCCTGCTGGTCGCCGTACTCGGTGGCCAGCGCGCTCGGGCTCGCGGCGACCGGGGCGCGCGGGTCCACCCGTGACGAACTGGCCAACCTGCTGATGGGTTCCGCCGACGCGGGTCTCGCCGAGCACGGCGCGATGCTCACCGAGGCGGCTTCGCTCGACGCCACCGGTGCTGCCGACAAGCCGCTGCTCGACGTCGCCAACACGCTGTGGCACGTGCCGTCCCTGTCGATCCGGGGCGAATTCGTACACGAAGTCACCGGCTGGCCCAACGGCTCCGTTCGGGACGCCCCCTTCCAGACCGATGCGGAAGCCGCTCGGCACCTGGTCAATGCCGACGTTGCCGAGACCACCCACAAGCTGATCCCGGAACTGCTCGACCAGGGCGTGATCCGGCCAGACACGATCGCCATGCTGGTCAACGCGCTTTACCTGAAAGTGGCCTGGCGCAACAGGTTCCCGGAGCGGGCCACGGAGCAGCGGCCGTTCTACGGACCGTCCGGCACCACCGAGGTACGCACCATGCGGCTGGCCAAGCGGCTCGGCTACGCGGCAACGGGTGGCTGGCAGGTAGTGGTGTTGCCAGCAGCCGGTGATGTCGACGCCGTCGTCCTGTTGCCGGATGGCGACATCGCCGCAGCCGAGTCCACACTGGACGCCGACGCGCTCGCCGGCCTGCTCGCCGCCCCGGTGCCCGCCCTGCTGCACCTGAACCTGCCGGCGTTCCGGGTGCGGGCCAAGGCAGCCCTGAAGGCAGCACTCACCGGCCTCGGCGTGGAGACGATGTTCAGCGATCAGGCGGACTTCGGTCGCATCAGCGCGCAGCCGATGGCCGTCGACTCGGTGGTGCACGAGGCCGTCCTCACCGTGGACGAGGTGGGCCTGGAGGGCGCCGCGGCCACGGCGGTCGTGATGCGGATGCTGTCCATGCACCGCGACCTTGCCCAGCCGATCGAGGTCAAGGTCGATCGCCCGTTCCTGTTCCTGGTCCGCCATCGGCCCAGCGGCGCGATCTACTTCCTGGCCAGGGTGGTGCAGCCGTGACGCCTAGAACTCGACGCGGACCAGCTTGTCCGGGTTGACCACGTCGTAGAACGCGACGATCAGGCCGTCCCGCATGGCCACGGCGGTGACCCTCGGGCTCAACGCCCGGTGTTCCTCGTCGCCTTCGTTGCCAGGCGTGACGATGCCCAGGTCTCCGTTGATCAGCACGATCTTGGCCTCGTCCAGACTGCCGATGAGATAGCGCTCCAGCAGACCGAAGGCGAAGCGAGCCACCTTGGCAGGCCCGGACACGGCGTGCAGGGCGGTGCGCGCCTTGCCGCCACCGTCGCCGACGACCACGACGTCCGGGTGCAGCAGCGCGACCACAGCACCCATGTCGCCGCTGGACATGGCGGCCAGGAACCGGCCGAGCAGATCCCGCTGTTCGACAAGGTCCACTCGGGACGGTGGATCGGCGTCCGCGACGGCCTTGCGGGCCCGGGACGCGTACTGGCGGGCGGCGTCGGTCGAGCAGTTGAGCGCTTCGGCGATCTTGGCGAACGGCATGCTGAAGGCGTCGTGCAGCACGAACGCAACGCGCTGCTCGGCGGCGAGCCGGTCCAGCACGACCAGCGCGGCCATCCGCACCCCGTCGTCCCGGACCACGGCGTCCAGCGGATCCTCGCCGGGCTGGCCGGGCAGGGGAGTCACCAGCGGTTCGGGCAGCCACGGCCCGACGTAGCGTTCCCGCTGCGCTGTGGCCGATCGCAGCTTGTCCAGGCACAGGCGGCCGACCACAGTGGTGAGCCACGCCCGCAGGTCCCGGATGGCCGTCCTGTCCTCAGGCGAGAGACCGGCCAGCCGCAACCACGCCTCCTGCACGGCGTCCTCTGCGTCGGCGAGAGTGGACGTCAGCCGGTATCCGACGCCGATCAGGTACTGCCGGTGCTCGGTGAACGCCGTGGCAAGGTCCTGGTCGGTGAGCCCGGTTCCCTCGTTCACCCGCCCAGGGTAGCCGGCACTGACCTCAGGTTTTGACGGGCTTTGTTCAGCACACCCTCAGCTTCCGCACAGCTGGCGGCACCAGACTCATGTCATGTCCGAACCGCACGAGCCGACGCCCGACGCTGGCGACGCGGCACCCAAGCCACAACCGCCGTTGGCGGGATCCGAGCCGTCGACGGAGTCTGAGCCAGCTCCGTCGGCGGCGTCCCCCGCGGGAGCACCGGAGCCAGCCGGAGCACCCGGCGCCACGATGCCCCCCAACATGCCGCCTCCTCCTCCGTCAGGTGCGCCCGCCGGCCACTACGTCTTCGTCCCGGCCGGTGGCAACCGTAGGTTCGGCCCCGCGTTCGGCCGCTTCGCCCGCAACCGGGCCACCCATCTGGTGGCCGCCGTCGTGGTCGGTGCGCTGGTCGGCGGCGGGACCGTGGCCATCGTGGACAACGCTGCCAACCACCAGGGCCCCCAGTTCTCCCGATTCGGCCAGCAGCCAGGTGGCCAGTTCGGCAACGGTTCCGGCCACCGGTTCCCCGGGTTCAACTTCAATGGAGGTGGTCAGGGGTCGGGCAACTGACCGACGCCTCTAGACTGAGCAGTTGTGGCAGGTCGTATCCGGGAAGCTGACATCGCGGTGGTTCGCGAGCGCAACCGGGTGGACGACGTGGTCGGCGAGTACGTCACCCTGCGCAGGGCCGGTGGCGGCGCCCTGAAGGGCCTCTGCCCGTTCCACGAGGAGAAGACGCCCTCGTTCAACGTGCGGCCCAGCCACGGCACCTTCCACTGCTTCGGCTGCGGCGAGGGCGGCGACGTGATCGCCTTCGTGATGAAGATGGAACACCTGGGGTTCGTCGAGTCGGTCGAGCGACTGGCCGACCGCAGCGGCATCCAGTTGACCTACGAGGGCGGTGGCCCCGGCGCCCCACGGGACCGGGGCACCCGCACCCGGATGATCGACGCGCACAAGGCGGCGGCCGAGTTCTACGCCGACCAGTTGAGCACCCCCGACGCGGCGAAGGCCAGGGAGTACCTGTCCGAACGCGGCTTCGACGAGGCGACCGCCCGCGAGTTCGGCTGCGGCTACGCGCCTGCCGGCTGGGACAAGCTGACCAAACACCTGCTGGGCAGGGGATTCCAGCTCGACGAGCTGTACAAGGCGCAGCTGTCCCGCGAAGGCCGGCAGGGTCGGCCGCTGGACAAGTTCCACCGGCGACTGCTCTGGCCGTTGAAGGACCTCGGCGGCGACGTTGTCGGCTTCGGCGCGCGCAGGCTGTACGACGACGACCAGATCGCCGCCAAGTACCTGAACACCAGCGAGAGCCCGATCTTCAAGAAGTCCCAGGTGCTGTTCGGCGTGGACAAGGCCAAGCGGGAGATCGCCAAGCGGCACCAGGCCGTCGTCGTCGAGGGCTACACCGACGTGATGGCCATGCACGTGGCCGGTGTGCCGACCGCGGTGGCCGCGTGTGGGACGGCGTTCGGCGACGACCACATGGGCGTGCTGCGCAGGCTGATGCTGGACGACGACGCGTTCCGCGGCGAGGTGATCTTCACCTTCGACGGTGACGAAGCAGGCCGGAAGGCAGCGCTCAAGGCGTTCGAGGGCGACCAGCAGTTCGCGGCGCAGACCTACGTGGCCATTGCCCCGGACGGCATGGACCCGTGTGAGCTGTGGCAGGCCAGGGGCGATGTCGCGGTCCGCGATCTGGTGGCCAGGCGGACGCCCCTGTTCGAGTTCGTGATCCGCAGCATGCTGACCAGCTACGACCTGGACTCGGTGGACGGCCAGGTCACCGCGTTGCAACACACGGTGCCGCTGGTGTCCAGCATCAAGGACCGTTCCACCAGGGACGGCTACGCCACGAGACTGGCATGGTGGGTCGGCTGGGCCGACGAGTCGATGGTCGTGCGCAGGGTCCGAGAGTCGGCAGGCGAGGCGCCGACCGGCAGGCGGCCACCCCGGCGTGCGCAGGCGCCCGATCCGAACCAGGCGATGATGGACGTCGGTGGCACCGGCGTCGCCCGGCCGGACGCGCGGGACCAGCGGTTGCACGCCCAGCGGGACGTGCTCAAGGCCGCGCTGCAACTGCCGGCGCTGGCCGGCCCGGTGTACGACTCGCTGCCCGACGAGGCGTTCACGCATCCCGCCTACCTCGCCGTGCACCATGCGATCAGGGCGGCGGGCGGCACAGCGTCCGGGCTGAACGGGCCGGAACTGGCGCAGGCGGTGACGGAGCAGTGCGGCGAGCCCGCGGTGCGCACCCTGGTCAGCGAGTTGGCAGTGGAGTCCATGCCGACCAAGGAAGAGAGCGACACCCGGTACGTCGAGGGCATCCTCGCCGGGCTGCAGAAGGAACTGGTCGGGCGGCAGATCGCGGAGATGAAGTCGCGGTTGCAGCGGTTGAACCCGCTGACCGACGCTGACGAGTACCGGTCGGTGTTCGGCGACCTGGTGGCGTTCGAGGAGTACCACAAGGCATTGGTGAAGCAGGCTTCTGGGATGTTCGAGTGACTGGTGTGATGCGGCGGATGTTCGGCCGGCTGGTGGATCGGGACCTGCCGGCGGACTTCGCGGGCAAGTTGGCGGCCAACGAACACGTGTTGGCTGTGGCCGAACTGGCCGATGGTGGGCACGTCGTGGCCACGTCGGTCGGGCTGTGGCTGCCCGACGGCGACGGTGTGCGATGCATCGGCTGGCACTTGATCAGCAAGGCGACCTGGGCACAGGGCTCGCTGAGCGTGGTGGAGGCCGTGGAGACCGGCGCGGTGGCGGACGTGGTGCTGCTGGCCGACCGGCCGCCGCTGCGCCTGCGGCTGGAGCAGTCAGGGCGGGTGCCGGAGATGGTGCACGCCAGGGTGACGGGTTCGATCAAGTCCAGCCACCATCGGGACCTGCCAGGCGGGGGAGCGTGGGTGGTGCAGCGCTCGGTGGCCG
>DASXYT010000419.1:0-5440 GCA_036502345.1 Pseudonocardiaceae bacterium | reverse complement strand
CTGCAGGCCGACGAGCGCAACGCCGAGGACCACGAGTTCCTGCGCAGCGCCTGCCACCGGTACGGGATCTGGTTCTCCAAACCGGGCAACGGTGTCTCCCATCCGACCCACATGCAGCGGTTCGGGGTGCCCGGCGCGACGCTGGTCGGCTCGGACTCCCACACGTGCGCGGCCGGTTCGCTGGGCATGCTGGCCATCGGCGTCGGCGGCCTGGAGGTGGCGCTCGCCATCGCAGGCCAGCCGCTGCGGCTGCGGATGCCGGAGATCTGGGGTATCCGCCTCACCGGTGTCCTGCCGCCCTGGGTCTCGGCCAAGGACGTCGTCCTGGAAATGCTGCGCCGCCACGGCGTGCGCGGCGGTCTGCACCGGATCGTCGAGTACCACGGTCCGGGCCTGGCCGGCCTGACCGCGATGGACCGGCACGTCATCGCCAACATGGGCGCCGAACTGGGCGCCACCACCACCGTGTTCCCCGCCGACGACGCGGTACGGGCCTTCCTCGCGGCGCAGGACAGGGCCGAGGACTTCCGGGAACTGACGGCGGACGACGACGCCGAGTACGACGTCACCGACGAGATCGACCTCGACACGCTGGAGCCGCTGATCGCCCGGCCGTCCTCGCCGGGCAACGTCGTCCCGGTGCGGGAGGTGGCGGGCGAACCGGTCAGCCAGGTGGTCGTCGGGTCGTCGGCCAACCCCGGCTACCGGGACTACGCCGTGGTCGCCGCCATGGTTCGGGGCAGGCAGACCAGCGACGCCGTCAGCTTCGACGTCAACCCCAGCTCACGCCAGATCTTCGCCGACCTCACCCGTGACGGCGTCACGTTCGACCTGATCGGCGCGGGCGCGCGGATTCACCAGGCCGGCTGCCTCGGCTGCATCGGCATGGGCCAGGCACCCGCGACCGGGCGCAACTCGCTGCGCACGTTCCCCCGGAACTTCCCCGGCCGCTCGGGCACCCGTGAGGACTCGGTGTGGCTGTGCTCGCCGGAGACGGCGGCCGCGGCGGCACTCACGGGCGCGATCACCGATCCACGGGAGCTGGCCGCCGAGTTGGGCATCGACCATCCAGGTGATCTCACGCCGGAGCGGTCCAGCGTCAACACCGACATGCTGGTCGCTCCACTACCGCCGGCACGAGCAGCGGAGGAGCGCCTGGTCAAGGGCCCGAACATCGCGTCCCTGCCGGACTTCGACGCGCTGCCCGACGAGGTCGACGGTCCGGTGCTGCTCAAGCTGGGCGACAACATCTCCACCGACGAGATCTCCCCGGCGGGTGCGCGGGCACTGCCGTTCCGGTCCAACGTCCCGAAACTCGCCGAGTTCACGTTCTCCCAGGTCGACGAGCAGTACGCGACCCGAGCGGCGAACCTGGACGGACCGCATCTGATCGTCGCCGGTGACAACTACGGACAGGGCTCGTCACGCGAACACGCCGCGATCACACCACGGTTCCTCGGGTTGCGCGCCGTGCTGGCCAAGTCGTTCGCCCGCATCCACTGGCAGAACCTCGCCAACTTCGGCATCGTGGCACTGGAGTTCAGCGATCCGGCCGACTACGACCGCATCGAGCAGGACGACCGGCTGGTCCTGACCGGCCTGCGGGAACAGTTGCACGGCAACGAGATCACCGTCCACAACGCCACCAGGGACGAGGACTACCGGCTGACCCACCGCCTGTCGGCACGGCAACTGGACGCGGTACTCGCCGGCGGAATCATCCCTCAGACCGCCGAGTGACCAGCACCGTCCGCCCAGGCGTGGCTCCGCTTCATCCACCCAGGCCGGCCAGCAGATCGGTCAACTTCGTGCGTACCGCGTCCCATGCCTGGCTCAGCAGTGACTCGGCAGCCGGCATCCGCACGTCACCATCGTGGGCCGGCCGTGTCGGCGCCAGGTCGGCCGACAGCAACGCCAGCAGCACCGCCCGCACCACGTCCGGGTGGCCGATCGGCAACGTGTCGTCCGGATCGGTCCACACCTGGGCGACTTCGAGGGACGGGTCGTCGACGATGCGCTGCCCGGCCTCCACGTCGTCCGGCCACGGCGGGTCCACCAGGACCACCGACGCAACCCCGGCCCGGTACTGCCTGGCCAGCGACAGCGTCAACAACGCCGCGTCACCGGCACCGACCAGGTACAGCCGCTCGTCCACGGCCAGGTCCGCGATCAGCGATCCGACATCCCTGCCCTCCCGCACCATCGTGGGCAACCGCCACCAGACCACCTCGACGTCCTCGGCCAGCGAACGCCACGTGGCCGGCAGCTCACCGTGCTTGGCGTCGCCCTGCGGATCGAGCACCACAACAGCCGGCTGACCGGCCGGCCCCTTGCGCACCACCGCCGGCCCGTCAGCCCTGACACTTTCCTGTGCCGTCATGCCCTATGACTACCCACTGGGGACGTGAGTACACGCCGCGCTTGCCCACGTTCCCGGTCATGCGGGCGGGGCCCCGCGATCGCTACCGCGTCGACTCCCGCCGCCGTGTGTCACTGCCAGTCGGGATCGGCGCGGTTGTCGGCGCTGGCATCGGTGATCGCGGCAACCCGTGCGGCCTCGGCGGCGACGGTCGCCGGTGTGGGCTGCTCGCCGAGTTCCGCGCGCGCCTGTGCCTGGTCACAGCTCCCCCAGACCGCCAGGACACCGACTGCCTCCTGCACGGCAGCCCGGTGACGCAGGGTCGCCAGCACGTGGTTCGCCTGCCCGCTCGGCGGGTCGTGCTGTGTGGTCATGGCGCTCGTGCCTCCACCCCGTCGACGCCGATTCTAGCCGTGGCGTGAACCGATCGGCGTGGTCACCGGGACGGGTCAGTCGGCATCGGCGCCCTGACGGTGACTCGTCGACGCACCGGGAGTCGACGGAGGCTCGCCTGCCGGGGGCAGCGCGGCCGGGTCGAGCTCGTAGGACGTGAGAGCTTGTGCGACGTCGCGCACCGCGATCTTCCTGCGTGTGGCGTGCCGGTAGATCAGGAGGCGAGCGGCGGCGGCATCGATCCGGCGTGCGCCGGCGACCAGGCCCACGGCCTGGGCGAGGCGGATCCGGTCGTTGAGCACGGTCAGGGTGCTCTCGGCGACACGGGCGCCCCGTCGAGCGTCGTGTTCGATGGTCAGCCCCAGCACGGCGAGGTCGGTGAGGCCTTGAGCGGCCTGCAACTGCCAGCGGGAGAGCTGCGTGGCAGCCGTGTGGAAGATGTTCAGACCGCCCAGGGTGCGCCCGTTGAGGCGCAGTGGAACGGCATGAATCGCCGCGAACCCGGCACGGGTCGCGGCGGCGGCGAACACGGGCCACCGTTGCTGGTCCTGGTCCCGCAGATCGGGCACGGACACGATCTGCCCGGTGTCGATGCACTCGACGCAGGGGCCGGCGTCGGCGTGGGCCTGTAGCAGTTCCAGGAAATGGGCGGTCTCGTCGGAGGCGGCGACCACTTCGACCCCGCCTCGCGGGTCCGCCAGGAGGAGCCCCGTGGCGGAGGCGTTGAGAAGCTCGGTACAGGAGGCGGTGACCAGCCGGAGAAGTTCCGAGCTGTCCGAGTCGGAGACCAGCGCTGTGGTGATCTCGACCAGTACGTCGGCTAGGTGTTCGCGCCCCTCGGTCACCTGCTGAGCATACGGTCGGCCGGTCGCGAGTGCCCTGGCAGCGCCATATGTCATGCCCGGTACACGGTCAGTCGACCCACTGGTCCAGGGGAATCCGCTCGGCCAGCACGTCGCGGGAGACCGCGAGCAGCGACCGGCCGCTGCCGAACGCGTGCGCCCGCAGCCGGGCGGAGGCGTCGGCGAGTCCGATGTGCAGCTGCGCGGCGAGCATTCCGGTCGCGATGTGCACGTCCTCGTACGAGCCGCCCTCCAGGTCAACGGGGTCGCCGTGGCCGCCCTGGCCGGGAGCGAAATGGCGCAGGACGACCGTGGTCGCCAGGTCGGCCAGGATGGTCAGGACCTCCAGGTCGGCCGGGGAGAGGTAGCCGGTGTCGCGGCGGTAGAGGTCCAGGGTGCCCAGGAAGATGGCACCGACGTGCAGGGGAAAGGCGAACAGCGACGCCACACCGGCGGAACGGGCGGCGTCGGTGAACAGGGGCCACCGGTCGCCGTACCGCGCGAGGTCGTGGACCAGGACCGGTCCGCCGGTGGCGAACGCCTCGACGCCAGGTCCCTCCCCGAGGGTGTACTGAATCTCCTCCAGCGAGGCCACCCATGGCGTGCTGGCGGCGAGCAGGTCCTGGATCCGGGAGTCAGCACGCACCGTGATCGCCGCGTCGGATGCGGTGACGTCACGGGCGACATCACACACGGCATGGGGCCAGTCCGAGCCGGTTGCGGCCTTCATGGTGACCGCTTGCCACAGCTCGTGCCGGCGCTGTTTGTCCACGACCGCCCTTACCCGCACGCCGCTGTGCCCGGCCCGCGTGATCCCTTGATCCTGCGCCTTGAGGTGCGCGTACCAGGGTACGAAACTCGCGGGTCATCTCGCAGAGTCAGGTCCCGATAGATGCTGTGAGCGCTGGTGGGCCACCTGCGGCGGCGTCAGGCCTCCGCGAGGGCTGATGATGTTGGGGCCCACCTGTATCGTGAGGACAGTGGCGAACTACCTTCCGTGGGTTCCTCTCTGGCCCGGATCCCCTCGTCCGTTAACGACCTTCAGTAGTCGACATCGGGGAGACGGAAGATGACTACACCATCTCGCTCGGCTGCTCGGAGTGGCTGAGTACGCCGACGCCGGGGCGACCGACCGGCCGGTCCGCGCGACCGTGCTGGCCGCGATCCTGGAGCACACCGAGGGCGCCGATCCGCTCCGCGGGGTATGTCAGGCAGGCATCTGGCTGTTGCCCGTGGACGGCGCCTCGATCTGCCTGATGACCGACTCCGCGCACCGGGAGATGCTGCACGCCAGCGACGAGGTCAACCGCCGGATCGAGGAACTGCAGTTCACCCTCGGTGAGGGACCCTGCGTCGAGGCATTCACCACCCGCCGTCCGGTACTGGTGCCGAATCTGGCTACCGCATCGACACCGCTCTGGCCGGTCTTCGCCGAGGAGATGATCGGCCAGCCGGTCGGCGCGATCTTCGCATTCCCTCTGCGCACCGCCACCGCCTGCGTCGGGGCGATGGAGTTCTACCGACGCCATCCTGGCGAGCTGTCGGCCGCCGACCTCGCCATCGCCCTGGAGGTCGTGCGCGTCGCCACGGCACTGCTGCTGACCCGGGGGCGCCAGGGCGACGGTGCCGCGGAGACGGACGACATCGCCGCGGCGTGGTGGGGCAAGCTGACCGAGGACCGCCGGCACGTCCACCAGGCAACGGGGATGCTGGTCGGTGCCTTCGATATTCCGGCCGACCAGGCCATCGCCCTGCTGCGGGGTTACGCGTTCACCACCGGCCAACCGATCGACGAGGTGGCACGCGCACTCACCACGGGACAGCTGGTGCCCGCCGAGCTCGACAG
>DASXYT010000418.1:0-3033 GCA_036502345.1 Pseudonocardiaceae bacterium | reverse complement strand
GCCCGTCCACCGAGCCGCGGCAGCTCCGGATGTTCCTCTTTGTCGGCCGCGCTATAAAGTCCACAAATTCCGGCAAATGTGCACGGCTGGATGTACTATCGGCGCGCCGTGCCTGGCCGTGAGGCATCTGAGTCAGCGGCGGCACAGAAGAAGGAGTGCGCCATGAAAGACAGAACCGGTCATCTTTCTCGGCGGAGCGGCGGCCTGGTCCGCCTGCCGGGGGCCTGCCGCCGACCAGTGATTGCCGCGGTGGCGGCGGTCACGCTGGTCATCGCCACCTTGGCATCGGTATCCGCGACGACCACGACCGCCGCCTCGGCCACCGGCCGGGCGGCCTACCTCGACTCGGCCGCTCCTGTCCAGGCGCGGGTCGCTGATCTGCTCGGCCGGATGACGCTGGCCGAGAAGATCGGCCAGATGGTGCAGATCGAAGCGACGCAGGTAACCGACACCAGCAGCAACTGCACCAGCCAGGGTGGCTTCAACCTGCCCAACCCGGTGTGCGAGCAGAAGATCTTCGTCGGTGACAAGGTCGGCTCTATCCTGGCCGGCGGGACCGACATCCCGCCCGACACCACCGGCAAGGGCGGTCCCGGCAATACCGGCCTGGACTGGGCCAGCGAGTACAACACCATGCAGTCTTACGCGATCCAGCACTCGCGGTTGCACATCCCCGTCATCTTCGGCGTGGACGCCGTGCACGGCTTCGGGCACCCGTGGCAGGCGCCGCTGTTCCCGCAGTCCATCGGCATGGGTGCCACCTGGGATCCGGCCGCCGCGCAGGCCGGCGGCCAGGTGACCGCCAGCGCGCTGCGTGCCACCGGGTGGACCTGGGACTTCGCCCCCGTCCAGGACCTGGCGCGGGACAACCGGTGGGGCCGCACCTACGAGACCTGGGCCGAGGAGCCCGCGCTGGCCGCGGCCCTGGGCGACGCGAACGTGCGCGGCCTGCAGGCCCCGGGTGGCAGCGGCAGCCTGGACGTTACCGCCACCGTGAAGCACTTCGCCGGATATTCCGAGTCGATCAACGGGCATGACCGGGTGCAGGCCGAGCTGCCGATCCGCTACCTGCAGGACATGTTCCTGCCGTCGTATGCGGGTGCCATCGACGGCGGGGCGGGCACGGTCATGGCGGACTCCGGCTCGGTCAACGGGATTCCCGCCACCGCGTCGCATTTCCTGCTCACCACCGAACTGCGCGGCCGGCTCGGTTTCAAGGGCGTGGTGATCAGCGACTTCGGTGACGTGCCGGCGCTGGCCACCACGTATCACGTCGCCCCCGACCTGGCCGGCGCGGCCGCCCTGGCCATCAACGCCGGCGTGGACATGGCCATGCTCCCGTTCAACGCCGACCAGTGGCAAACCGCCGTGCAGCAGGACGTGGCCAACCGCAGCATCCCGGTGGGGCGGATCAACCAGGCCGTCAAGCGGATCCTCACGCTGAAGTTCCAGCTCGGGCTCTTCGATCACCCGGCGGTCAATGCCAGCAAGGCCGACGCCGCCGTCGAGGCCGGCCGGGACGCCACCTTGCACGCCGCCCGCGAGTCGATCACCCTGCTGCGCAACCAGGGCAACGCGCTGCCGCTGTCGCCCGCCAGCAAGCTGGTCGTGACCGGACCGAGCGCGGACTCCATGACGAACCAGCTCGGCGGCTGGAGCGTCAGCTGGCAGGGCGTGTTCGGGGCCGGCCACGTGTGCTGCATGGGGCCGGCGAACCAGATCCCGCCCGGCACCACCGTGCTGAAGGGCCTGCAGGCCGAGGACCCGAACGTGGTATCCGCGCCTGACCAGGCCACCGCGGTGGCCGACGCCGCGTCGGCGGACGCCGTGGTCGTGGCGGTGGGCGAGAAGGCGTACGCCGAGGGGCTCGGCGACAATCCCTCGCCCGCGCTGCCGCCCGACCAGAAGGCACTGATCAGCGCCCTGGAGGCGACCGGCAAGCCGGTGATCGTCGTGGTGATCGCGGGCCGGCCGCTCGGCCTGGGCCCGGCGGAGAACGCCAACACGATCCTGATGGCCTACCAGGGCAGCACCGAGGCCGGCACGGCGGTGGCCGATGCCATCTTCGGCAAGATCGACCCCAGCGGCAAGCTGCCGGTGACCTGGCCGTCCGACGCGGCCGCGCCCGGCGGAGACTTCGATACCGGCGCCCCGTCACCGCTCGGCGATCAGCCCAAGGTCTTCGACCAGCTGCCGGGCACGAACTCCGGGCAGGGCAGCGGCTACAACCCGCTGTACCCGTTCGGCTTCGGGCTCTCCTACACCACGTTCCAGGTCAGCGGGCTCTCCGCGACCAGCAGCGTGTCCCGCACCGGCACGGCAACTGCCACCTTCACCGTGGCCAACACCGGCAGCCGGGCCGGAACCGACGTGGTGCCGGTCTACGTCCACCAGCCGGTCAGCGCCGTGGTGGTCCCGAACCAGAGGCTGGTGGGGTTCACCCGCGTGACCCTCGATCCGGGCCAGTCGAAGACAGTGACCGTGTCCTTCCCGGTGACGGAGCTGGCCGTGACCCCCGGCGACATTGAGGGCATCGGCCGGCCACAGGTCGAACCCGGCTCCTACCAGGTGCAGATCGGCACACCCGCCTCGCTGAGCGCCGGCTTCACCGTGCACGGCTGACACAGCCGAGCTGCCGGGCCAGCCACAGCATGCAGGCGAACACGCAGGAAGGACGCTAAAGGCAAGGCATGACACCCTGCGGCAGCCGTTACGGGCAGATGCCCCGGACGGCTGCCGCCAGGTGCCCCGGCGAGCCCGCCTCCGCAGACAACGACAGCTTGCCGCGCGCACGACGCGGATCAGTAAGGCCCACATCGCGACGGGCGCAACCGGGTACCGAGCATTTCGGACATGAGACGCGGACAGCCAACGCTGTTCTGGCCAGCGCGTGGCAGCTCATAACGTCCACATCTGGATGCCTGCGGCAGTGATCGGTACCGGGGCTGCCGACCGCGTAGGCGGGTCCGCGCGCGTTATCTTCGGCTCCATCTCTCACTCAGCGTGACGTCATTCCGTCTGCGTGACCTCTTA